>CAYXZQ010000013.1:0-6662 GCA_964469935.1 uncultured Methanosarcinales archaeon
CCCTGATGTGGAATGCACAAACAACACATGTAAGCCGGTGTGCGAGTGAGAATAGAAATAAAAAAAAATCATTTCCTCATGAGCTTTAGGTCCTCTTCCATCGCCTGCAGGTCCTCCTCGTGCTCGACCTCGTCCTCCATTATCTTTCGTATCATGTTGAAGGTTATCGGGTCGTCGCCTGATTTCAGCCTGTCGAGGATATTCTTGTAGGCCATGATTGCGCACTGCTCGCCCTTAATGTTCTGCTTCAGGATCGCAGCGACACTCGGGTCATTCGGCGCGTCATAGCCGCACCCGCTCTCCTTGAGAAGTTCCTGCGGGCTCAAAAGCGGAGTACCTCCCAGCTGTATAATCCTGTCTGCGAGCATGTTCGCGTGCTTGAGCTCCTCCTCCATGTGCTCATTGAGTTCAGCCTCGACAGCGCCTCTCATAGGGCCCTTGACGACCTTTGCGCCGACCCAGTACTGGTAGACTGCCAGCCACTCGTCGGCGAGCGCCTTGTTCAGCATCCCTATCAGCTCACCAACGTCCATTCCTACTATCTCAATTCCTTTTGTTCCCATTTTGCTTTCCTCCTTTTGCTTATTTTTCGTAAATTAAATAAGACACATCAGGCGCTTTCTTTTTCCCTGCACTTGCTGCATACACCGTAAAAATGCACCTGGAATGACTCGGCATCGAATCCCTTTATCCTCCCAGCGACCTTTTTGACATGCGAATAGAGGTCTTTTGACTCCAGGTCCTGTATCCTGCCGCACTTCCTGCAGACAAGATGATGATGGGGGCTCTGACTGGGTTCGTATCTCTGCGCCCCTTTCACGTTCACTTCATTGACAAGCCCTTCCCTGCACAGGAACCCGAGATTCGAATATACCGTCTTCTTGCTGATCCTCGGCAGGTTCTCCCTTACGCCGGCGAATACTTCATCGACAGTCGGGTGGGTGTAGTTCCCGTTGACATAATCAAGGATGACGGACCTCTGGTTGGTCAGCTTGAAGCTTCTTTTTGACATTGTATGTCAGATAACATTAAATGTTATTTAAATCTTTCTGTATCAAGGATGACAAGCAGACATGATTACGTTTCAAGAAAGAAAGTTTTAATTACATGAGGCACCAGGGAGGCAACATGCACACGATGATTCACTTGATATTCGGAGCAATTATCGCATTCGTTCTCGGCCTTTCCGTTCCTATGGCGGCTCTTTTTGTCCTGGCTTCTGCGCTCATGGACCTAGACCATGCAACAGACATCAGGGCGTCAAGAAAGAATGCTTTCAGTATGAGAGATATATTCAGCCTCAGAAGGTTCAGGGAATTCAACTACAGGACCCAGCAGGTCTCCATGCACCTGTTCCATACCTTCGAGTTCCTTGTCATCTTGTTCTTGGCATCGTCACTTTATCATCCCCTTTTCTGGATAGGGGCTGCGTTCTCCGCACACCTCGCCATTGACGCGCTCGGAAACATCCTGAACCGGAACCTGGGCACTGCCGGCGGGAATGACTGGATTAAGTATTGGTTCATATCATATCATCTCATGAAACGCCCTTCCAATGACGCGCAGGATGACTGAAAGGTTTCTAAAGGCCAGATAATCTTTAATAACTAGATTATATTTCCGAATGCCATGGGGGGCAAAAATATCCTTATCGTGACGCCAGAGCTGTCCTACTACACAACAAATGACGGTTTCAGGGTGGAAGTCATGAAGAGGGGAGGCCTGGCCGACATGGTAGCTACCCTTGTCGATTCACTGAGGAAGACAAGGGTGAGGCCTTATGTCGCTGTCCCTTATTTCCGCAGCTCGCGCATCGATATGAGGGAATTTGAAAGGGAAAGGCTGATCCTGATAGAGGATGCCGAATATTCCAGGAACAGCGGCCCCTATGACAAGGACATCGAGGCTTTTTCGCTGGCATTCCAGTCAAGGGTGCTAAATGATGTTCTGCCGATGATCAGACCGGACATCATACACTGCCATGACTGGCCGACAGGACTCATCGGCCCGCTCGCCGGACCCGGATACAAGTCGCTCTTCACGATCCACAATGTGCACACAAAGACAGTCGACATAAGGCAAGCAGAAGAGAGCGGCCTCTCCCGGCAACACAGTCACAGGCTCTGGCTTGACAATTACGACTGGTCAAAAGTCAACCTTCTCCTGAGCGGGATATTCGGCTCAGACTGGTGCAACACGCCGAGCCAGAGATGGCTAGAGGAGATAATGGACGGGGAGATTCCCTGCAATGCCCCTCCATGGTTCGGCGAGCTGATCAGGCAGAAAAAGGACAGGATATCGGGCATACTGAACACTCCTGACCCATCATACGACCCTATCACCGACGAGAATATATTTCCCAATTATGACGCATCGACCATGGCAGAATCCAAGCTCAGCAACAAGCTGAGGTTCCAGGGAGAGCACGGACTTGAGGTCAGCATGAATTCCAGGCTCGTCGTCTGGACAAGCAGGGCAGATCCGAACCAGAAAGGGATCGATATCCTCAACAATGTCATGAACAGGCTGATAAGCGATTTTCCCACGCTGCAGCTGGCGGTTATATCAGACGGGGAGTACATCCCTGCAATAAAAGAGACAATCTCACTCACATATCCGTACCGCGATGGCAGGAGGGCCGTGCTCCGGCCTTTTTCAGACAGGCTAGAACGGCTTGCCTATGCCGCAGCCGACGGCGTGCTAAACTTCTCGAGATATGCCCCATGCGAGCTTGTCCACATGAAAGGGGCGATGTACGGGGCAGTGCCCATCGTCAGGGGTGTCGGCGGGGCTGCCCAGACAGTGCACGACCACAGGAAAGACGGTCCCGGAATCCCGGGAATCGTGACAAGGGATTACACAGAAGAATCGATGCTTGAGGCGTTCAGGCTGTTCTTTGATGTCGCGACGAGCGAATCCTTCGACAGCCTCAGGAAGGATGTCATGCAGAGCGCAAGAAGGGAATTTTCATCCGAGAGGATGGCAGAGGACTATATCAGGCTGTATGATAAGATGCTCAGCGCTTAAGGAATCCTTTTCAGGCGGGAATTAATCTCGCCAGAATATTTTTCTTGCCTTACGTGCTCCGGGCCCTGCCGAATCCATCGCCTGTTATCAGCATGATTATTAACAGGACTAAAGTCAGCGCGACAATCACGCTTATGCCGATGGGAGTCCTGTGAAGATAAGTCAGAGTCAAAATAACCAGGATAATGTAGAAGAATGTCACGAGCCAGCCTTCCCATGAAACAGGGGTTGAACCCCATCCTATGAATCTTTTCGGCCCGAACCATGGGTTTCTTGTCAGTCTTTTCATCCCGGAAGCAGGAGAAGCGGGGGAGATTTATATTTGTTGCCTTTAAGCCTTTAACCTTCTGACTCAGACATGTCATTCCGCAACATTTATAAAAATCAGCTTCTTCATATTGCATGGGTGATATCATGGCAGACAAGACCAAGGAATGGGCCTTTGCAGTCATATCAGAGGTTGCGTTCTTCGCATTCCTGTACTACGTGCAGCAGCTTCTGAATGTGAGCGGCAACCTGTGGATAAGCACAGCCATACTATGGGCGCTGCTGAACCTGTCGATAGTATTCTGTCCGGTCGTCAGGAAGTGCTACAGGTAGACTGATGGAAATTTCCATCGGGTGGAGACAGGCTTTCCACCAATCGACAATATGACCTGGCAGGACTGCATTACTGATGCCTGCGAAACCTTAATAAAATCTGCACTTTTCTCATATTCATGGAATCATTCGATGTCATCATCGTCGGCGGAGGGCCTGCCGGGCTCAGCTGCGCCGAGACCCTGGGAGATTCTGGATACAGTGTATTGCTTCTCGAGAAGAACAAGGAGATAGGACCGAAGGTCTGCGCAGGTGGGCTGACCAGAAAGGGCATGAGATTACTCAGCCTGCCTGAGGAGCTGGTCGAATTCAGTTTCGACAAGGTCAGCCTGCATGTCAACAATTCCTGCACAGAAGTCAGGCAGAAAGAGGATTTCATATTCACAATCGACAGGAAGAGGCTCGGACAATGGCAGCTGGAAAAGCTGAAAAAATTCAGGAATGTCGATGTCAGGACAGGCGCTGAGGTTACAGGGATTACAAAAGAGCATGTAATTGCAGGGGGAAGAAGGATATCCTACAGGTTCCTTGTCGGCGCTGACGGCTCATCCTCGGCAGTAAGAAGGTACCTGGGGCTTGATTCCAGGACCACGGGCCTGGGAGTGCAATACGTCATACCGACTGAAGAATACGAAAATCTCGAGATATTCTTCGAGCCAAAGGCATTCTCTGCATGGTATGCCTGGATATTCCCTCACAGAGGCTGCGCCTCAGTCGGATGCGGATGCGACCCGAATGACATGCAGCCAGGGATCATGATGAAGAATTTCAGGGCATGGCTGAAAAGAAGGGGGATTGACGTGTCAAAGGCTGAGCTGAAGGGCTTCGTCATCAACTGCGATTACCAGGGGAACAGGTTCGGAAACGTGTTCCTTGCAGGCGATGCAGGGGGATTCGCATCTGAGATGACAGGCGAGGGCATATACCAGGCGCTGGTCAGCGGGGAGGAGACAGGCAGGATGATCCTTGACCCGAAGCATGAGCCTCAAAGGATAGAAGCGCTCCTGAAGACCAAGAAGAGGCACAGGCAGCTCAAGAATACCCTTGCAAGGCTCGGAAGGTTCCGGACAGTCATGTTCTATGCAGGATTGCTGCTCTTCAGGGTGCCCTTCCTCAGGAGGCTGGCAATTGAGCAGCTAGGATAACCTGTCAACAGAAAGATTTTTCAATCATGCTTCATTTCTCGGAGATGAGGTGAGAAATATGAATGAAGTATTGAAAGCCATTGCATCCAGAAGGAGCATACGGAGATTCAAACCTGAACAGATAAAAGACGATGAGCTGCATGCGATACTTGAAGCAGGGCTCCAGGCGCCGAGCGGAGCCAATTCCCAGCCGTGGTTCTTTTCAGTGATACAGGACAGGGAGCTGATAAGGGAGCTCAGCGACGGGAGCAAGAGAGAGATGCAGAAGAGCGATGTCGAGTGGATCGCCAATTTCGGCAGGAATGAGAAGATCAACATCTATCATGATGCGCCGACAATAATCGTCGTCGCCTCAAGAAAGGATGCAATAACCCCTGTCGAAGACGCAAGCGCAGCTGTAGAGAACATGCTCATCGCTGCAGAGAGCCTTGGCATAGGCTCATGCTGGATAGGGTTTGCAAGGTACAATTTCACAGGTCCTGAAAAGAACAGCATGGTGAAGATACCCGAGGATTGCCAGGTCCATTTCGGAATCGCCCTGGGATACAAGGCAGAAGAGTCTTCAAGAGAGCCTCCGAAGAGGAAACACAAAAAGTATTTTGAGATAATAAGATGAGGGGAAAGCCTTATAAATAATGGCTGCGAAATAATCGCATGTTCATCGCAACTGCCATATTCATTCTTGCGCTCGCCCTTCTGCTCGCTTTTCTTGAGATAGAGGTAGAGGGCGGGTCCGGCTGGGCAGAAAACCTGCCGACATGGTACAGGAAGTCCAGGGTATTCTATTATCTCAACGGCAGAAAGCCACTGACAGGGTATCACCTATTCCTCCTGGCATTCATGCTGCTTGCCTTCCATGCAGGGTTTTTCACAGGTCTTGCATGGTCCCTGCCTGCAGAGCTGCTGGTGGTGTCATATTACATGATATTTCTCACTGTCGAGGATTTCCTCTGGTTCGCATTCAACCCGAAGTTCGGGTCTAAAAATTTCAAGAAAGACAGGATATGGTGGCATAATGAGAACGCGTGGGTGTTCGGGCTTTTCCCATTGAGCTACCTTTCATCTGTTGTCATTACCGTCCTTCTTAACACGTATTCGTCCTTCTATTCCGGAAGCACGCAGGTCCTCTACGATTACCTTTATTTTCTAGGGGCGCTGACAGTGCTTGTGATTGCCGTGTCTCTCATCTTCCCGCCATTCTACTTCAGATGGTATCGCGCGATGAGAAAGAGGGACGACCGGGGAAAGTTCAACATCTTCCATTGAGCATAGGAACAAGAAAAGGCAACATATTTAAATGATTGTTCCCTTGAATCCTATAGATGGTGGCAGCAAAGAAGCCAAAATTTTCCGAACTCTTCAGCCACGAGACAAAGAAGCATTCCCTGATGAAATTCACCGGGCTTGTGCTCATAGTGGTAATTTATTTCATATACATGTCGGTAAGGCTCGGGACCAAGACAGGCATATTCGTGACGCTCCTGACATGGTCGTTCTTCATATTCTGCACACCGATTGCAGATGCGGGGTTCCTCCTGGCCTTCCCGGTCAGGATCCTATCAGGCATAAGGATGATGTACACTCAGATATTCTCGTTCTTCCTGGCACTTGCGCTGAACCTGTACGCGTTCTACAGGACGCCCTTCATCTATGACAGCACCCTGATGCTCAAGCTGTTCTACGAGATACTTTCAAAGCCGTTCCCGTTCTGGGGCATCATACTGCTTTCTCTTGTCGGGACCCTGCTGTCGATATATTTCGGTGATGAGCTTGTCGACGTGTCGACGCACAAGCAGCGGGAGAAATTCCACAAGCATCTCAGCAAGTACCAGGTGATAGTCTTTGTCTTCCTGATTAGCATAACAATCGTGCTGTACAGGTTCCTCCTGA
>CAYXZQ010000013.1:6762-36530 GCA_964469935.1 uncultured Methanosarcinales archaeon
GGATGCGGGTATTCCTGGTTAAGCTCATGGACCCTTCTCCTCCTGTCGATGTGGTGCTCTGCATGCGGCATGAGCAGGTTCATGGATAGGGTAGTATAAATAGATAACGGAAATGCCCATGGAGGCACTGACTCATATCAGGCAAGGCACCAGGGCCTTTGTCCTATTCCTGTATTCAGAATATTCCTGCTTGAAATGGCCGGTCATCAGCCTCTCTTCCTGGATTATCCTCATGACAGTGCCGAGCAGCAGCGATACGAGTCCGATGAAAGCGCCCAGGCTGCCCACAACAAGGGCAGTTCCCAGAAACATGGTTAGATAGCCTGAGTAGATGGGATGCCTGACATAGCTGTAAGGCCCTGATGTGACCAGCTCATGACCTTTCTTGAAATCGATGGAATTGCTCCAGTTGCCTGCAATCGTCCTCCTTGCCCAGATGCAGATGAACAGCCCTAAGATACACAAAAACACTCCGGCAATGCCTGCAGATGCGGAATCTGTCAATGCTATTTTTGGTATATGCAACAGGTCCGGCCTTATCATGATGAAGAATGAAAAGCCGAACAGGAACTGTGCAATGGCCCTGAACAATGTGACAGGCCTCTGTTCTGACTGTTTCTGCGAGAACGAACTTGCAATCCAGTATACTATGAAGGCTGTCCAGCAACCGACAACGACATATATCATGATTGAAGTTGGCATTTTTAATGACGCAATGAAGGGAGCTGGTTTAAATAGTTAATGCTGGAAATGGATGCCACGCTGAAATCATCGGCCTTCCCTGTCAATGATGAACACGTCTTCGACATGCCCCTTCTTCAGCGCTCTTGCTATCTTCGCAGCAAGCGCGAGCGACGGGTTGTACCTGCCCTGCTCAAGGGAGATTATTGTCTGCCTAGTGACGCCTACATTTTCAGCCAGCTCCTGCTGGGTCATCTTCAGCTGCTTCCTGAGCTCTGTTATCCTCGTCCTCATGGTCGCATCAGTTGTATCGCAGAAGAACCCTGTACGATATGAAATAAACAAGGATTATCCCTGATATGAAGTAGCTCATCACGTAGGAATACGGCAGGGCGATAGGCCTGATACCGTCGATTATCATGACTATGAATGCGAACAGGATTATGGCGATGAAAGTCACCCTTCCTGCCTTCGCAGCGACGAACTCCATCCTCTCGTCGACAAGCCTCTTCTTCTTAGTGAGCAGCTGAATCGAGATTAACGCAAGCATCACGAAACCCACGTATATGAGCCACGTGCCTACTGATGCGAATCCCAAAAAGCTCTGGCCGATGCCATTGTACGCAAGTATTAGGCCTGCGAATATGACGACTACGGCAAAAGCGTATTTCCAGGCGACCCTCTTCATTTTGAAGTTGTTGCTTTCCATAGAAAATGTAAAAAATATATTACTATTTAAATGTTTCGATTTTGTAAAAAATATATTACATGTCTGCTCATGAATACATTGGCAAGGAACTGATGCAGAAGGCTTCAGGCATCAAATGCGTCAGGTGCATGAAAGATATCTCCCTTGTAGAGCGTCTTCCAGTCCTTCTCCCATCTCATGACTTCCAGCATGTTCTCGGAAGTGTCCAGATCAAGCCTCATGCGTGACCTGGCAAACGGGGGGCTCCAGACGATGTAGGATCTGGATAAGTTTCTCTTGGTGATGTCATTTATATATCTTCTTGCGACAAAATCATCCGCCCTGGGCCTCATGTCTGGATAGTGCGGAGAATTTCCTATGACATACATATCCATGCGGACCGGTCTTTGGAACAGGGAGAAAGCATCATCCAGCATCTCATCAAGCCCGCTTATGTCCTCGACATTGAAATGCCCTGCAAATGCCTCGCAGGAACTCCTGTTATAAAGAATCGCTCCTATGCAGGGGCCAAGAATCCCTGTATCGACAATGTTTCCAGGAGGGATGTAGACCTGGTCTCCTTCAACAAGCTTGATATATCCCATTGCAGCGCGGATTGAGCAGAAATATTTAAAAGTTCCTTCATACGATGCTCAATACTTTGTCCTCCGGGTTTCCTGGATGCCGACAAATGCAATTATCATCACAAATCCTGTCAGCGCCATCATGGGTATTGTGATGTAGCCGAAATAATAGAAATAGCTTGTCGAGCAGGGGACAGTCGCTGAACATGTCTGATTGACTTCCAGCCTCTGCAAGATGTATTGGACCACGGAGAACACACCACCTATGACGCTCATGGGTATTGCGTAATACCTGATGTCCCTCGCTTTCCTTATCAATGCGATGCCCAGAAGAAGAGCCTGCGGGTACATGAAGATCCGCTGGAACCAGCAGAGCTTGCACGGGGTGTAGTGGGCAATCTCAGAGAAGAACAGGCTGCCGGATGTCGCGACGAGTGCGACGATGAACGCAAAAAGGAGGGAATTCTTTTTGAGAAAACCCCAGAGCCTTTCAACAAACCCCTTCTTATTCCTGAATATCGCAAGAATCAGGACAAGCAGAAGGATGATTCCACCGGCTAGTGTGAGCGATGCAAGGACTCTTGTGACAAGCGATACCAATGTCATTTTTCACTGTTGAACGTGATTTTCAACAGGAGAAACCCTGCATTTATAAAAGATTTCCTTAATTATGGAGTATCAGGCTACCTGATTTATGGATATAAGTGAAAGGATCGACATCAGAGATCCTGAGACACGTTTCAGAGCGAATCCAGGATATCCTGTGTCTTCCTGACCCTGCCCATGCGCTTGAAGATGAAATTAACAGACAAGTCATGCATCTCTTTTGTGAACGAACCCATCGCATCCTCTGCAAAGACCTGGTTGTAGCCGTACTCATACGCGAACCTTGCAGTGCTCTCCACACCGTAGTTCGTGGCGATTCCGCAGAGGACGATCGTGTCTATCTTCCTTCTTCTCAGCTGGAGCTCAAGCTCAGTGCCATAGAACGCCCCCCACTGCTTCTTTGTTATCACGATGTCCGAGTCCTGCTTCTCAAGCTCAGGCACAAACTCTGCCCAGTCATCAGGCATCTTTCCGCTGCTGCTCATGGCCTCGTCTGTCATCAGCTCGAGCCTGTCCTTCTGGCTGAAAACCACGTGGACAAGAAACACGGGTATCCCTTCCTTCCTGAAGCTCTTTGCAAGCTTAGCAGCATTGTTGACAATGTCCTTTGAAGTATGAGGCTTTGTCTCCCTTCCTGCAATGCCTTTCTGGAGGTCGATTATGACCAGTGCCGAATTCTTAAGATTGAGGTTTTCCATGCTAAATTGGGAAGGGAGCAGCATATAAATACCTTGTGAAACTTGCCTCGTCCAACTAGACAAGTATGCTCAGTTCCTACCGAATCCTTCTTCGATATGCGCCTCATCCGACACCATTTCGCCGAGCCTGACATCCTCTGTCACCCTGGTCAGCTTCCAGGTGCCTCTTGAGAACCATGCAAGGGCGATTGCGGCAGCGATTACGTTTGCAATAGGGAATGCGTACCAGATGCCTGTCTCTCCAAGGCTGGTGTGATACCCGAGCATATAAGCTATGGGAAACCTTAGGACCCAGAGCGATACGATCGCGAGCATCATGGATATGAAAGTGTTGCCAGAGCCCCTGAATGCGCCGTTTAGCACCTGCTGGACACCGATGAACCCGAACGTGAACGCCATTATCCTGATGAACGATGCCGACATCGAGATGGCGAACGCATCACCCGGTATGAACAGTGCCGATATAGGTGTTGCGAAGATGAAGAGCAGGACTCCCACTAGGGTGAGCGCGCCAAAGCCGAGCCATGCGCTGTATACGACAACTTTCTGTGCCCTCTCAATCTTTCCTGCGCCCATGTTCTGGCCGACGAGGGTAGACGTGGCCATCGATAGACCTAGAGCAGGGATGATGATGAAGCCCAGGATCCGAGTTCCTATGCCATAGGATGCAATCACTTCTGTGCCGAACCCAGTCACGAGGACTACCATGAAGATGAGGCCGAGCGCTCTTGTCGCCTGCTCGATTGATGCAGGGAAACCGAGCCTGAACATCTTGAGAATCAGCTTCATATCAGGCTTGAATTCAGAGCTTCTCACATGGATCCCGAATCTTCCGCTGTAGAGCACGATGAGGCCGATGACAGCAGAGAGCGCCTGCGTCCCGACAGACGCTACAGCCGCTCCGGCTACGCCGAATGCTGGAATTATGCCGTAGCCGAATATGAAGAGCGGATCGAGGATGAGGTTGAGCAAGACTGTGCTCAGGACTATATACATAGGTGTCCTGACGTCGCCGACCCCGCGCATGAGCGACTGGAACACCATGAATATGAACATGAAAATTATGCCCATGAACGAGATTCTCATGTATGAGAGTGCCCCCTGATAGATGTCAGGACCGGCACCCATCAATGTCAGGAGATACGGTGTCAGCAGGTAGCCGATGACAGAAAGGATGAGGGATACGAAGAAGACCAGAAGGAGGGTCTGTGCAGCCACGTGGTCTGTTGCCTTCCTGTTGCTCTTCCCCTTGTACTGGGCAATCAGTATGGTTCCTGCAATTGCAAGTCCGCCCCCGAGTGACACTAACAGGAATATGACAGGAAAGCTTATGGATACTGCCGCGACTGCGTCAGCCCCGAGCCTCCCCACCCAGAACGTGTCTGTCAGCTGGTAGGCTGTCTGGAGTATGTTAGCAAGTATAATAGGGACCGAGAGCATGAGCAGGGTCTTCATTATCGGCTCGTTCACAAGCGCATTGTCGTCAATTGCCATAAATGGGAACGAATCATGAGGTTTTAAATATTTTATGTACAAGTAGTAGACTTCAAATTTAATCAAGGAAGCGGGATTTCCATGTTACATATCGTCTCATAGCAGCCTGCCAGAGAGCTTCCGCATCCCCTCATATGTCCCAGAATACCCTTCCCTTGCGCTGATTATCCTTTCCTTTGCCTGGAGCATCCTGTCATTGTTCACATCCCTGTAGGCAAGGTCCATCACCTTCTTCAGCCCCAGGAGTTCAGGGTTAATGCCTGCAAACCCCGGGAGATTCATGGACTCTGCCCGAAAGAGCATATTGTCAAGAATTCCCCTCGCCTTTACAAGAAGCCCGAAGAACATGAACCTGAAATGCCGGAACTGCCTGAGCCTAGGGTTCAGGGTCTCCATGTCAAGGTTCTCGCATATGCTTGCAAGTATGCCGAGGAGATCGTCAAGGCTTGACGCCTTCATCAAAAAATCCACCAGCTGTTGCCTGTCTTTCTTGAGGAGCCTCATTTTAGCAGTATGCTATCCAGCAGGTACAGGGCTACGAAAAGTATGGCCATTATCATAAGGGCCATGACTGTCGCGCTCGTGATGCTGTGCCTGAGCCTCTTTGCCTTCTCCATCCTCGGAAAATGCGGGTACGTGCCTAAAAACACCATTATCCATATCACGATCCCGCCAAGGATTATGAACGGCAGCATGAGCAGATAGTCCTGCATCCTCATCACCTGAAATCTTATCCAGAAGTCATCAGCACTGGCGGTTCGGGGATTTCCCTGGGCGGACTTCATCACCTACAGGATACGTATACATAGGATGTATATAAAAGTTGCATTTAAGGGATATCATATCAGATTTGAATCTGAGACATATCCTTGCTATCCATCATTAAACCTCAGAGATCTCATACTCCTTATTCCCAAGCCCCTTCTCCTCAGCATACTTTACCTGGATCATCTTGTCATGCGGATTCATCTTTGCGAATCTCTCACCGGCCAGATCAAGGCATGCCTTGTCTATCGCGACAGGATCATAGCCTCCGAGAATCCCGATATCATCCATGATTGGTTCCTGGTAGAGGCCCATGCAGTCGCATTCCTTGGTGATCTTCTTTGCGACATTGATGAAGATGCAGTTCTCCATAGGGACCATCTTGAATACTGCATCAGCGTAGTCAACAATCCTTTTCTGGAGGGTCTCATTCGATGTCGAGACTGCCGGGACATTGACAGCGCCTGACGGGCAGATGGCAATGCACATGGCACATCCCTTGCATTTGGAGGGATCGATCTGCGCCTTCGGGTTGAGCTTTATGGCATCGAAATCACATCCCTCGACACAAAGGCCGCAGGCAGTGCATGCCTCCACATTTACAGAAGGATGGACAGAAGCATGCATATGGAGCTTGCCTCCCCGGCTTCCGAACCCCATCCCGAGATTCTTGAAAGCGCCGCCATAGCCGGCGAAAGCATGGCCCTTGAAATGCGTGACAATTACCAGGGAATCATACCTCTTTATTCCGGCCCCTAGCTTGGCAGATTCCAGGACTCCCTTGTCTAGGTTAACTTCTGTGAACTTTTCACCATGCTCGCCATCCAAGAAATCAATCTCAGCAAAATCAAAGCCATGCTCATGCGCAACCTTGAGGTGAGCCGTTGATGTGGTCCTCGATCCCCTGTAGAGCCCGTTTGTCTCGATAAGCCTGGCCTTGTGCCCGCTTGCGACGACCTTCTCGTATATCTTCTTGACGATCTTCGGATCTAGATAGGTATTGCATCCCCTTTCCCCAAAATGCAATTTTATGCCGACAGTCCCCTTCAATCTCGAAAAGTCCAGTCCTGAAAGCAATCCATCAATGTCATCTGAAAAAAATATCTTGTTCATATTAAGCCCCCTGATTATTGATTTCTATGCCTGCAGGATACTCTTCTTATTTTTAACTTTTGCTGTCTCCCCCAAACAATTGCTCTAATTCTGGTTTATATTCATTCACTATTTAATATCATATGAGAAGGCCTGAATAATAAATAAATGAGAGCAAGCAAAAATATAGATTTCAGTTCCATAAAAGAAAAAAAAGAAAAGGAAACGGATCATTCCCAGCCGGGACCGTCAGCAACTCCGTCGCCTGCATTGGGCGCAGGTCCGGGGCCTCTGTAGTCCTTGCCCGGATGCGGGTACCCGTCACTGTCCCATCCAGGGCCGTCAGGCACGCAATCTCCTGAATTCGGCGCAGCTGCCATCACTATCCCGCCGAAGACAGTGAATACAAGCATCACCAAAAAAGCCACAGTAATTGTCTTTTTCATCCTCTACCTCCAGGCCCTCTAAAAAGGCCCAGAGTATCGTGATGCTGAAACCATATATATCTGTTCTTGAAACTAAAATATCTCTCATTAAATAAGTTTCAATATAATGAAACCATCACAATCTTTATATATGAACCGATGAACCCGACACCCATGATATCCAGAGGGAACCGGAAGATAATATTAGGGATAGGCATATTTGTGTTATTCGCCCTGCTTATAGTGTCAATCACTATGTACCTGAGTCTTTTGCACCAGGAAAGAGAGGACACCAGGCTGAGCCATAATCAGATAGACAACATGACAAAACAGGAGATCAAGGATTTCCTGGACCAAAGAATGGATGCGCAGTATGTCTATCACAGCTATTACCTCCTGCCGTTTGTCGCATTTATCAGCCTTCTTATCGGGACGCTCGTGTTCTACATAATGTCGGACAAGGTCATCCAGCAGGACCAATCCCTGAAGAGAAACGCAAACATAATCCTGGACTTTCTCACATCCCCTGAAAGGAAGGTGATAGAGACCCTTCTTGAAAAGGGAGGCCAGGCAAACCAGTACGAGCTTTCCCGTCTTCCCGGACTCAATAAATTAAGGACCCACAGGATACTCTCAAACCTCGAGCAGAAAGGGATTATCCAGAAGGAGAGGATAGGGAAGATCAACAGAATAGTGCTGAAAAAGGAGCTCTATGAGGTATTGAAGTAGCAAAGGAACTTCCTTAAGAGGGCGGGCTGAAACTCAAATTATTAAAACAGGAATTTCGATGATTGCTGTTCACTGATTGTTCTATGACACCTTAAACATCATATTTATATAATGCATTTTTTACCACGCCGCCATGGAAGTATTTACGTTTTCAGGGCGGTTGTTCGGAGAAAAGATAGAGATAAAGATATTCGACGCAGAGACTGGAATGGCTGAACTCGTGGCCAATGATGCATACCAGGAATCTCTGAGGCTCCAGAAGATATTCAGCATATACGACGAAGAGAGCGAGCTGTCGAAGCTCAACAGGAAGAGGGGGATGAAGTGCTCAAAAGAGCTACTTGAAGTCCTTAACAGGGCTCTGGAGATGTGCGAGAAGACAGGGGGCTCATACGACATCTCACTTGGAAAGCTCTTTCTCAGCAGGAAGACAGAGAAAAAAGACGCCGGCCCGAAGTGCACCTACAAGGACATAGAGATCAAAGGCAGGAAAGTCAGGCTTCTCCACGAAGACGTCCTCATAGACCTCGGAAGCATCGCAAAAGGCTATATCGTAGACAGGGTGGCAGAGCACCTTATGGACAACGGCGTCGAGAACGGGCTCGTCGACGGCAGGGGCGACATCAGGGTGTTCGGTGAAAAGGAGCATATAGCAGAGATACAGCACCCGAGGGACAAGGACAGCACGGTCGCTTCCGTAAAAATCAAGGACGAGGGTATCGCAACATCAGGCGATTACAGGCAATACAGGGACAGCCACAGGGATCCACACATAATAAACAACGAGCTGTTCGCGTCTGTCACTGTCGTGGCAGGCACAGCTGAAAAGGCAGACATGTTTGCGACAGCGCTTTCCACATCAGATGAGAAAGGAATCAAAAGATTATTAAGCTCTGATGAAACCCTCAAGGCTGTCACCATAGACAGACATCTACTGAAAAAATTCTACAACCTGGAGGCAGAATGAGAAAGAGGACGATTGTCGGCATGTCGGTGCTTTTAATAGTCAGCCTTCTCCCTCTGATCCCCTGGTATCTACTCAGCCCGGTCAGGGGCCTTGCCTGGAACTATGCCAACATCACGCACTCCCTCGGCCAGATGGCAGGGCTCGTCGGCATGACCATGCTCTCCCTGACGCTCCTGCTCTCGACAAGGCTGAGGTTCGTCGAGAAGCTGATGGGAGGGCTAGACAAGGTCTACGTCATCCATAGGATATTCGGAAGCATAGCTCTGATGCTCCTGCTACTCCACCCTTTGCTGCTCGTGCTCAAGTTCGTGCCTTCCAGCATAGACCTTGCAGCGACCTACCTGCTGCCGGGTCACGGGATCTCAGTGGATTTGGGCATTATCGCGCTCGCAGGGCTGATAATCCTGCTGGGTGTGACGCTCTATGTGAACATCAAGTACCATTACTGGAAGATGTCGCACAAGTTCCTCGGGCTTTTCTTCATATTCGCGGTGCTCCATATATTCCTGGTCAGAGGCGTGGCTTCCAGGGATTACATATTCCAGGGATATTACGTATTCGCAGGCATCGTGTCTGTAATCGGCGTTCTCTCATTCTTGTACGCCCTCCTGTTCAAGAGCATCAGCCCGTACACGTTCCAGGTCAGCTCAATAAAGGACAATGCATCAGGAATATATGACATCGAGCTTTCACCTGTGAAGAAGATGATGAAGTACAAGGCAGGCCAGTTCGCGTTCTTCAGGTTCCACAACAGGATGCTCGGACGGGAATATCACCCTTTCTCGATCGCCTCCCCTTCAGGAAACGAGAACATCAGGCTGATAATAAAGTCTTCAGGCGACTACACAAAAAAGATAAGGCACCTCAGGGTCGGCGACAGGGCCTCTGTCGAGGGCCCCTACGGGGGATTCACTGTCGAAGACAAAAATGACGACATGGTATGGATAGGGGCAGGCATAGGGATAACGCCCTTCATCGCGATGGCAAAGGACGCAATAGGGAAGGATACAGAAAGCAGTATCTCATTGTACTACTGTGCCAGGGATGAGAGGGATTTTGTCGCCATGGATGAGCTGATATCGATAGAGGATGAGCCGAATGTCAGGTTCAGGCTGGTCAGATGGTGCTCGAGCGAGAACGGAAGGATAACACTGAACGACATCGAGAATCTCGACACCGCAACAAAGGTCTACATCTGCGGCCCGACCGCTTTCAAGAGGTCGATGATGAAGCAGCTCAAAGCCGCAGGAATCCCAAAGGACAATATCTTCGAGGAGGATTTCGAATTAAGATGAACATCGGAAAAGCCGTGGGGTTCGTGATGCTGATTGCGCTTATGACCTATGCTGCAATCACGCTATTCGGCAGGCTTGGCCCTCTCTCAGCAGGGGTGCTTTTCTTCATCATCTCATCCTTAATCCTCACCATGACTGTTCTCATTTATAGGCCTATGCTGAAGAAGGATACAGGCTATGTGGTATTCCAGATAATCATCATCTGCGCAGCCCTCTCATGCCTCATCGGCATAGCCAGACTCTACCAGAACACCATCGAGAACAACAGCCTTGCCGTCCAGAATGCAGCTGCCGAGGCTGATTACATTTCAAGCGTCAATGACTACTACTCAAGCTATATCACCTACCTTGACGGGGAACTGGCGAGGTACAATCTCAGCAACGCGATGCTAGACGCGCAGATTGCGGAGGTGAGGTCGATGCAGGCCGGGTCCCCTGCAGTCCAGCAGACCCAGGATGTGCAGCCTGCTGAGCAACAGCCGACAACCAACACCACGATCCAGACCGTCCCACGTTACGAAGAGGACGACAGGTATGAGCATGAGAGGGAGGGATACGATGACTAAGCTGCTCAAGGTTACTCTGCTCAGCCTGACGTTCCTGCTTGTGGCAATGATAGTCGTCACAGGCATATTTTTGGAAGCATCCCTCCAGAAGAACAGGGCCGAACTCAGCCAGATATACACAAGGAGGGAAGACCTCCTGAACCAGCAGCAGCAGCTCAGCGTGCTCATGTCCCAGATGAACAGCACGCTCATGTCTGCAATAGAGAAGAACAGCAACATGACAGCAGAGCTAGCAAAGGTGACACAGGAAAAGGCAGCCCTGCAACTGGCTGCGCAACAGCAGGCTTCACAGCAGCAGACTTCTCAAGCAGCCATCACGCCGGCACTGAGCCCAGCACCACAGCCAGTGACTGTCAACAGGGTGGTCACGAGGGCATCCTAGGCAGGCGATTTCTCAAATAAATCCACAATGTTCTTCAGCCGAATGTGAAAGTATAAGCATCCAGGCCCTTTTTCGGGATGGTTATCCTCAGGACATGCTCGCCATAGTCCTTGCCCTGTACAAGCGTGTAGAGCTTGTTGTCTGATATTGTGAGCTCGACAAGAGGCAGCTTGTCCACGGATACGTTTATCATGACAGGAGGCTGGGCGCTTGCGACCATATATACGTTCTTCGCGTCATACCTGTAGATTATCGTCGCATAACCCTGGTTCTCGGCATACTGGTCCTGGATGTCCCACGTGCCCTGCAGATAGAGCTTGTTTCGCTCAACCACAGGGGGCAATGAGAAAGTCTGGGTCCCGGACGACCCCTGGATGCCGTTGCCCAGATAGGTATTCCTGGCAGAGCCGAAATAGGTCTCCGGGCTCTTGACCTTCGAGAAATCCACGTTCACGACATCCGAAGGTTTCGATATGCTCATGTTCATGCTCTGGTTGATGCCCAGGACCTGCGCCCTCTCGGCAAGGGCCTGCTGGATCTCCTGCTCAGTCTCTGCGTATGAGCCTTCGCCGAACTGCTTGTACACTATGAAGCCGTCTATGTCAATCAGATACTTGGCAGGCCAGTAGTGGTTGTTATAAGCAGCCCAGGTGCCATAGTTGTTGTCAAGGACAACAGGATACATTATCCCTTCCCTCTTGACAGCGGCAAGGACATTATTGTAGCCTTTCTCGAACTCGAACTCAGGCGAATGGACACCTATTATCAGGAGCCCGTCACCCTTGTATTTCTGATACCAGGCGTTGAGGTAGGGCGTGGTCCTCTGGCAGTTTATGCAGCTGTAGGTCCAGAAATCGATGAGTATCACTTTCTTGCCGACGTACTCAGAAATGTTGATGCTCTTGTTGCCTGTGTTTATGAAGCCTGTCGGGTCCACTATCTCCTTGGCCCTTTCATATTTCTTCGCCTTCTCATCGATCCTTGCAAGGTCCGCAGCTGTCGGGTATCCGCTGGATGACGTAATGTTTTCTACCTTGATGTCTGCGTTGCCGACATTGGCCGTCGGCCTGTTGGCTGTGCTCTCGAAATATGCGATCGCAGCAACAATTATTATCAGCACGATCACAAGAACTATGGAATTAGTCTTTTGTTTCATTTTTCTCCACCACTGCTGTTGATGCAAGATAGCTCAAAAATCCCGGGATGAGCGGGAGCACACATGGGCTCAGGAATGAGACAAGACCTGCTGAGAACGCGACCCCCAGGTTGACGAGGCTGACTCCCTTTATGGACGCCCCTGCCGTTGTTCCGGCATTTATCCAGCTGAGGAGGTTTGCCGCGCTCTGCCAGTTCGCTATCCTGCTCAGTTGTTCTGTAAATATGAGTATGCCTATGAATATGAGTATCGCGCCGAAGACCATCTGTAGATACTCAAGCCATTTCCCCGCCCTGTTTATCAGCCTCTGCGCCTGGGACGTGAAAAGTCC
Source organism: uncultured Methanosarcinales archaeon (assembly GCA_964469935.1). Lineage (GTDB taxonomy): Archaea > Nanobdellota > Nanobdellia > Woesearchaeales > DSVV01 > CAYXZQ01. The sequence goes on from CAYXZQ010000013.1 coordinate 19,222, forward strand.
GACGATCAAAAAAGGTATACCGAGTCCCAGAGTATATGAGACGAGAAGGACGAATGCAGAGCCCGCGCTTGTCGCAGCAAGAGCGAGTATTGCGCCGAGAGCAGCTGTCACGCACGGCGTCCAGCCGACTGCGAACGCGGCACCGAAGACAAAGGATGTGAGGTACTGCGACCTGAACTTACGCCTGACCGTGACCTTGTGCTCAGCCTCGAGGAACTTGGGCCTAATGAGACCCAGCAAATAGAGCCCGAAAAAAATTATTATGACGCCGCCGAGCCTGCTCAGCCAAAGCTGGACCGCATAGCTCACGTTGCTCAACACTGTCTGGAGCAGGATTCCCAATACGGAAAACACCAAAGAGAATCCGAGCACAAAGAATATTGCACTGGTAAAAGTGCCCAAATTAACCTTCTTCATCTTGCCATCACCTTCCGAATATTCTCATGCCAAAACTTGTGATTCAGCACGACCTGACTCCCCTGGTACTAGAATTGCAGATGATAACCTATCGGTATCGAACTTGATTATATAAACCTTTGTTTTTAGTCTTCACTGGTCGTTATTAAAATCAAAACCAATTTATACCCATGCATACATGAATGGACTGCATGGAAGATATCAGGTCTGAGAACAGGTTTGTCTGGAAGTTCATCTGGCAGACAATTCTCACGCCGGTCACGTTCATTTTGGTGCTGCTCAAAAAAAAGGAATTGTCCGACCTATTCCTACCGTTCTCTGAGATTTTCAGGTTCATTTTCGAGCCGAAATTCACCATCACGATGATAATCATAAACATCGCTGCGTTCATGGCAAGCGTCTTTCTCATGAGCGAGCAGGCAGTAAACAGCCTCGTGAACTACCCTTCTGACCTGCTCAGCCACAGGTACTACACCCTCATCACTGCCGGGTTCCTCCATGCGAACCTTTCCCATCTCGCAGGCAACATGCTCGCGCTTTTCATCTTCGGCAGGGTAGTCGAGAGAAAGCTAGGGTTCTTCAAGACAGCGCTCATATATTTCGGGGCCCTGGTGATATCCGGGCTTTTCGAGTCTCTTGTGAACCTGTTCATCGCAGGAAACAACATCGGCGGGCTCGGAGCTTCGGGCGCACTGATGGGGCTTGTGTCAGCAGCCATACTCCTCGACCCGTTCTATCTCACGTACGAGCTCATCATACCCCTGCCTGTGATGGTCGTGGGCTGGATCGCAATCTACGGGGACATCTCGGGCGTCCTCAACCCTGTCCAGGACGGCATAGGGCACTTTGCGCACATCGGCGGATTCTTCTCCATCGGGCTCCTGATGTTTCTCATCGGGGCTGATGAGAGGGCGAAACTGAAGAAGGGGCTGATGATAAACATCCTCTCGCTCGTAGTCGGCGTCATGCTGTATCTCGTCGTGGTACAGTACAATTACTTCGGATTATTCTCTTGATGGACCCAGCAGATTCATCCCTTATGATGCCAAAACAAGGGGCTCTGTCTCACAAGGCCATGGCCCCCGACATCATTAAATCATGATTCCCGCTCTCCTGCAATCTTCCGTAAATATTTTAAATATTGGCGAAAAAAGGGTTTTTTATGGAGTCTTTCAAGGAATATCTAAGAAGCGACGAAGGGTACATAGTCATCGGCTTCTTCTTCCTCATGCTGTCCTTGGCTCTCATATTCAGGAACAGCGTTTACTATAGCATGGCAAACACCCTCTGGTTCTGCGACTTCAGCCTTGTGCTTTTCTCCATAGCATTCTTCCTGAGAAATTTGCAATTCATAAAGGGACTGATCAACATAGGGCTCCTGGCACAGTTCATCTACATTCTAGAGCTAATCCTGTACGTATCATTCGGCATCTCGCTGAGCGAGATCCCTGCACTGACCATGAACTCTGGATTGTTCAACATAATATATTCAGTGTCCATCCATCTCTTCTCCGCGAACCTTGCTCTTTATGTCACGGTCAGGCGCAGGACAAAACGCATATCCCTCATGTATTCTGGCCTGATAATCGTCTTTCTCTACGCTCTCACAATACTGCTGACGCCGCCCTCCATGAACGTAAATTACATATTCTCGTCAGAATTCCTTTTCGGGCTTAATATACCACTCTATATCTATCTATGGCCGCTGCTGGCGTTCATCGTCCTTGTCATCCCCACATACAGGCTGCAGCGGTATCTGAATGAAAGGTATTCTTGAAAGTGCACTTGACAGGCATCACCAGGCCCTTTTTCCCTGTTCAAGTTTCCTGTAGCTAAGGACAGCCTTGAAAAAGCCGATTGTCGCGACAATTGCGATGAGGGGAAAGTATATAAGCGCGAAAGGGATTACATAAGTCACCTTGATGACGTCCCTGAATCTCTTGAGAAACGGGATTGTATAGGGTATTGAGAAAAACGTGAAATAAAGGTTGTGTACCAGGTTCTTGAACAGCAGGCCTCCGTAATAGAATCCTGTCAGCTCGAAATTCTTGAGCCTGGTTGCGCCAAGTGTTATCAGGTGGAAGGTGTCTATTATGTTGTCGAAGAAAAGCAGGGTCCTTACGACCGATATTACATAGGCCAGGCTGAGGATTGAGAACAGGGTCAAGAAGAGGATATGGATGGGGTTGCGCAGCCAGATCCTCATGTGCTTGATGAAACACTGGACGCCACCGGATGTCCATCTTACCTTCTGCTTGTACCAGGCCTTGAATGTTGTCGGTACCTGGGTCTGTATAGGTATAAAGCTCTGCATGACCCTGTGGCCCTTCCCGTTTATCTTGAGGGACAGGTCCATGTCCTCGACTATCATGTTCGATGAAAACATGCCTACCTCGAAAAAGACCTCTTTCTTCACTGCGAGGCACCCGCCCCAGAGAGATGGGGCTGATGTCAGGTTGTATGATCCCTGGATGAAAGAAAGCATGTTGTACTCGATAGCCTGCATCCATGCAAGAAATCCCCCGTTACTCGGCTGGTACGGGCAGCTTGTCGCGACCACGCCCTTGTCTTCAAGCCTGGCAAAAAGGTCATAGACCGCTTTTTTGTTCATGATCACGTCGGCATCTATGAACAGCAGGAGATTGTGCTTTGCAAGCTTTGCTATATGGTTGAGGGACGCCGCCTTGCCGAGATTCCGCTTGTTTGCGACAAGACGGAAACCGTACTTCTTCTGGAGCTTCTTCAGGACTTCAAGCGAGTCGTCAGTGCTCTTGTCTTCCACCACAATTATCTCATAATCTGACATTTGATGCAGGTTGTAGATGCTCTTTATGGTATTCTCAACAGTTCGGCCGTCATTGTAGCACGGTATGAGGAAGGACACATCAGGAGGGTTCCTTATGACCCTTTTCTTCCTGAAATCGATGCTGCACAGTATGAGTATAGTCAGCAACAGGAGCGTCAGGCCAGCAATGGAAATATATGTGGGGTTTATCATCCTGAACCCTGCAAAGCCGTGGCAGGCTTCGGCCTCCCCATGCAGGTGCTGCATAACCTGTAAGTGCCGTAGGTTATGAAAAATGCCGCAAAGACATCGATGCTGTAATGGACGTGCATGAGAAGGACAGTCGATGCCATCACTATTGTTGAAACCAGGAAAAAGAACCCTATCTTCCCATGCCTGAAGATAAGATAGCCCAGAAACGGGACTGCAGTGTGCCCTGAAAAGAATAGGTCGTTCGTGAAGACCAGAAGATGGAAAACATACGGTGCCTTTACAGTTATCGCATGAGCCGGCGTACTCAGATGCGTCAGGGATATGAAGAAGCTCCTCACTATAACGAGGAAGGCGAACTGGTCCGTCATCCAGTGGAATCTCCGGATGTCATGTATTGCGAAGATGAAAAACACGGCAATGATTAAAGCATAGCCGTATATGTAGAGGAAAGACAGGTTGACGGACGGTATGTTGTCGAGTATCAGGTCCGGCGCCACGGTGACTCCAACCTTCTCAGTGTAGGTTCCGGCGACATAATTCAGCACCAATGCCACAGCCAAAAATACGAGGGACAATATTATCCTCCGACTGTTTTGTCGAAACCCGGCTATCCAGCCATCTCCTTGGATCATATTCGTGTTTTCCTGCTGTTTTTTCTACAGAATCATTGTTGATTGAACAATCAATCGAATGTCCCTGCGCAATAGAAGTCATAACATATTATATTTTAATATTGCGGTTTTAAAAGTTCCGGCTATCGCAAGATTTATAAATAGTTTGAAATTTTAACTATTAAAAGTTTTAACCAAAATGAGAGAAAATACCCTTGACGAGGTTTCAGGAGACATAGCTTCTTTCCTGCGGACAGCATACCAGGGAATGGTCAAATCTGAGAAATTCCGCAGGAGATCAGGCCCCATGAACCCGAGAGTGATGGTGCTCAGGATGCTTGCTGCCGACAGCGGCATGACCATCTCAAGTATCGGCGACAAGCTCAACATCTCAAGGCCGAACATGACGGCAATCATAGGAAGCCTTATAAAGGATGGGCTTGTCAGGAGGACACCTGACAAGGAGGACAGGAGAAAGGTACATGTCTCAATCACTGAGAAGGGCAGGCGTTTCTCTGACAGGCTGTCGTCGACTGTCAAGGAGGCCATCAAGGAGAGGCTTGCATCCATGGACGAAAGGGAGCTCTCAGGGCTCCATGATGCCATGAAGAAGGTCAGGGAATTATACCCAGAGGGAAAGAATGAAGAAGGATGAAGATACAGCGAACAAGACAATGAACACAGAAGAGAACCTGGTGAACAGGGTCAGGAAGCATCCTTATTTTGTGGAGATATTGGTGCTGTTGGCGCTCATTATATTCGTAGGAGTATTCTATTACATATCCGTGACACAGAGCAGGGTGTACATCGACAAGGCACAGATAAGCGCCCCAATAGTCTCGGTAGGCACGCTCACGCCGGGGGTGCTCAATGACCTCAAGGTGGACATAGGAGACAGGGTTTCGAAGAACAAGGTGATTGCCGACATCTCCGGAAATCCCGTCACGGCAAGGACTGACGGCGTGGTTGTAGACGTCAACAACGTCCCGGGCCAGATGCTGACAAGCCAGGACTACATAATCAAGGTGATAGATCCTAAAGAGCTCAGGCTTGTCGGGCAGGTCGAGGAGGACAAGGGCCTTGCCGACATCCATCCCGGTGAGAAGGTGATATTCACCATCGATGCGTTCGGCTCGGAGAAATACGAAGGGTTCGTGGAGATGGTCGTCCCGACGTCCCGGGCATCCGACATAGTCTTCAGCATCTCGGACAAGAGGCAGGAGAACGTATTCAATGTCATAGTCAAATACGACTACCGCAACTATCCCGAGCTAAACAACGGGATGTCTGCCAAGATGTGGGTCTACAAGAATTGAAGATGTATCAGAACATCCTCATCATGCCAGGTCATAGGAGTCGACGAAATTCCTGATGATCTTGTAGTCACGGATGTAGTTGTAGCCTTTCTCGGTGAGCTCGAAATATTTCCTTCCTTTCTTTGCCGACTTCTCCAGTATGAAACCCTTGGATATGAGCTCCGACATGTACTCGGTGAGCATCTGATGGGAGAGGTTGGACTTGTATAGTATGTAGGTGGGCTTGACGTCGCCCCTCTTCTCCTGAATCGCCTTCAGGATGTCATGGATTATTTCCAGCCGGTCTCTCTTTCTGCTCATTTTTTCAGCACCAGGTAAAGGTTTGCAAGTATGAACGTATAAGCCAAAAATTCAAGGACATAGGCGATGACATAGAACATCTCGTAATTTTCCGCAATCAAAAAATGCACACTGCTGAAAAGCAGGAATAGGAATGCGACCACGACAAGGAGCGACCTGAGCTGCCTGTTCTTCTGGTAATTGTCAGCGTAGTACCATGTTATGAATATGAGGTATATCGAGGACAGGAGGTAAAAGACAAAGATAGGGTTGATGCTCAAAAATATCACGAGCAGGGACGTTATCAACAGGAGCCAAAGCACCCTCCTGTTCTCTGTCCTGATGGTCAGGTATACGAGGATCACGAAACCTATGATCTTGAAGAACATGTGGGCATATGCGCCCAGGGCATTGAAGATCTCGACGGACTCTATGCTCACTGCCCTGCATACCGACTCGGCCGTCCTAGTGATTATCAGGTAGTTGAACACTGATTCGATAAGGTAAGAGAGACCTATGAACAGGAATGCAAGTGAGAAGAATTTTATCTGCCTCTGGTCGGTTTTCCAGTACAGCCTGACCGCAAATATTGCGATAACCAGGGAGATTACTGCAAAGACAATCTCCAGCCCGACATCATAGCCGTTGAACCAGAAAGGGGACATGCAGGTATATGCCATGAGAGAGGAAATCATATGGATATTTTTAAAGGTTCTGGAAAAGGGGAGGCGCTCTCAAAACGGTAACCAGCCATAATTCGATAGGTAATTTATGGAAATCCCCAACTTCGGTTTTTAAATTTTTTGTATTCCTCCTACCTAAGTGATTTATAAAAGATATGCTTTACAATAGATATTATACAGGATACATATGATATGTTCCTGACTAAATAGTCGAACTAAACACTCTGTCAAAACTTGGCAAGAAAATCTGGAGGTGGTTGAGATGTATTATTTCGGACACATGGGAATGGGATATTTCGGACTCTTCGGGTGGATCTGGATAATCCTCTTCTGGGCAGCAGTGATATGGTTCATAGTATGGCTTGCGACCAGGACAAGAACCCCGGAGGCCAAAGGCAGCCACATCGACATACTGAAGGAAAGGTATGCCAGGGGCGAAATCACGAAAAAGCAGTTCGAGGAGATGAAGGAAGACCTCTCAAAATGAACAGGTTTCCTATAAGTTGCATCAGAACCAATGAAGTTGCGATGCAGGAGGCAAAGAAATGAAAGAAGGAAAGATCAGGATAATCGGAATAGCAGGCAGCCTGAGGAAGGGCTCATACAACAAGTCGATACTTAAAGCTGCAAAAGAGGCATGCCAGGAGGAGGCTGAGATAGAGATAGTCGAGATAGGCTGGCTTCCACTGTTCAACCAGGACATGGAGAAAAACATGCCTAAGGACGTGTTGGAGTTCAAGGAGAAGGTTAAGAAGGCAGATGCTGTCCTCTTTGTGACCCCTGAGTACAACTATTCAGTACCGGGAGTGCTCAAGAACGCGATAGACTGGCTCTCGAGGCCCTACGGAAACAACAGCCTTGAAGGAAAGCCGGCAGGCATCATGAGCGCAGCCATCGGGATGCTGGGTGGAGCGAGGGCGCAGTATCATCTGAGGCAGTCGATGGTGTTCCTCGACATGAGGCCTATGAACATGCCGGAGTTCATGGTATCTTTTGCGGGCGACAAGATAGACGAGAACGGAAAGCTCAAGGACGAGGAGACCAGACAAAAGCTGAAGGATTACATGGCGGCTTTCATTGACTGGATCAAGAAGCAAAGAGCATAGGAGGTGAATAAGATGAGGCAATTTTTGATTGCCTTCGGGATCCTGGCGGTATTGCTGGTTGCCGGGTGCGCGACGCAGCAGGCGGGTACGGAAACACAGACACCTGCAGTAGGAGGCCAGGGCCAGAACCAGCCAATGATACCTGCCAACAGCAGCCAGGGAGCAGGACAACAGCAGGCATCTTCGACAGGAGGGGGAGTGCGGAACCAGCCGATGATACCGGCGCCGGGAAGCGCAAGCAAGACGGCAAAAGTGACCATCCAGAACTTCGCTTATTCCCCGGCTGACATCACAGTGCAGAAGGGCACGACAGTCACGTGGACGAACCTTGACTCGGTCCAGCATACTGTGACGTCGGATACAGGGCTCTTCGACTCGGGCAGGCTCTCGCAGGACCAGACATGGAGCTACACATTCAACAATGCAGGGACCTTCTCATACCACTGCACCATACACCCATACATGAAAGGCACGGTGACTGTACAATGAGCAGCCAAAACATGTATGGTTATGGAAAAGAGACAGGCCTGGACTTTGATTACTCTGTTAAAAAGGCGAAAGAGGAGCTGAAGAAGGAAGGCTTCGGCGTGCTGACAGAGATAGACATGCAGGCGACGTTCAAGAAAAAGCTCGGCGTGGATTCGGGAAGATACATCATCCTCGGAGCGTGCAACCCGCCCCATGCCTACAAGGCCCTTCAGGCAGAGAATGAGATAGGTCTCATGCTTCCATGCAACGTCATAGTCTATGAGCATGATGGGAAAACGAGGGTATCGGCGATACTGCCTACTGTTGCGATGGGGATGACAGACAACAAGGAGCTGTCCAATGTCGCTGAGGAGATAGAGTCAAGGCTCAGGCGGGCGGTCGATGCTGTTTGAACCGTTAAGCACAGATTATAAATAAATTGATGCCTTTCACTAAGCCATCAATCAAAGGAGGCGATGGATATGAAAATAAATACTATCTTGCCCGAGATAGCAATATTGATATTATTTATGCTCTCTTTGATTCCTGTTGCAGGTGCGCAGTCTGAGCAGGAAAATTTCTCCCAGGCGCAGGCGATAATCAACCAGAGGGTGCCGTACGACCAGCTGACTGACGACCAGTTCGCTCTACTCGGCGATTACTTCATGGAACTCATGGCGGGAAGCAACCACGAGTACATGGACCAGATGATGGGCGGCGAGGGCTCTGCAAGCCTGAGGCAGGCGCACATCAACATGGGGATGAGATTCTACCAGGAATACCTGGACACAGGACAGATACAGCAGGGCGGGATGATGGGCTACGGAATGATGGGTGGTTATCCGGAGGATGCTGAGCCACAGGCAGGAATGAATTATGGCAAGAACTATGCAAACTACGGGATGATGGGTGCTGGCGCAGGATACATGATGCTCCCCGGATACGGTAGCTACTTCTGGGGTCTCGGCGTCATCGGATTCCTTCTGCTGATTGCAGTCGTCGTGTTTGCTGTCTGGATCATATTGAGGATGGCCGGGGTAGGCAGGCACAGGAGAGAGCAGGGGCCTGTGGACATACTCAACACAAGGTATGCAAAGGGCGAGTTGAAAAAGAGGGATTATGAGAAGATGAAAAAAGAAATCAAGGAGTCATAAAGATGGTAAAAAGATTCAATAAGGATGGTGTGACATACTTTGAGTGCGGCGAATGCGGGCTTGATTACGAGGAAGAGGAGCTTGCAGAGAGGTGCGAGGTGTACTGCAGGGCGCATCACGCCTGCAGCCTGGAGATATCAGAGCTTTCTATAATGATTTTATAATGATTTGATGCAGACATTGGAACATATGGAGCACACAGAGAGAAATACTAGGAAAAATTTTAAATAAGCCTGCAGTCATCTTCTTGTTCTTGTAATAGAAGGTCAACATGACAAATGCAAAAAACAGCTTCATGAAGGGCATAACAAGAAACATAATACTTCTGGGCCTGGTAAGCCTGTTCACTGACCTCAGCAGCCAGATGGTGTTCCCGCTTATACCTCTGTTCATGACGACTGTCCTCGGCGCTGGAGCAATCGCAGTGGGAATCGTCGAGGGCGCTGCCGAATCGACTGCATCATTACTAAAAGTCGTCTCCGGCTACTGGTCAGACAGGATAAGGAAGAGAAAGCCTTTCGTGCTTTTCGGATACTCTATTTCGACTATAATGAAGCCGTTATTCTCCCTTGCATACACCTGGCCCATCGTCCTCTTTGTCAGGATTGCAGAGAGGATAGGAAAAGGCATTAGGACCGCGCCCAGGGATGCATTTGTCGCTGAATCTACAGATTTCAAGGACAGAGGGAAGGCCTATGGGTTCCAGAGGGCCATGGACGGACTGGGCTCGATGCTCGGCGCTGTTCTCGCGTTCCTGCTTCTTCCCGTTCTTGGTTTCAGGAAAACATTCCTCTTCGCGTTCATCCCGGGCATCCTTGCCGTGCTCGTGATCCTCGCGATAAAAGAGAAAAAGCAGATGAAGGATGACGACGGCAAAAGACAGAAGAAAGAACAGTCATTAGAGCCTGCAAAGCTCAGTTTCAAAAGCCTGCCCTCAAACCTGAAGATGTTCATCGTTGTCGCTTCAATCTTCACCTTAGGGAATTTCGGCTACGCATTCCTGCTCCTCAAGGCGCAGAACATAGGGCTGACGGACACTACTGCAATCCTTCTCTACGTGCTCTTCTATCTTGTCTATACAATCTGCATAATACCCTCAGGGATACTTTCTGACAGGATTGGGAGGAAACCGGTGCTTGCCACTGGCTACTTCGTCTTTGCCATAGTCTCTGTAGGGCTGTTCTTCACCACGGGACTCTACACACTGCTTGCATTCTTCGTCATATACGGGATATTCTTCGCCATGACCGACGGAGTCCAGAGGGCTTTTGTCGTCGACTTGGCCCCTGAGCACCTCAAGGCGACTGCGCTCGGGACATTCCATACCGCTGTCGGGCTCTTCGCCCTCCCTGGCGGGTTCATCGCAGGGCTGCTCTGGGACAAGATAGGCCCCCAGGCTACATTCGCCTACGGATTTGCCCTTGCAACTCTCTCGCTCTTCATGTTCGTGTTCGTCAAGACAGGAGCTGCCAAAGGACAGAGAAACTGAAAGGACTAGATCATCTTCTCATATATCTTCAGCCACCATTGTGGCGGGGCTGCTTTTTTCCATGCAGATTCAGCCCTGGATAGGAACTCATCGCTTATCATGCCTTTCTTAACTAGCGGGCATCTGCTGTCCAATCTCACGGAAATCCTGCCGTCTTTTTTGGATGGTATTGCCGGGTATGTCCTGCAGTCAAGTGGCCTTGCATCCCTGTTTCTGCATCTTCCGCAATCATAGAATATGCAATGCCCTTCGTCCCTTGCAATCATCCAGACAACATGCCCGCCAATCTCGTGCATGTTGGCAAGCTTCTCTTTAGGGATGCCGAGCTTCTTCTCCATGTGCTCGATCTCGCCCGGCAAAAACTGCATCGGGCCGTCCTCGCAGAGCACACAATCGGCAGGACAATCGAGATCGCCCTGCATGAGAAGATATGATTCCTCAAAGATATCCATACTGACAGAATTTTACAGAAGCTTAAAAAATTTTTCCTGGCATGTCAATCCGCATGCCTCGAATGCCGAAAGCATTTCCTATGGCCAGCTGAGGTAATCATAAATTTTCTTAACGATGAGGACGGCGTTAAGTGCAGCTCCTCTCAATAGCTGGTCGCCGGAGACGAACATCCTGACACCGTTTTCGAAGACGACCGGATGCCTAAGCCTCCCGACAGCGACAGGATACTTCCCTGTCGTGTTGATTGGCATGGGGTAATCAAGATTCTCCAGGTCATCTTTCAATTCAAGCATCGGCTCATTTTTAAGGATCGACTTGTACTCGTCAAGGTCGACCGGTCCCCTGGTCTTAACAGTTATATCAAGGGCATGGCAGCGGAGCACAGGCACCCTGACGCAGGTGCTGCTTATCCGTACAGAATCATCAAGACCAAGAATCTTTCTGGTCTCCCAGTCAGTCTTCATCTCCTCTCTCGTATATCCGTTTTCCATGAAACGGTCTATGTGCGGGATGACATTGAACGGGAGCGGGTGCTGGAACTTCTCATTAAGCACAGGACTGCCATCCAGGTAATTGCGTGTCTGTTCCAGGAGCTCCTCCCTTCCGCCGTCGCCTGCCCCGCTCGCGGATTGGTACGTCGTGAAGATTATCTTCTCTATGCCTGCCAGCCTATTGAGCTTATGCAGGGGTATGGCTGCAATCGCCGTGGTGCAGTTCGGATTTGCAATCAGCTTCGAGTCATAATCCCTCATCTGGTCACCGTTTACCTCCGGAACGACGAGCGGCACTTCCGGCCGGTATCTGAAGGCGGATGAATTGTCGATGACATAGCACATAGAGCCTCTTGTCCTTTCCAGGTTTTTGTTGGCCCACTCTGCGTTAATAGACCAGAAAGCAACGTCAAGATAGGTGTAATCAGCCTCATCGGCCTTCATGACCTCAATGCCCCCGTACTGCGTCTGCATGACAGTGCCTGCAGACTTCCCTGCAAAGAGAGACAATCTGCCGACAGGAAACTCAAGGTTGTAAAGAACATTCAGTATCTCCCTTCCGACACCACCTGTAGCACCGAAGATGCCTATATCAAGACTTATCATAGGCACTAAGTAGATTTAAGAATATTTAAGGCTTGTCGAAAGGATTTTGGACTAACATGTAAAAATTCAGGGCAGATGTCCAGAAAATCCTATGCCGCAACTGCCCTGAGGTTTTCCTCAAAGAATCTCAATGTCTTTTTCCAGGCATCGGCTGTCTCCTTCTCGGCATACGTTGCTCCCGTGGGGTTTGCGAAAGCGTGGCCCACGCCTTCGTAGATGTGTATGCTGTTCTCCTTACCGAGGCTTTTTAGCGCAGCCTTGAATTCATTCACAGAGGATACAGTGACATTGGTGTCTATGCTCCCGAAGATGCCCAGGACCGGGCCTTTGAGTTTCTTCAGCTGGCTCTTGTCTGATACAAGGTTGCCGTAATATATTACAGTCGCGTCGAGCGGCTCGTTCAGACTTAGCTGTAATGACTGGCCTCCGCCGAAACACCAGCCGATAGAGCCCACCATCCCTACACCACCCTTGCCTCTCAGGTAGCTGACAATGGCTCTCATCTTTTTCACAGCCTCATCAGGGGTGTTCCTGACCTTTGTCGCAAGCTCCATCGCCTTCTCAGGTTCAGAAGCCACCGCCCCGTCATAGAGGTCTGCAGCGAAAACCACATAGCCCTTGCCTGCAAGTGTCCTTGCCATCCTCTTTATGGTGTCGTTTAGCCCCCACCATTCATGGATCATGACTATCCCAGGGTATTTTCCCGGCTCTTTAGGCCTTGCCAGATACCCATGTGCGCTGCCTGTCACGTCTTCTGAAACCACTGACCCGACCGGATCCGGCCCGTAAGCGCCTACATCTTTTGTCCCTGATTTATTATCTGCCATTTTAAAACCCTCCTGCTTTTTTTGTCAAGCCTGATTCATGATAAATCCTGCCTGCGTAGATTATTCGACGATGAATGTCCCCTTCATGCCCTTCTGCCTGTGACTGTCGACACTGCAGTAATACTCGAAAGTGCCTTTCTTGTCTGCGACAAATTCCACAGATGCAGACTGGCCTGTGTTCACCTTCGCAGTTTGCGCATTGAATTCGTCCAGGGTCCAGTCATGGTACCCGTTCGTGCTTGTCAGGGTGACCTTCACTGTGTCGCCCTGCTTGACCTTGAGCACAGGCGCTTCCTGGCCGTCCATGAGGAACTTGAAGTTCTCGCCAGTCAGGTCAAAAGACACCACATTGCCGCCCTCGCTTTGCGTCATCTGATCCTGGCCAGCTGTGGTTGTCTGAGCAGCCTGGCTGCATCCGTATACAAATGCCAATGTCAAGACCAATGCCGATGCTATCAATAATTTTCTCATCCTTCATCACTCCCCTATTTTTTCAGAACCTTACACAACTGCAATCGATTATCCTTGTCATGGATGCGAACAATCTTATAATATTTGATGTCAAAGGGTTAAAGATATTGTTTAAGAGACAAGCCAGAATCCTGTCATAAACAGATGCGCATGGACAAGCATCTACGGCTAGACTGCACGGGCTGTGAATTTTTCATACGCCTTCATGAGCGCCAACCCGATGCGCTCGCCGTCACTCGCGCTGTTCGCGAGCTTCATAGCGGCATTGAAATATTTTTGTCTTCTTCTGTCTGTGATATTTCTCCTGCCGTCGACTGACGCCATCCCCAATGCCTTGATATACTCCTCCAGGAGAAAACCTTTGACAGTGTTCCTGGACTTGTTCTGTACATATATGTCGATGGGGTCCATGGTGCAGTAATCCGACATCAGCCTGGGCAGGGTCACATCAGAGATTTTCCTGCCAATCGCCCTTGAAACTTCACCATATGTCAGGATATCATCCAAAGAATAAATATTCTCATCACTCCTTTTGTCATCGCCATTCCTGTGGTTGATCTCAGCGACCATGTTTTCAAATCTGGCAGGATTCTGTTTTGCATAAGCTCTCGTGTCCCTCCCGGGCAGCTTCCCGGCAAGGTAGAGATATGGTATGACCATATCATTGATCATCCCGCTCGTCCAAGTTCCCTCCTGGGTGATCCTCTTCTCGATCCTGCGCAGGATCTCGCCCGGCGAGAGCCTTACATCCGCCTTGCTCAGAACATCTCCGTCCATCTCATACAACATCCTCGCTGATATGCTGTCCAGAACATTGTTTGACATCTTCATGAACATCTTTACAGAATAGAGGCTGTCATCATCATCAGGATCCCATGGTTCGGCAGGCCTGGGCAGGGAATCCAGCAATCCGTCAACATCCAAGACATCTGACATCTCAATCGAACCGCCGTTTTTCAGATACGCTTCCAGATTTGCCTTCCCGTTCTTGAGGCTTTCAACCGTAGAAGGCGTGACATTCATCCCGTCCCCTTTCATCGCCCTCTCGATCGCCTTGATGAGGTCCCTGACCCCAAAATACTTCTCTGCCTTGGACCTGACTTTCTGACCGGACATGCCGAGCCTGTAGTGATTCGCCAACTTTCTTAAAGTTGATTCGCTGGGGATTCCACCCATAATCTCAAAGGCCTGGCGGATGTTGACCTTCACATCATCCGAATCCACGGCATCATCTATGCTCATGACCCCTGGGAAAATTCCTGCTTATATAAAACTTAGTTTTAATACAACTCATGAGGAGCAAAAACAACTTAATTTCAGGTCAATACAGTACGAAAAGGTAACGGCTGCACGATAATCTCGGCTGGTAGATACAGTCCGCAATCGACCCGGCATGGGCCTGTTTCGAAACCCTTATAAAAGTCGCGTTCTTATACATGAGCAATGATGAAGAACCTGATATGGTACCTCGTCGCAGGCACAAGGGGAGGCATGACCAGGGGCAGGATTATAAAACACCTCGATGACAGGCCCTCGAACGCCAACCAGATGGCAAAGGAACTGGGCATTGACTACAAGACAGTGCAGCACCATGTCAGGATACTTGAGAAGAACAACATCATCGAGGCTGTGGAGAAAGGCAGATACGGCGCAGTGTATTTTTTGACAGACATAATGAAGCACAACTTCAGCGATTTTCTTGAGATACGGGACAGAATTGGGAAACAATAGGGCACAATCCCGGAATACGCATATTAATCAGCCAGTCTTTCCATTCTTTTAAATCTTGGAGGTTGGTAAAATGAAAAAAATAGCATTCGGACTCATATTGGGGCTGATGGTGCTCTCAATAGGGGCATTCGCACAGCCAGTAGATAAGACGGACGGATTCGTCTGCCCGGTAATCAAGACAGACGCGGTGCTGAACTCGCCCAGGGGCGCAGCTATAGGGGAAGGGCACTACACGATAGTCGGACCTGACGTCAATGTCCCAATAATCGCCACGAACGGTGAGGGGACAGGTACGCCGCCAGGCCCGCACTCAGCTCCTGGAGACACGGACTACACAGCTGTCTGGGCAAAGCAGGGATAAATTATTTTTTTCATTTTTTTACTATTAAACCGAAAAATTATTAAGGCAGGGATTCATATGATTGAAAATGGCAATGATTATGGTACTTACCACGATTGCGACAGCACTGTCGGCAATAATGCTCGCGGTGCTCCTCTGGATCTATGTCAAGAACCTGAGGCAGGTGCGCTCGAAATTCACCACAGGTCTCGTGGTATTTGCAGGTCTGATGCTCCTGCAGAACATCGTTTCGCTCTATTACTATATCACGATGATGGACCTGTACGTTGCCGATGTCTCGGTGCAGGTCTTCATCTACAGCCTGCTCCAGATGATAGCATACATCGTGCTTCTGGCCATCACCATGGACTGAGCCCTGACCGGTCAGTCTGGAATCATTATTATTATAGAGATTCTCGGAGGCGATTTGAATGAAAAGACTATTGATAGTGCTTGGACTGCTGACGATAGCAGGGTGTGCGACGGCAGTCAGGGATTACAATCCAGGCATGAAGCCTGATGCTGCCCTGAAAGACGCTACGTCTGCGGCAGATGCCGGCAAGACCCCGGAACCGATGCTTGATGTCGCCTTGTTCTCAGGAGGGTGCTTCTGGTGCGTAGAGTCCTCGTTCGAGCATTACGACGGCGTCGTTAGCGTTGTCTCAGGCTATACAGGCGGTAACACCACGGACCCCACCTATGAAGAGGTATCGACAGGAAAGACAGGGCACATGGAATCAGTGCAGGTGTATTACGACCCTGAGAGGATATCGTATAACGACCTCCTCGAGATATACTGGAGGATGATAGACCCGACTGACCCAGGAGGTTCCTTCGCCGACAGAGGCAGCCAGTACAGGTCCGCGATATTCTACTACAATGACGAGCAGAAGCAGGTTGCCGAAGAGTCCCTGAAAAGCCTTGAGGCGTCAGGGAGGTTCGACAAGCCCATTGTCACGAAGATATTTCCTGCAGGCAAGTTCTACCCTGCAGAGGGATACCAGCAGGACTATGCAGATAAGCACCCGGTGAGCTACAACCTCTACAGGTTCGCATCGGGAAGGGACAGCTATTTCAAGAGCGTTTGGGGAAGCGAGAAGGACTATGTCGTCACGGATGAGCCTTCACAAGCTCCTAAGAGCATGGGCCACGGCACACAGGATGTTCATGATGATGAGACGGGCGGGGCGGAACCCTGGCAGGACTATGTCAAGCCGGGAGACGCTGAATTGCAGAAGACCCTGACTCCCCTGCAGTACAAGGTCACCCAGAATGACGGGACAGAAGCCCCTTTTGACAACGAGTACTGGAACAACCACGAGGAAGGGATCTATGTCGACATCCTGTCAGGCGAGCCCCTCTTCTCATCAACCGACAAATTCGATTCAGGGACCGGCTGGCCGAGCTTCACAAAACCCCTCGAGACGGGCGACATCGTCGAGAAGTCGGACAAATCCCTGCTGATGACAAGGACAGAGGTGAGGAGCAGGTACAGCGACGACCACCTGGGCCACGTGTTCAATGACGGGCCAGAGCCCACGGGCCTGCGCTACTGCATCGACTCGGCAGCGCTCAGGTTCGTTCCCAGGGACCAGATGGAGAAGGAGGGCTACGGCAGGTATCTTTATCTTTTTGAATAGGGGCTTTGCCTGTTAATCCACGCCCATATCAAGCGCCGGGGATCCTCCAGTCGTAATCCTTCAGCCTGCCGTCCCTGACAGGATCCCAATACATGGTACTGTCATGGCCGAACACGCCGATGCTCCTTGCCAGCAGTATGCATTTCTCTGCTAGATGGAGATGCCGTGTCTTCTCCCTGGACCTCAGGCTGGGGTCAAAGATGATTATGTTGTTGTCCAGTTTCATCGC
>CAYXZQ010000014.1:0-36362 GCA_964469935.1 uncultured Methanosarcinales archaeon
TCGACGAGGTCGTGAGAGAGACGGACAGGGACGGGATAATAATAAAGGCTGACAGCCTGGGAAGCCTCGAGGCGCTTGTCACCCTTCTACGCGAAAAGAAAGTACCCATCCAGAAGGCTAGCGTGGGAAACATCACCAAGAAGGATTTCGCAGACGCCCAATGCAACTTCGACTGCGACCCCCTCCTTGCAATAATCCTCGGCTTCAACGTCAAGATATCACCTGACGCAGAGGAATTCATCAAGTCGGGGGAGGTCAAGATACTGACAAACCAGGTCATATACAGGCTCATCGAGGACTTCGAGCAGTGGACAGATAAAGAGAAGAAGAGGATCGAGAGCCTGAAGGTCTCAGGCATCACGAGGCCGTGCAAGCTCGAGGTCATGAAAGGTTACGTATTCAGGCAGAACAACCCCGCTGTCTTCGGCGTCGATGTGATAGAAGGGACCCTGAAGACCGACATGATGCTGATGAAGAGCGACGGCGCGAGACTTGAGGCTGTCAGGGGCATACAGGCTGAGCAGAAGAGCATCGACAGCGCTGAGAAGAACAAGCAGGTCGCGATATCTGTCGACGGCATTACTGTGGGCAGGCATGTCACCGAGGGCGACATATTATATTCAGACCTGACACAGGAAGAGTTCCGGAAGCTCAAGGACATGAAGGGCATACTCACGGGCGACGAGATAGAGATACTTAAGGAGATTGCGGAGATCAAGAGGAAGCAGGAGCCGATGTGGGGTGTCTGACCCCGTACACGCTTTTAATCAAAATCGATGCTTGGATCAGTATCATCGGGTATAGATTGCCTTGAGTTCAGCAGCGAGCTTTTCAGAATTCTTTTTTCTTTCAGTCTCAATCCGCCTGTTCAGAGTGCCAAGCTGTCTCAGCTCGGATGAAAGGTCAGGCTCCGCCTCGGATGCTGACCTGTCCAGGATGACCCTGTATGTACCGACGATCCTGCTTATGGTTTCAGGGTCGTATTCCCTCCCTTGGACCTTGAAATATGAAATGCCCTCCCTCATCAGCCTGGGAATGGACGTTGCATGGTTGAAGCTCTTGCTATGTCCGGCCAAAAACATCCCCAGGACCTGATTCGGGACCTTCTTCCTGACAAAAGTCTCGTCCAGGAGCAGGCACGGTCTGTAGCATCCGCCTGCGTATTCAGGGTCGCCCCTCCTCTTCCTTGTCATGAATCCATCCGAGTCCTCGTATGATTCCTCGACAAGCCCCTTGTCAAAGAAGCTGTAAAGACTGCAACCGCCGACACCTCCGAAGCAGTTCGTCCCCTGGACAAGGAGCTCTATCCTGAGGTCAAGTTCCGGCTTCATCGCCTGCTCATTGAGCGCGATTATGTCGTCGATGCCCATGTCGCTGCAGGGAACGACGATATCTGCGCCGTTCTTCTTTGCCTGCTCAAGCCCCTTCCTGTCCCGGATTTTGCAGCCGACGCTTGCGACAATCTCAATTCTTCTGCCATGCTCATCCCTCACTGCCCTCATCAGGCCGTAATTGCCGAGGATTATCTTGCTTATGCCCCATTCCAGGTAATCAGGAATCTTTTTATTTACGATGAATTCGAAATTCTCATCTTTGAGGTCGCCCTGGAAACCTGTCCTGTTCAGGACCACATAGACTTCCTTGTGCAGTCCTGCAAGAGACGCCAGCTCTCTTATCTGCTCATGGTAGAGCTCAAATCCTGAGCCCCATCTCCTGCTGAGCCCGATGGCGCCGACAAACACGGCATCAGCGCCTGCCTCAAAGTTTTTGATGGCCATTTCGATGCTTCCGGCAGGAGCGAGAAGCTTTGCCTTTTCCATGCTGGGAAGAGTAATGCCTATTAATTTATTAATTTTTGGATAGCCGACGGGACTGCGACGTGAAAATGGACGGCTTGAACCATAATGACAATCTTTATATATCTTTTATAACTAACCTTTGAGCAACATCATAAAAAGGTGATAAGCATGGCAAAGAAAAAGGCTCCTGTAAAGAAACAGGCAAAGGCAAGTTCTGCTAAGGAAATGGAAAAGAAGATGGCTGCACGCATGAAACAGATGGAAAGCACGGCAAAGGCCGAGCTCCAGAAGGCCAAGACGAAATTCATGCAGAAAGAGAAGAAAGTCAAGGAATATGTGAAGAAGAATCCAGAGAAGGCCATGGCAATAGCAGTTGGTCTCGGTGCAGCGATTGGCGCTGTCACAGGCGCAATGGCCACAAGGAAGAAAAAGAAATAACCAAATATTTTTTGTTTGTTTTTGCTGGTGGGATGATGCCGAATAACAAGGTGATGAAGAAGGCCTCAAAAAAGACTTTGGGCAAATCAGTGGATTCTGTCGCCGACTACATAGACCTCGTCTCTCAGATCATCGCAGAGTACTTCAACAGGCGCTACAAGATAGAGAAGAAGGTCGAGGACATCAAGAAGGCGACTTTCCACGCATTATATTCCCTGAAGAGGGAATTTGTCAAGACCATGGTCGAGTCGCTTTTCCTTGCGACCGGCCTGCTCGCCCTGATACTCGGGACAATAATCCTGCTCGCAAGATACATCGACATCGAGTACATACTGATTTTCTACGGTCTTATCGTCACCATCGCCATTCTCCTCAGGCTCAAGGTGGATGTATAAAGCCGTTAGCACTCATCTTTTGAGCATGATGTAGGTAATGTGTGTTAATAATCTTGGTCTGCTTGCTACACAGAATTCCTGATCATACATCATCGATGAAAATCTGTTCCTGCCGGCTCCTGAGCGTCCTTACCTTGGTTGTGCTCGCAATATTGTCCCCGACAATGATTTTCACACTTCAAGCATGACTGATTATCAGGATTTCACCAAAGCTTTATAAAAGAGCCGGCATTCTTTCATGAGCAATGATTGAGCACATGCTGAACCCGGTGATAGTCAGCATCGGTTCCCTGCAGATAAGGTGGTACAGCCTCTTCTACATAATAGGGCTCGCAATCGCGTATTTCATAATTCACCACATTGCCAGGGAGAGGAATCTCAGGCTCACAAAGGACGACGTCCTGGATTTCATCGTCTACATCGCAGCAGGGCTCCTTGTCGGCGCAAGGGTGTTCTATTTCATATTCTACGACTTCTCGGGCCTCATCCATGATCCACTGGAGCTCTTCAGGGTCTGGCACGGAGGTATGAGCTTCCACGGCGGGCTGATAGGAGTCCTTGTCTCTGGTTACATCTTCTGCAGGAAGAAGGGCGTCGATTTCTGGGATATGGCGGACATCACTGTAATACCGCTTGGCCTCGGCCTTGCTCTCGGGAGGATAGGGAACTTCATCAACGGCGAACTCTACGGCAGGGTCTGGAACGGGGCGCTTTGCATAGACTACTCCCACAACCCTTACCTTGATTACCTGCCTAAGATGTGCAGGTATCCCTCACAGCTTGTCGAGTCGCTCAAGAACATCTTGATATTCACAGTCCTCTGGAACATTAGGAACAGGAAGCTGCCGAAGGGTTTTCTCTTCTGGACATTCGTTACGATGTACGGATTCCTTAGGTTCTTCATCGAGTTCATCAGGCAGCCCGACCCCCAGCTGGGCTTTGTCATTGGCCCATTCACCATGGGGCAGGTGCTCTGCTCGGTCATGATCCTAGTAGGAGGGACTATGCTTGTCCGGCTGACCGTGAAGAGCAGGAAGAGAAAGACTTTAAATAAGAAGAGGAAATCCAGGAAATGATGGAAGACTGGATAAAGGCAGGAAAGATAGCTTCTGAAGCAAGGGAATTCTCAAGACAGCTGGTCAAGCCCGGCACCCGCCTGTTTGACATCGCCGAGCAGGTGGAGAATAAGATAAGGGAACTCGGCGGAGTCCCAGGATTTCCAGTGAACCTCTCACTCAACGAGGTCGCAGCGCATTACACCCCAGTCCCTAGCGATGAGATAGTCCTCGAAGACCAGGTCATCAAGATTGATATAGGGACATGCGTAAACGGTGCCATAGGGGACACTGCATACACAGTCGACCTTTCCGGGAAATACTCCGAGCTTGTCAGGGCGTCGAGAGAGGCGCTTGCCAATGTCGAGAAGATCCTCGGGGTCGGAACCAGCCTGGGCGATATTGGCAAGACCATCCAGGATACCATCACGAGCTACGGCTTTGTCCCTGTCAAGAACCTCTCGGGCCACGGGCTCTCGAGCTTCAGCGTCCATGAACCTCCGTCGATCCCGAATGTCAACACCAATGACCCGACGGTCCTCAAGAAAGGGCAGACTATCGCAATCGAGCCCTTCGCCACTGACGGGGCGGGTCTCATCAAGGAGTCGGGCGGGGCCATGATATATTCCCAGGTGAACAAGAGACCTGTCAGGAGCGCATTCTCAAGGCAGATATTTGCCGAGATACAGAAATACGACAACCTGCCATTCGCTACGAGATGGCTTGCAGCGAAGTTCGGGGAGGGAAGGACAAGGCTCGGGCTGCGTGAGCTCTCCCAGGCAGGGAATGTCAAGGAGTATCCTCCTCTCGTCGAGATTAACAAGGGTATGGTGAGCCAGGCCGAACACACGTTCATAATAGACGACAAGGTCACGAACACGACAAGGTAAGAATAGGGTTATAGATAAGTCAATCATATAAGGGTGCTGAGCTTTTTCTTCACTTCCTTTCCGGTCTTCATGTCCTTTACCTTTACGACACCGCTCTTCAGCTCATCGGGCCCTATTACTATCAGTTTTTTTGCAGAAAGAGCGTTTGCATAACTGAGCTGCTTGCCCAAGTTTCTCTGGTTGAGGTCAATTCCGACAGAATGTTTTTTCCTGAGTTTCCGGATAATGTCCATCACTTTCCTTCCCGGCCTGCCTATCACCGCAATGAAGTAATCAGGCCCCTGAAGCTCCTGCCTGATGACCCCTTTCTCCTGGATAAGCAGGGAGACTGTCGAGTATCCTATCGCAAAGCCAGTCGCAGGTGTATCCAGGCCGCCGAAAAGCTTTATCATGCCGTCGTACCTTCCTCCCCCGCAGAGAGCCCGGAACTTCCCCTGCCTGTCGAATATCTCGAAGACCGTGCCTGAATAGTATGCAAGGCCCCTTGCAGTGGAGATGTCAAATTCAGCAACATCATCATCAAGGAACTGCAGAACAGACTTGAGCTCGTCAAAACCTTCACAGGCCAGGTCAGGCATCTTAAGACTCTTAAGGTCATCAAACGAATATTTCATGATTGCGAGGATCTCGCGTGTTTTCCCATAATCTATCTTCAGGCTGCCAAGCTCCTGGATGAACTCGTCTTCCCTAATCTTCGACCTCTTGTCGATTATCCTCAGCACGTCCTTGATCTTCTTTTCGGGGACAATCTCCTGGAGGAGGCCCTGGAGCAGTTTCCTGTTGTTCACCTTGACGACGAAATCCTTTTTCTTCAGCCCGAGGGAGAGGAGGGAGTCGACTGCGAGATTAATAACCTCGGCGTCCGCTTCAGGCTTCCCAGAGCCGTATATCTCTGCATTGAACTGGTAGAACTCCCTCTGCCTGCCTGCCTGGGGGTTCTCGTATCTCCACAGCTTTCCTATCGAGTACCATTTCACGGGCTTGGTGAGCTCTTTCTGCTTACTTATGAACATCCTGGCTGAAGAGGCTGTGAACTCGAACCTGAGGCCAAGCTCCTCGCTGCTCTTCTTGTCCATAGTGAAAATCTGCGACCTGACCTCGTCGCCAGATTTCCTTGTCAATAGACCAATCGCCTCCATTGATGGGGGGTCTATCTCCAGAAAGCAGTACTTCTCCGCTGCCTTCCTGAATAAATCAAATACCTTCCTCTGGACAGCCCTCTCTTCCGGATACTGGTCGACCGCACCCTTGACCTTCTTGAAAGACATGGTTGATATTAATTTTATCAGATATAAATAATTTACTAAGCAAAAACAGAAAAATATTTAAAGCACCATTTTCATAAATAGACGCACCAAACATATATAGTGGGTAAGATTCATTTAAAATTTAGAAGGTGGTGGTAAATAATGGGTAAAAAAGGAGAGATGGGTGTAGGCACCCTTATAATTTTCATTGCCATGCTCCTGGTCGCAGCTGTAGCAGCTGGGGTACTGCTCCAGACAGCTGGCTCTCTTCAGGAAAAGAGCCTCTCGACAGGCCAGCAGGCAAAGAGCCAGATATCGACGCACGCTGAGACCGTCGAAGTATCGGCCACGGACGGAAGGAACGGGAACCTTTCGGATTTCCAGGAGATTGTCAAGCTCGCGCCGGGCTCCGACCCAATCAAGCTTGAACAGGTCATCTTCACATTCAACACCAAGGACAATACAGCAACCCTGAAATACAGGGGCACGGGGAGCATCTGCGAAAAGGACAATACTGTTGGTTACAACACATGGAATACAGAATCCATAGACAGTGACGTGGACACGGCGGTCGATTCATACATGCTCGCCGAGGACCTTGACGACGACGGGGCAGACGATTATGTTTACGTGCATAATGTCGCTGCAGGCAACGATTACCTGTATTTCGACCTGAGCACTGCAGGGACACTGAACGTGTCGCTCGGCGCTGACATCAGTGCAGGCGCCGCAGCAGTCAATGTAGATAATGCCGCGCTGTCGAACGGCACAGACACCTTTGCATATGTCACGGTAATAGGGACAGTAGGTCCGCAGGTGATAAACTCGAGCGCTGAATTCACTGTAACGCCATACAAGCTCGGCCAGGGTTACTTCTCTGCTACATACGAGCAGCAGGGGACCAACTGGATCGACGGCACAATGCAGAGGGGAGACATAGTCAAGCTTTGCTTTGAGGCTCCCAGGGATGTTACAGAGGACGAGGAAGTCAGGCTGAACTTCATACCGAAGATAGGCGCATCGACACTTACGCAGTTCGTGACCCCTGACGTAATCAGCACCCAGAGGGTATATCTGTATCCTTAGATTTTTTTTTTCTTTACTTAATCTTTTTCTTCCTTCTTGTTACATTCGCTGTAGAAATCGCACTCTCCGCTCCTCCATTTGCACAGCCCTGACCTGGACAGTGGATAGTCCTTTATGTCACGTGAGACAGTTTTCCTGTGGATGCTCTCGCATTCGCACCTCGCAAATTCCAGCAGTTCATCGTCGACATCCACGAACCTCTCGCTGAACCGCAAAAAATGGATGCCCACCTTGTCAGGAAGCCTGTTGTTCTTCTCGTGATACAGCAAGGCGTATATTGCAAGCTGGAGCCTGTATGCCTCGCTCAGATGGTTCCTGCTCGAGGTCTTGTAGTCGACCAGTCTGACTTCGCCCTTTTCCTTGTCTTCAAAGATTGCATCTATGTAGCCCTGGACCCCGAACTTCTCCGATATGAAATGCTCCTCTGTTATCGGCGTCAGCTTCCTGAAAGCATCCCCCAGGGGCATTACAGCCATCTCACTTTTAAGCTTCCTGAGAAAGTCTATCAGCCAGAACTGGATCATCTGTTTTGTCTCATCGAGATAGAACCTGGCATCGGTATCTGACAGGCCCAATGACGAGAGCTGCTCCTCTGAATCCTTCCAGTGCCTGCCAAGCAGCTCATGCAGGATTATCTTGAACTCAAAATCGAAATTCTCAGATGATATCCCACCTATGTCGAGCTTGAAGAAATCCTCGAGCACCGAATGGGCGATCTTTCCCCTGACAAGGTATATGTTGGGCCTTGTCTCGAGTTCGGCAATGTACTGGTAGTAGTATTTCCTCGGGCACTGCCTGTAGGTGTTTATCGAGCTCGGACTCTGGATCCTCTGGAAAGACACCTTTTCCATGAAGTGTTAATTCTGAAGATGGTTTATAAGGGTTTCTGTTTCATGCAATAATTCAGGATGGAGACACATGTCCTCCTATTTGAGAATTCCGTAGCCGATGAGCCTGAACCTGCTCCCTATCAGCCTTGATATCGTGACCCTCGAGCCTTTCCTGGCGCAGATCGGAAGCTTCAAAGTGCATCTTACAACGTCCTTCTGCACGTCCCGGACAACCCCTACAGTCGAAGCCGAGTTGACATTGAGCATGAGGGCCTCGGACATCTTGATCGGCACAACCTCAAGTTCGTCCTTGCTCCCTACAACCCTCTCAAGAAGATGCACCTCGAGGTCCAGCTCGTAGAGGGTATCGGGAAGCTTTCCCTTGAGACCAACGAGCGAGCCTGTGAGCTTGTCAGATTTCACGGTGGTGGGGTCGAGGGTCGTGAGGATTGCCACAGAGCCCCCTGGGACTATCTCATCAATAGGAACCTCTCCTGCCATGGCCGAGACTATCTTGGTCTCAATAGGTTTCCATACCCTGTGGTTCTTCTCCTCGAACATGAACCCTGGCTTTATCTCGATCTCCTGGCCGACCTCAAGCTTTCCCTGGAGCAGGCTTCCGCCGATGACACCGCCCTTCAGGCTGTCTATGTCAGTTCCCGGCTTGTTGATGTCGAATGAGCGCGCGACAAGCATGAGGGGATCCTTGCTCAGGTCCCTCTTGGGGGTAGGTATCTCTTTCTCTATCGCTTCGATGAGCGCTCCTATGTTCACCTGGTGTATGGCTGATATGGGCACAATGGGTGAATTTTCATAGGATGTGCCCTTTATCAGGTCCTTTATCTGCTGGTAGTTCTTCTTAGCCTTGTCCTTGTCGACCAGGTCTATCTTGTTCTGGACTATCACTATGTGCTTGACACCTATTATCTCAAGCGCCATGAGATGCTCCCTTGTCTGGGGCTGCGGGCATGATTCGTTCGCAGCTATCAGGAGAAGCGCGCCGTCCATGATGGTCGCGCCTGCAAGCATCGTCGCCATCAGGCTCTCATGGCCTGGTGCATCGACAAAGCTCACTTTCCTCAGCACCTTGGTCTTCGAGCCGCATGCAGGGCACTTGTCCCTTACTGAGAACGCGTCGGGCCCCTTGCATTTCGGGCATTTATAGAATACAGTGTTTGCATAGCCGAGCCTTATCGTTATGCCTCTCTTGAGCTCTTCAGAATGCGTGTCGGTCCATTTGCCGCTCAGGCGCTCGGTCAGCGTTGTCTTGCCGTGGTCGACATGTCCTATCAGCCCGATGTTTATCTCAGGCTGGACTTTTTTTTTTTCTGTCGATCGCTTCACTTTTGCTGGCATTATCTTTCTCCCGTACCAAAGCCTGCCCCTGGCTCACTCCTCACCTGCAGGTTTTTCCCCGGCCTGAACATCCGGCTGGGATTCCTGCGCCTCTGCACCGTCATCCAGCTTGGTCTTGCCGTGCTTGGTGATCCTGAGGTTGACCTGGACAATGCTTGTGTTTATCCTTCTTCCGCAAACAGTCTTTCTCTGCCTGATGCCGTCATGCTTCTTATTCACTCCGACACCCTCGACAGTTAGTATCCTCTTCCTTGCAGTGTCCACGTCCTTTCTCATGGGAAAGCCGCAGTTGTCGCTTCCTCCAGTTATCTTGAACTCGTAGCCGGGCATGTCGAATGCCTCTCCCTGGACGCTGTCGCCTATCTGCCTGTCGATGAGCTGGCGGGCCATGTCGTCCTTAACTTCCCTGTTGTAGCTCTTTCCTGACTTAGGATCGTTCAAAACAAGTTTAAAATCAACCATTTTCTCCTCCTCTGGTCTGCCTGTGGCAAATATTATGTCCTTTTGGATTTACCATATATTTAAAAAAGTATTGGTTTTTGGGAGGACACGGGATTTTTACGGGCATATTTAAATACAACCTGGTTTTATCATCGGCTATGAATTTCCAGAAGCTCGCAAAGGTCGATAATGCAGATGCATGCCTGGACATAGCTTTCCGGGCAGCGAGGACCAAAAAAAAGCCCAGGATAGTTAAGAGGTCAGAGAAGCTCAGGATCATCAGGACCTATGAATTCGAGAATGTCAGGACAGTCACAGCAAGCCTATCGAAGATACTCAGGAGAATCCTCTCTTCATTTCCCGACCTCAAGGCGCTGCCTGAATTCTACAAGGAGCTTATCAAGGTCACCCTTGATTATGCAACTCTCAGGAAGAGCCTGGGCGCGGTCTCATGGGCTGAGAAGAGGATTAAATCGCTCCAGAAGGACTATTCCGTGAAGATTAAGAAGGCTGCGCTCCTCGACAGGGTGATCGGGCTCAAAAAAGAGTTCTACGGCAGGGCATCCTCTGTCATGAAGCAGATTGACAAGGAGCTCAGGTACCTTGACAAGGCCAGAGGGGTGATGAGGCGCTTTCCAGACATAAAGCCAAAATTCACGATTGCCATTGCAGGCTACCCGAACGTAGGCAAGAGCAGCCTGCTAAAGAAGCTCACGTCCGCAAATCCCGAGGTCAGGGAATACGCCTTCACCACGAAATCCCTCAACCTCGGATATTTCAGGGCAGGCGAGATGAAGGTCCAGGTCATCGACACTCCCGGTGTATTTGACAGGGACCCGGCCAAGATGAATCAGGTCGAGAGGCAGGCATTCCTTGCGATTAGGCACGCTGCCGACCTGGTGCTTTTCCTAATAGACGTCACAGGCAGCTCAGGCTATTCTGAAAACCAGCAGAGAAAGCTGCTTTCACGTATAAGGTCGATCAACAGGAACACGGTGGAAGCATACAGCAAATCAGACTTGATAAGCGGGCGCAGGGAGGGAATGCTGTACATCTCTGCGCAGACAGGTGAAGGGCTGAGCTCGATTGCCGGTCTAGCCAAGAAGCACGAACCCGACAGAAAGGATGAATATCACAAGGATTGAGACCATCTTGTCGAATGCCTTTGCCCGCCTCTCGATGCCTATCGCGAGCATGCATCCCATCCCGAGGACAGCTATGACATACTGTTTCTTAAGGACGAGTATCAGCAGGAGGAGCAGAAAGATGCAGATTCCGGATATTAACTCGCTGAAATAATTTCTTACCCAGTCCAGCAGTTCCTCTTTTTCAAGCTTCATATTCAATTGGCAGCCACAGAACAGGAGCATGGCAGCTTGTAGGATGCCCTCTTCAGGGCCTTGCGGGCCGTCTCCACACCTTCATTGTCGACTAGCGCCTCGAACAGGACCTGGCCTGACCTGACCTGGGCTGCAACCCCTATAGCTTTTCCAAAAGATTTCTTCATGCCCGTGCTCATCCTGTCCGCACCAGCGCCTGATGCGAGCGGGTTCTCCCTGAGCACGTGATGGGGAAATATCCTGATCTTAAGGCAGAAGCCCTGCTTGCCGAGCATCTTCTCAAGGTGCCTGTTGGCCGACAGCCTTGCCGACTCAATAGCATTGTGCCTTATCTGCAGGCTCTCTTTTGAGACGAGAATGACCTTGTCTGAGAATGCCTTCTTCATGTTGCCTGACTCATAGCGGACGACCTTGCTTGCGGGTGTCGCCCTGACAAATGAGAGTTTCTTGTACTTGGATTTCCTCGTATAGGGCCTTTCCAGGTTCCTATATGCGCAACCTTTCCTCAATCTTGCCATGTTAAACTCCCGATTATCGAGATTGTATATAAAACTATCGAAAGTTTTATAAAGTTATTTGTCTGATGCAAGACATGATAACAGGATAAAACCGATAATAAATAAATCAAAGAGGTGTCAGCATGAAAAGATCAACACTGAGAGCTTCTCTCAACCTTTCTGTCAATGCGATAATAATCTTTGTCCTCGCATTCGCAATGCTTGGCGTAGGGCTTCTGGTGACGAAAGAGCTGCAGTCCCTCGGTATGGGAGGCATCGACAAGGCCAAGACCCTCATCAAGAACATCCAGGAGGACCCGACGGCATCGACGCCGCTCGTAGGCATTTCGACCGACCTGACGATTCCCGCAAGGAAAGAGAGCCCGCTCGGCCTCAAGTACTACAACAAGGACCCCTATACCATCTACAGCCCGTCCGTTAACATAACCATCTGCAAGGACTCTTCCACGGGGCAGGTGCTGGACAACCCTGTCGACATCGTATCGCTCTCTGACAACATAGAGCCGAGCACGTTCCAGGCAATACCCATCTCGATTACCAACAAGGCCCTTGTAGGAGGAAGGACATACATCTGCAAGCTGGAGATACTGGGAGAGCAGACACAGGACGACCCGAGCTCGATGAAGTCATGGTATTCCTACAGCTTCAACCTGATAGTCTCGTCCTAGGTGATAAAAAAATGGCAAAAAACGAAAACACCCCCGCACACGGGGGAAAGAAGAAGCTTACTGAAGCGCAGGAGTTCGAGATAATGAAGCTTGTCCTTGACAAGTTCCTGTGGCTAGGATTCGGAATCATGGCAGCAGGCCTTTTGATGATCCTCTTCCAGGTCGACAACATATTCAAGGGCTTCATGTTCATGATCGTGGGCGCCATCGTGCTCGTGCTTTTCATGATGCTTCTCATCAGGGAATACGAGATCATGAAATAGGTGCTTGGGAACTTGGACAAGAAAGGAATCGAGCTGTCGATAAATTTCATCGTGATCCTGATACTTGCGATAGCTATGTTCACGGCAGGCTTCTTCATCATGAGAGGGGTTTTCACGAGCACGAACCAGATGAAGCAGACCCTCACCGAACAGCAGAAGAGCAAGCTTGAGCAGATTCTCGCAAACGGCGCAGAGCCTGTCAAGACCATCTATTCCGAGAGGGTGATTAGGCCCGGCGAGCACGACGCTTTCGGCCTGGGAATCAGGAATGATCTGGGATACAAGGAAGACTTCTATGTCGAGTCTGATTTCGACATGTACATTGACAGCCGGGGAAATGTCCAGTGCGATTCAGAGCAGAATTGCTCACTGCAGCCGAGCAAGGGCGTGGATGTCATCGCAAACATAGACCCGGCAAACCCCGAGGTCCACAGCATTGACAACAACGAGAGGGCAATAGTCGGCGACATATACGTCTATGCCCAGAAGGGGGCTGAGAAGGGCACGTACGTGTTCAACATAAAGGTATGCCAATCTGACCACGGGCAGTACGTGGGCTGCCATTGCGAAGGGGGGATGTGCACTAACCAATACAGCACGACAAAGAAGTTCAATGTCGTAGTGCAATAGGCCTTCAGGTGACTTCAATTGAGAAAAAAGGCAATTGAGCTGTCCATTAATTACCTTGTAATGCTGATTCTTGCCATCGCCATGTTCATCATAGGCATCCTGTTTTTGACGAACATGTTCAAAGACCTCATAATCACCAAAACCACCATGGAAGACCAGATAAAGGACGAGATCAACAGGGACATGGCACGCAATCGGATCTCCCTCTCATCAAAGCATATAGAAAGAGGCGGGTACGACAAATACTACATAGGAATCAGCAACGATCTCGATTACACAGACACATTCTATATATTTGTCAATTGCGACTTTGCAGTCTTTCGCAACGGGACAATCCTCTGCGATGACGGCTCACCGCTGAGCTGCAGCGCATTCGATTCCTGGGTGGCATTCAACCCCATCGGCCCTTTCGATATCAAACAGCATGGATCAGATATCCAGACAATCGACATGACTGTCCCGAAAAATGCAGCCTCGGGCTCATATGTGTACTATGTGAAGGTATGCACTGACAACCCATGCACAGACCAGTACCTGACCTCAAAAAGACTGAGCGTGTCAGTGGACTAGGGCTCTAGCAGCCTTGCAAAGGTAGCTGAATCGAGGCTTGCTGAGCCTACGAGGACCCCGTCTATGTCCTCTTTGTCAAGGAATCCCCCGAAGTTCTCAGGCCTTATGCTTCCGCCGTATACTATCCTCATCCGCCCGGCAATATCCCCGCCGAAAAGCTCCGAGAGCCTTCTCCTTATCATGGCATGCACTGCCTGGGCATCATCAGGCGTGGCAGGCTCATGCCCTGAGTCTCCGCCGCTGATGGCCCAGAGGGGTTCGTATGCCACTACGACTCCAGCCGCATCCTCCCCGGCGATGCCTCCAAGGCATCCTGAGACCTGGCCGAGGACGACTTCCTCTGTCCTGCCTGACTTGCGCTCCTCCATGCTCTCGCCAATGCAGATAACGGGCCTCATGCCGTTTGCCAGGACAGCCCTTGCCTTCCTGTTCACGATATCGTCAGTCTCGCCGAACTCCCTTCTCCTCTCGGAATGGCCTACTATGACAAAATCGCAGAAATCCTTCAGCATCCATGCTGACACCTCGCCTGTAAAGGCCCCGTTGTCATGAACAGAGACATCCTGGGCTCCGACCCTGATATGGCTTCCCCTTGCGCAGTCAGAAGCCGTGATTATGGAGACGAAGCTCGGACAGATGACGATGTCTGCTGCGCACTCACCAGGGATTGCCTCCCTCAGGCTGTTTATGAACTGCGCTGTCTCTTCATTGGTCTTGTTCTCTTTCCAGTTGGCAATGATCAGCCTTCTTCTCATCAGGGATGATTTCCAATGCGGATTATTTAATAATAAGTAACTACTAGATGATGGTAAAAAATAGAAAGATTTAAAAACAGCGGTATATTTCCTGCCTGTCGGTGGGTGTTATGAAAGAGATAATCGCAATACCAGTAGTAGCGATAATGATACTCGGCTTCGTGCCGCAGCTGCTCTCTGTAGCTGAGTCATCACAGGCAAAGGCCATATCATTCGCAGACGACATGAACAACGCGATAGACTGCGCCACGAGGGGCGTTGCGCTCGAGGTATGCAGCCCGAACCTGATGGACCATGATTTCTCCCCTGAGCTAAACCAGACCCTGAGCATCAGCCAGGACATGCTAAAGCAGCTCCAGCACCAGAACTACAACTCGACAAACGCAACAGTAATCTATGTGGACGGCTGATCCCGGCTGAATTTGCGTTCTTTCCCATATTCTGATTCCATCCTTATATCAAAAAGGCTTTAAGAAGATAATGAGTGATTATTCAGGCTTGGTGTCTTCGTCTATATCCTTGAGCTTGTCGATGTTCTCATGGGCCTGCTCCCTGGCAGGCTTCTTCAGAGAACTGCTTCCGCTTATAGAGTAATCCCCGGGCGAGGCGATATCCTTCTTTAAAGCCGACTCCCTCTTCAGGAGGCTTATGCTGTCCTGCGGGCTCAGGCCTGAATCTTCCCTCAGCTTGTGTATCCTTCTTGACATGGAGCGAAGCCCCCTTGCCTTTTTCGTATTGACCCTTCTCACGTAGACGAAATAGAGGATTATGAAGCCTATTATGAAGAGAGGGGCTAAGAACTCTATCGCCTGGGTGGTGGGTGCAAGCCAGGAATTCCTTATCACGTTCTCGAACACGAGGGTCTTGAGGACCTCATTGTTGTCCACCCCGTAAACGTCGGGCAGGAGATTGACGTTATCATTCTCGTCCGTGACATAGGTCACTTCCCACATCTCGCCCCGTTTCAGCTCAGGCACCTCCCATCTGCCCTTATCCACAGGCGTTACGGATATCTCGCTGAAGACATCATCAGCCCCGAGATAGTCCTTTACATACAGCCCCTTTATGTCGGACTCGCCCAGGTTCTGCAATTGTATCTGGACATTTATCTGGTTGTTGATTCCGTAGCTCAGCTTCTTCTGTATGAATATCTTCTTCTCAGGGATGTACTGCCTTATGAAAGGGATCCTTTCCGAGTAGAGAGTCTCGTTCTCGTAATCGAGCCTTGCTGGCCCGAAGTAGTCCAGGCCGAGCGACTGGTTGTCCACGTATTTCAGCCTGTACTTGATGTAGAGGTTCGCATCCCTGTTTATCCTTGAGTCCCAGACCAGGGTGTTGCCTGAAGTCAAGTTCGCCCCGCCGCTGTCCACGACATCGAAACCCTGGGGCAGGCTCTCCGTGAGATTGAACTCCCTTGCTATGGGTGCGAAATTGTTGATGTTTATGGTGATCGTTATCGTGTCTCCCGGAAAAAGGACTGACCTGGACGTGCTCTTCTTAACATACATGAGGTGCTCCAGGTAGGCCGTGATGTTCGACAGCTCTTCGCTTGCGACAAGGCTTCCGTTCTCGGCTTTGTAGAGGTCGTTCTGGTTGAATCTTCTCACTGTGTTGAAGTCTTTCATGGCAGGAGGATAAAGATATGAATTCACATCGGAGGACAGCCAGTACACCTCTCCGTCCGAAGAATTGTAGTCGATGATGTCATCTGTCCACTTTCCGAGAGGGGGGATGATTATCGGACCGTTGACGCCTCCGAAATACCAGGACTCGAGCTCGTCGTTCGGGTCCTGCTCAGGGGTCTTGATGACCTTAATCGAGGACACATTCTGTGAAACATATGCCGGGTTCTCCAGGGTCACGACGACAAGCCTCCTCTTGCTTTCCGACTTGATCTTGCCCGTGTCCATGGTCTGGTTCTCCGCCTCGGACTTCCTTATGTTCGATATCAAGGTCGCCACCAGCTGTGACTTCCCCTTCTTCAATGCCGAGTACATGACGCTGAGGTTGCCTGTCATCGGGTCGTAGGCCGAGATGCCCCTTATCGTGTAAGGTATTATGATCGTCTGATGAGCGGCCATGTAAGGGATGATAATCGCCCCAGGCCTGACAAAGTCTGTCGCGTTGCTCTCGATGATTGTGAGCGGCCCCAGGTCATAGCCGAACCTGGCCAGGTCGAAAGAGTTGTTGAACGGGTTGTGGAGAATGACAGAGCCGTTGACCTGGACTATCCAGAACTGGTTGAAAAAGCTTATGACCTTGCCTGTCTCCGTGACATTCACCTGGAACCTGTCGTCGGCAAGGGTACTTGCGGATGCCAGAATGAGCAAAATGAGAATCAAAAGGGTCCAAAGCTTCATCATCAGCCTCCTCAACCGTTCCTGAGCTTCCTGTGGATGAAGAATGTCGAAGCAAGCAGGACAACTATGAGCATGATCCAGAATATGTTGACTGACCTGATGCCGAGCTTGGGCAGAGGCAGCAGCGAGTACTCTACGACCATGTCCTCATTGTTCTCCCATTGCACGACCCTGTATTTCTGACCTCCTTCCTCTACAGTGCTGACGACGGCATCAGGGGCGTAAGTGACGTGATACTTGGCAGGGATGTACAGGCTCTGCTTCTGGTTCTCGATAGGGATAGTGGTCTCCTCGAGGGGTACGCTTATCTCGTAGAAGAGTATGCCCTTGGTCTTGAACTCAAGGTCGTAGCTCATCTTGACGTTGTAGGTGAATTTCGGAAGCACCGGCTCCCAGACGCTCACGACGAGGTCTGTCTCGGTCTTCGACTCAATCATCCTTGACTTGAGCTCTGTCCCGAAATCGTTCTTTGCCTGGAGGTTGTGGACGACGGATGCAATCTTCTGGTTCTTGATAACCTCATGCAGCTTGAAATGGAGCTCTCCAGGGATGATGGGATTGGCGCCTACGTTCTCGAGTGTTATGTCCCTGCTGATATGGAGCAAGTCCTTGTCAAGGACGGATTTCGTGGTGTAGTCCTTGAACACGACCACATCTGCGGACGCAAGGCTCACCATCAAGGACAGCATGAATACGCATAGCACCAATTCCTTCAAATGTTTTCTATGTATATGCATTAACATTATCCCCCCTTTTTTTAGGATAATACAATCACGTGCCTGTCCTGCCCTTCCTGCCTGAACCCGCTTCCTTTGTCTCGTCCAGCTTCCTGTTTATCTTGTTGGTTATCACGAGGTTAGTCACGTTAACCACAATCAGGAATGCGACAATCCCCAGGTAAAGTATCTCTTTTGAATATGACTGGAGCCCGGTAATGACGGAAATGACGGGCGATACACCCGCACCCTCCACCTTGAGCGGGTCTAAACCTACTATGTATAGGTCAGAGACCTTGTATTCGCCGGTACCGTTGACCTTGTAAGTCACGTTCCAGCTGTAATTGCCCGGACCGGTCTTCTCGGGGCCTGTCTTTGGGCCCAGGGAAGAGTTCATGGTGCCTTTCCACGGGATGTCCCACTTGTATGACATGCCGTAGTAGTCGCTACCCGGACTTCCGACAGACAGGTTGGTACAGTAGCTCCCTGTCGGGCACTTGAACGGCGCAGGACCCATGCCCCATACCTGGAAGTCATTCGGGATGAAATCGTACACAGTCACCATCTCGTACTGAGGTGTCCAGCCGTTGCCGATGTTCTCGACCTTGATGTCCACCCTGTACTGGTCCTCCCCGATGTTCGACACGTTCTTCGAGACCTCGAGCCAGTAGCCGTGGATTACGTAAATGTACTTGATGAAGATCTCCTGTCCGCTCCTCGTGGTCGTGTAGTTCATTATCTGGCCGTACTTGTTTGTTATCGCGAACTCCGGCTGCATCCAGACGATGGGCGGGGGATAGGAACTGTTTGTGCCGTCAGTGAAGTTGAACCTCCAGAAGTAGCTCGAATTGCCCCATGTCGTGGAAATGTTTATCTCCTTCATGGGCCCACCGGAAGGGTTCGTGTAGTTCACGCTCAGGGGCCCCCAGACAGTGCCTGCCGTGGAGTTGGTTGGGTCTAGATTCTGGGTGACCCACAGCGTCACCTTTTTTATGTCGTAGGTGATGTTCAGGTTTGTGCCTATCTTGGGCCTTATCTCATATGTGACATTATGATCAAGTTCATTGTCAGCCGGCTGGGTGATCCTTTTCTCGAAGCTGAAGTTGATTGCCGATGTCGCATTGACCTCTGTAAGGGAAAGGTTCGATATGAGGAGGCCAACACTGTAGGATATGTTCTCGAATATGGCTTGGTACGAGGCTGTGAAGGGGACGGAGTAAGGGGCCCTGACCCTGTAGGTGATGTTTCTCGACTGATTGAACGTGAGAGTGCCTCCGTTCGGTGTCCACCACCACTTGAAGTGCGAGGTCCCGTTACCTACGACATTGCCGTAATCGCCGAGCGGAAAAAGGTCCTCTAGCGAAAAGTTGAACACTGAGCTGTTCCACGGGACCTGGACTGCCTTTATCGATATGTTGATGTTGTTGACAGTCGCCTTGAGGTTGTTGTAGTTGAGTATCCTCTGGTTGATGGTCCAGTTGTGGCCTGCGAGCACCTTCCTGTTGAACCCATGGTCAAAATTTGTATACAAGGTCGAGATGTTGAGGGGCGGTGGGGCATCGGTACAGTTGACAGAATAGAAGTACGTGCTGTAGTTTCCTGTCCTTAGCGATGGGATGTGGATTATGATGGCTGTTCCGGGAGAGCCGCCCACCTGGTCGCCGAACTTAGTGCCGGAGTCCCACGTGAAGTTGCCCATCATGTTGTCCGTGTTGGTGAACCTGAGATAGATGTCGGAAACTGTCTCCAGGCCCGGGTTAGTGATGTTCAGGGTCCCGTTTATATAGCATGAAGACACGTTCGTCGTGAGATAGAAGTCCTTTGCAAACGTCGTGTTCTTGTAGACCTTCTCTTCCATTGTGATGTTGAGGTGTGTCCCGACAGCAGATGCAGCATAAGCGTATATTATGAACAGAAAAACCAGAATGTACAACGCCTTTTTCATTTTTTCCCTCTTTTGAACAACATAGCCTGTATACTTTTCAATATATTAATATTATATTAATATTACTTTTCTTATAATTGCTATTTAAATTTTTCGTTTTTTTCATGTTCATCATGTCTCCCCCCTATAGAACTTTGCAGCATCTTCAGGAGGCATAGGATTTATGATTGTATCCGTGCCGAACTCAAAACCGGCCCTGATGCCTGTCCGGGGGACGAGGACAATGTGGAAATGCATGTCCTTCACGCCGTTATGGAGATAGAAATTGTAGGCGACACCAAGCTCCCTGAGCTTTCTTAGCAGCCCACAGAGAAGCTCGGCCATGTCCTCCAGCTCACGGTCCTCGAGCCCGCTGACGGAGAGGACGTGCCTCTTCGGAAATATCCACGCCTCGAAAGCCGAGGAAGATGCGTAAGGCGCAAAAGAGACGCATGAGCCGTTCTCTGCTATCCTCCTTTCGCCGGACCTCTCGACATCTATTATGCTGCAGTACGGACATGAGCCGAATCTTTCCACTGCAGCCTCTTTCTCCTTTATAAGACCCGGGACAAGGTTGTAGCCGATCGCCTGGGAATGCGAATGGACGATGCTCGTGCCTGCTTTCTTCTTGTGGTTCTTGAATACAAGAGCATATTTCACGCCCTCATGGCCGCTTATCTCCTTTGTTCTCATGACATAGACCCTGAGCAAAGAGGCTATATCAGCAGGGTCAAGGTCCCATAGCTGCGTACCATGGTCAGGTGTCTCGACTATCACCTCATGCCTGCCGACAGCATCGGCGCAGGTAAAGAAACCGTCATGGGTCTTCAGCTCTGGATCTCCCTCCGGCTGGACAGCAGGGAACTTGTTGTCGAAGACCCTTATCTGCCAACTGCCGTCCTTCTCTGTCCTGAAGAGCTCGGGTGGCGTCATGTCCTCGTTGCCAGGGCAGAAATAGCAGGCAACGTCGCCGGATTTTCCCTCATCCTCAGACCTGAACTGGTCGGGCCTCCTGGCCCTCTCTGTCGCGATAATCACGTACTTGTCAAGTATGTAGTCTTTCCTGAGTTCCGGCATTGTTCACCCTTTTTGCTGCACGTCTGAAATATACTTCATCATCATATATGTATCTCTTCTAGAAACAGCGCCTATATAAATTTATCTGTTTAAATTTCATCTGTCGATCGAGAGATTATGGGCTCTTATGTAATTTCCGACTAGCACCTTCCAGTCGGCAAATTCAGAGAGCTCCTTTGCAAGCATCTTCTGCTCAACCCTGTCCTTCCTGCGCAGCTGGGAATAATGAAGGAGTATGTCAGTGAAATCTTTGACGACCTGCTCCTCATCCCTTCCGAACCTCTCCAGGATGAATATGCCGCCCTTGCCGTCTTCTTCCTGCTCAACTAATTTGTTCTTGATGAACCTGCCGAAGCCTGCAAGGTCCGTCGTCATGGCAGGGACGCCGAGCGCAGCGCTCTCAAGCGGGGTGTACCCCCAGGGCTCGTAGTA
Organism: uncultured Methanosarcinales archaeon; assembly: GCA_964469935.1. Lineage (GTDB taxonomy): Archaea > Nanobdellota > Nanobdellia > Woesearchaeales > DSVV01 > CAYXZQ01. The sequence continues at coordinate 20,791 of CAYXZQ010000014.1, forward strand.
GCTGGGAAAGACGCCTAGGTGGCATCCCTGTATGGCATCGTAGTACTTGAGGCCTGTTAGATTGTCATTGCCGTCGAGATAGACAGGGTACTGTACGACCTTGACGAAATCCTCCTTCCTGTTCAGCAGGCCGTTCTGCCGGAATGCTTTTGTTATTGGGTCATCATTCTCATTGAAGAGGTAATGGGTCGAGAGGAGGGGATTGCCCTGCCTCGAGAACTGCAACTTCTGCTTCCTGACCTCGAGAAGGAAATCCTTGCTGAAGATGGAATCTTTGGTGAAATTGTTGTCGGTGAGGATGCTGTTGATGAGCCTTGTCTTGAATTCTGGCATCGACCTGTCGACGTAACCCTTAATCTGCTCAAACTTCTCCTCTGCCTCCAGAAGCTCAGTCTTAATGCCGTTGACCCCTGTCGGAATCCAGAAGAAGCTCACTATCGTCTTCCTCGAGCCCTTCTCCTTGAGAAGTTCATTGAGCCTGCCGAGCGCCCTTATGAATATGTCGATCCCCTTGTTCTTGAACTCGTACCTGCCGACTATGAAGAGGATAATTGTCTTCTCCACGTCGAACGTGTAATACGGGAAAAAATAATATGACATGAACTCACGTATGACGTCCCTGCACTGCTTGTGCTTTATCGAGCATTCCTCGAAATTCGGAAACTTCTCGATGTCAAGGCCGTTTAGGAGGAGCACGTCTGCCTTCCTTCCGAGAATCTTCTCAGCCTCGATAGAGGTTATCTCGCTTACCGTTGTGAACACGTCCGAGCCCTGCGCACATGCCTTCTCGGTCATGAACTTGTCCTGCACATTCATCGAGATAGCCTCTTTTTCAGGCTCCATGGAATCAAGCATCGAATAGAGGTCCCTGCCCCCTCCTGCAAGGCTCCGCCCGAGCATCGTCGCATGGGTCGTAAAGACAGTTCCTATCCTGGAATTGTTCGATTTCAGGTAGAGCATGGCTATGCCTGAGAGCCATTCATGGAAATGGCCGACAATCTTCTCATTGCCGTATTCCTCGGAGACGTACTGGAGCATCTTGCCTGCTGCGTAAGACCAGAGCATGGGCTCCTCAAAGTCCCAATGAGAGTAAAGCGTGTCAATCTTGTAGGTCTCCCACAGCCATTTCTTGATCTCATTCTTGCCGGGTATGATCTTCTGGAAATTGATGAGGATGACCTGTGGCTCGCCCTTCACCTGCCAATTGCCGAAGTAGCATATGATTCCCTCTCTCTCGAGCCTGTCAAAGACCTTCTTAAGCCTTTCAGGTGGGACCATCTGCTGGGTCTCAAGCTTCGCCTTGTCAGGGAAATACGGGCCGACCAGAAAATAGTTACTGTAGCGCTCCTTCATGAGCTCGACCTTGGATTTTACGACAGTGTAAATCCCCCCTACCTTGTTACAGACCTCCCACGATACCTCGAAGAGGAGGTCGGCCTTTGGACTCTCTTTCTCAGTCTCCATCAGGGATTTATGAGAACAGGTAATATATATACTTTTAACACCACCTTGAAATAGTAAGGAGAAATGAAGCTGCCCTGGTTTTTGGCGGGTAAAGACAGAGGAATTTACGACTCAAGGAATAAATTTAATAATATCCTCGCCTTACTATACTCCATGGACATCCAGAAGATAACCATTATAAAGATAAGGAAGCCGCTTAAGAACGACATAAACGAGGAGCTGCAGTGGCTCGGCACAAGCCTCGGGCTCTTCAGCCTGAGGGACAGAGACAAGAGCTGCTTCAGGATATTCATCGAGCTCCTCAAGAGCACCAAGAAGCAGAGGGGGCTCTCAAGCGACGAGATTGCCTACAGGCTGAAGATATCGCGGGGGACAGTTATACATCACATAAAGAAACTCAAGAGCTCCGGCCTCGTGGTGCTCGACAACAAGAAATATCTCCTGAGGGTCGACAACCTGAGCCTGCTTGTCGACGAGGTGAAGAGCGACATCGAGAGGGCATACGACGACCTCAAGGATGTGGCAAAGGACATCGACCTCAAGCTCGGGCTGTAGCCCGGTTTTCTTTCCTTTTACCGTAAAGTATTTATATGACAACCACCCGAAGCTGCTTACGGTTGAATTTTTTTATAGAAAAAAGGGGTTGAGATGAATGTTTAAAACAAAGGCAGACCTGTTGGTGGAATTTCTCGAGGCGAAGGGAAAAGTCTCTGTCGAAGAACTGACAACCCTTCTTGACACGAAAAAGGAGGTCATTCTCGCATATGCACAATACCTGGAAGAGGCAGGCATCGTCTCTGTCAGGTTCAGGCCCACGACCCAGCTCGCATTCGTGAGAAGCCCTGAGGCAGGCCTGCAGTTCCGCGACGAGAAGGAGATAATCAATAAGATAAAGATACTGCTCGAGGTCAACAACCTCAAGGCAGTAAACAAGCTCCTCTACGACCTGTACACCCTGTCCAAGAAATCGCAGGACGACAAGCTGACTGTCATGTACAAGAAGTCCTATGACTTCTTCTACGACTACCTCAAGCGGATGAGGATAGTCGAGATGCCCTCTGAGGAGAGGAAGAGGAAGGTGAGGGAGCTAATAAAGGAGATAGACAGCTACAAGATCCACACCGACAAGTTCTTCATGTTTGTCAGGATAATCAAGCAGGAGTTCGAGCTCGTGCCATATTATATACTGTCCCTGCTCGAGTACGGGAGGGTGACCGAGATAATACTGAACAAGGTCAAGGACGAGATAGTCCATTCGATTACCCTCAAGTCTGTGCCTAATTCCGAGGACGAGCAGGCGGCGATCGAGAACGAGTTCAAGACAAAGCTATTCAAAAAGCTGACATTCCTGTTCCCTGAGATACCGGAATCGAAGATAATCGCTCTCGGCGAATACATCAGGCTCACGACCCTGGGCCTCGGCGAGATCGAGGTGCTTCTCAGGGACAGGGAGATAGAGGAAATAGTCATAAACAACGCCAACGAGCCTGTCTGGGTCTACCACAGAAAATACTCGTGGCTCAAGACCAACGTGATACCCAAGGACGAGGAGACCATCAAGCACTATGCGACCCTAGCGGGAAGGGTGGTCAACAAGGACATCACGCTGCTCAATCCCCTCCTGGACGCGCACCTTATGACAGGGGACAGGATAAACGCGACACTTGCGCCGATAACCACGAAAGGCAACACAATAACCATCAGGAAATTCGCGACAAAGCCATGGACGATCACGCATCTCATAAGGAACGGCACCCTGGACTACACCACCTCGGCGCTCATATGGTTCGCTGTCCAGCATGAGCTCAGCCTCCTCATCGTCGGAGGGACAGGGAGCGGAAAGACGAGCACCCTGAACGTGATAACAAACTTCTTCCCTCCCAACCAGAGGATAATATCGATCGAGGACACGAGGGAGCTGACACTGCCTGACTCGCTTCACTGGGTCGCGATGCAGACGAGACTGCCTAACCCGGAAGGGGAAGGAGAGATAAGCATGCTAGACCTCGTCGTCAATTCGCTCAGGATGAGGCCTGACAGGATAATTGTCGGAGAGATAAGGAGGAAGAAGGAGGCAGAGGTCCTCTTCGAGGCGATGCACACAGGCCACAGCGTCTACGGCACGCTGCACGCAAACAGCGTCAGCGAGGCGGTCATAAGGTTGACCAACCCGCCAATCGAGCTCCCGAAGAACCTTCTCAACTCGATATCCATCATGATTGTCCAGAACAGGAACAGGAGGACCAACATAAGGAGGACATTCCAGGTGGCAGAGATACTCGAGGACGGAAGCCCTAACCTTCTCTTCGAGTACGACATATCAAAGGAGCAGATGAAGCCCATGAACAAACCCATCAGGCTCTACAAGACGCTCAAGCTCTTCTCAGGGCTCAGCGAGAGCCAGATAAGGGATGACATGAAGGACAAGATAAGGCTGCTCAAATACTTCGTAAAGAACGACATGGACGATATCCACGAGATAGGCTCTGTCGTCAGCGACTACTATTCGAACAAGGAATACGTCTTCAAGAGGCTTTTCAAGGCTTAGCCGGGTGATAACAATTTTAAGGATCTTCAACAGTTGGGCATTATGGTTCTATCCTGACCTGAAGAAAGACCTATACATCAGCAACATGAACTACAGCATCGAGACGTTCATCAAGTTCTCGTTTCTCGTGGCCCTGGTCTTCACCGCCCTCTTCATGGTACCCATCAGCTACCTGATAATATACTTCGGCAAGAGCCATCATCTGGCATTCATCATAACCACTGCCGTCTTCCTGTTCGTGTTTCTCTTCGTCATACTATTCACTCTGCCGAGAATCAACAGGAACACCCTGGGCAAGAGGGTCGAGGGCGAGGTGGCAGTCACCGGCAGGAGGCTCCTCATCCAGCTGGAATCCGGCAAATCGCTCATAAACTCAATAATCAACGTAGCCAAGCACAAGAAGGAGTCGAGCAAGGCCCTAGAAAGGATGGCATACGAGCTCTATATGGGTAAGCCCCTTGAGAGGACCATAAACGAGGCGATAACCGACTCTCCCTCGCCGACCTTCAGGAAGATATTCATACAGATAAGGAACTCGCTCAAGATAGGTTCGGACCTCAAGCATACGCTCAAGGCTTCTCTCGAGGAGATAACGAGGGGCAAGATAATAGAGTTCGAGTCTTTCGGGAAGAAGCTCAACCCACTCGGGCTGTTCTACATGATATTCGGGACCATCGGGCCGTCGCTCGGGGTTGTCATATTCGTCATATTCCTGACTATACTGAACATCCCGATAGAGATGAGGGTGCTTTCCCTGTTTTTGTCCGTGATCGTCCTAATACAACTCTTCTTCATACTCATATTCTCCAAGATGAGGCCGGAACTGGAGCTTTGACTGATGAAAAAGGAAAAAAAAAACACAGAGACCGGATTTGCCAGGCTTGGCAGGAAGCTAGTCAGCTTCATCTCCTTCGCAATCAAGGCGGACAGTCTCAGGGACAGGTTCTCCAAGGCGGGCTATGACGACATCCAGTACGGAAAGATGGGCAAGGGATTCGCAGCGACATGGCTTGTGACGCTCATTTGGTATGCCTATGTCCTGCTGACAGGGATACTCTTCAACTACGGCATAGCGCTCATCATCGCAAGCTCCCTGATATTCATATTCGTGGTAGAGTTAGTGATACTGGCAATCTCTGTGATCGCGGCCGTGATATACCTCAACGCAAAAAGCTACAGCAGGATGCAGGACATAGAGGAGCACCTCCCGCTTTTCCTCAGGGAGCTGTCGACAAACCTGAAGGCCGGCAGGGAATTCGTGGACGCGCTGGAGGATTCCCTGACACCCGAACTCGGCTGCCTAAATGACGACATCAAGAGGATAATAGTGGACATAAGAAGCGGGAAGATGATAGACAAGGTCCTGATGGACTATTCCAAAAGGTACGACTCCTACGCAATCAACGAGACTTTCGAGATAATACTGGAAGCGCACAGGGGGGGAGGCGGACTCTCCGAGATAATAGACAAGATAGCCGAGAACCTCGAGATGATACATTACCTCAAGAAGAGCGCAATCGCAAGCGTATCGAACTACGTCATCTTCACGACCATTGTCGCGCTCCTCCTCGCCCCGCTACTTTTCGCGCTTTCATACAGGCTGCTTTTCCTCATTAACACGCTGCTCTCAAGGCTGGTCGTGACCGGCAACACACCGTCATATCTCAGCATAGCGAACAGGTTCAACATAAATTTCGATGACTTCAGGACGTTCTCCTGGATAGGCATAGGGGTGATATCAGGCAGCGCGGCATCGATAATATCGCTGATCAGGAAAGGGAGCCTGAAGGGGGCGCCTATACTCATATTGATATACATAATATCATCCATCTTGATGTACGAGCTCTGCTTCAGGATACTCACTGTCATGTTCAACATACTCTTTGTAATGTAAGGTGAAAAATTGATCTTTCCGTTCAGAGAAAAAAGCGAGGATTATCTTCTCCACAGGCTCAACGATGAGGCAGGTGGGCTAAATGACCTAGTGAGGAAGCTTGCCAGGGAGCAGGAGATAAAGTCTGATCTCAACAGGAGGCTGATATACGGCATGAGGGAGCAGGGGCACGACTTCTCCCAGAAGCTGACGATGCTCAAGACGAGGCTTGCGGGAATCGTCGGCAACCAGTGCGAATACCTCAAGGAGATTGAGAAGAGGATGGCAAAGATCAAGCATCTTCTCAACCTGCTCATCTACATGGAGCAGGTGTCGCTTGCCATACACACTGGAAGGAAGAAGGACGACCTTTCCGACATGATAGACGTCAATGTCATGCCCATCAAGAAATTCCGCAAGGAGCTTGAGCACATCAAGATGCTCGATTCCTCGTTCGAGATAATGAAGATAGATCTCGAGAAGCAGAAAGGATACATAAACGCATTCGACCTGGACCCACAGACCCTGGAAGAGAGATATTTCTTCGAAAGCTCGAAAGAGGAGAACAGGCTTTCAGAAGAAGAGGTAGTAAGCGCCTCCCAGTTGGGCGACTTCTGCCAGGACCTCAAGGTCATGATTGATGAGAGGATGCAGGGCAGGCATCCCCATTTCTCGGAATCAGACAGGGCTGCGCACGCCCAGATTGAAGAGCTCAGGTCTGTCAAGCTCGGGCGGACATTCTTTTCACCCGGGCTGCATCGTTTCATCAGGAGGCTTGTGTCCAGGAACGTGCGCTCAAGGAGCATGAGGAAGCTTGTGACATTCCTGATACTCTTCCTGCTCTCGAGGCTCAAAAAATTCAGGCCCAATAAATACCTATCTCAGCTGCGCTGCACCATCCTCGCATACAACCTCCTATGCTACATGCATACCGACAGGAGCCAGAGGGACATAATCACAGGTGCTACCCTGATTTCAGGATTTCCTGACCTGAGCCCGTCCGAGCTAGAGGATGCCGCAGAAGGCGAGGAGCTGGAGATAATCAGGAGATATTTCAAGTCGGTGAGCCAACTCTTCGACGAGGAGCTCGCTTTTGTCAACACACTCATAAGCTACTACAATTCAGGGAGCCGCGAGTCACCTGTCCTGCCGTGGGCAGAGGAGGGCGCAAGGGTTATGGGCCTGGTCTTCGACTTCGACAAGGTAATATCGGAGATGAATTTCAGCCAGGCGAGGATAGCGGACAAGAAAGAAGAGCTGTCCCGCGTCCTTGAGCAGAGGCACAAGGGATGCGGGAAAGAGATAAGTTGGCTCATTTCGGAATGGAGGGTTTTATTGCCTCAGCAGCTTACGGATTTAAAACGCAGGGAAGATTAACATAAAATTTTTATAGAAGAACCCCCCAGAATCTAGTAAAAACCCAAAACGAGGTGAATAATAATGAGAAAAAAGGCACAGATAACGATGGAGTCGCTGCTCCTATACGGCGCAGCAATCCTGGTAGTGCTGCTAGCAATCGCCGCATTGACTTATTTCGGGGTCCTCGACCTCGGCAGGCTGCTTCCCGAGAAATGTAATTTCAAGGGCTCGGGGATATTCAACTGCGAGGAATACGCTGCATCAGTCAATACAAATTCGCACACGCTTCAGCTGAGCTTCGTATTGAGCAACAGGGGCTCGAAGACAGTCACAGTCAAGAATGCTCAGTTTTTGCCTGTCGACAACCAGATAATGACTTCGGCGTGCTCCCAGGCATTAACAGACCCCAGCGGCAATAGCATAGTCATCCCGCCGGGAGGACAGGATGAGATAGATCTGACGTGCAACAATTTTTTCGGCACGCCTGACAGCAGGGTCAGCGGTAGCGTAAAGCTTACCCATTCGTTCGGAACACTGGACCAGACGACCAACGGCGACATCACAATAACGATGTCAGACGCCACGCAGTAGACAGAACCTGTTTTATTTTTTTTCTTATCCAAGATGCGCTCAGCCAAGTCTCAGTCTGCTGTCGAGTTCATGCTACTGATAGCGGGGCTGCTCTTCATATTCCTGCCGCTGTTCTTCATTTTCTCCAACTACAGCATGAAATCAGGCTCTGATATCTCCTCGTCAATGGCAAAGGACGTCGGGCAGAAGCTCGTGGACCAGGCAAGAGAGATGTACTACCTCGGCAGGTATTCAAAGGAAGTGATATCTGTCAATCTCCCGGACGGAATCGACAAAATGAGCACCCTGATAATAGACAGGCCCGGTGATTCCCAGGATGAGTTCTACCTGATAATGAACATAAGCAGCGGCAGCTCGAAGCAGGACATAGTGCTTGCGAGCGAGGTACCGATAATCACCCAGGACTGCAGGACAGCACCATGCTACAGCGGCTACGACTGCACCTACTGCAAATTCAACAGGTCTGAGACCATGCCTGGAAAAAAGGACTACAGGCTCGAGAACGTGGAATGGGAAGGCAGGACAGCTGTGAATGTCTCAGCTGTCGCCTGGTCGTAAGATGAGGAAGAGATCACAGCTCACTGTCGAGTTCATGTTCATTTTCGCGATGGCGTTCCTGATATTTTTGGTCCTCGTCACAATCATAATCCAGTTCGTCGACAGCAGCAGGACAAACATGCAGCAGGACAGGTTCGATTCTTTCGCAGAAGGCATACAGAAGAACTTCCAGCTCGCAAAGGACAGCGGCACGGGATTCGCAGTGACTATGGTGCTTCCGCAGAAGATCGGCGGCTATGACTACACCATCAGCAACGAACCGGATGTCGTCTACATCCAGGACCAGCAGACGGGCATACTCGCCTACAGGATAATACCCAATTCCACAGGGACCCTGCAGAAGGGATGCAACAGGATAACAAAGGAGAAAGGTGTGATAAAGATTGAGGCATGTTAAAGCCCAAGTTACAAGCCTTGACATCATCATCAGCATAATCATCGTGCTAGTTATGATGGGCGTCATTGCCGTGATACTGACCATGTTTTTTGAGGCATCTCCATCAAGGGAGTACTACGGGGGGCAGGTCTTCACAAATGTCGAGAGCCTAAACGGCAGCATCGCATTCCTGTCCGACCACAGGGTGGACGAAGCAAAGCTCGTTGCGTTTTCAGGCCTTGACTACGAGTCCCGCATCAAGCCGCTCGTGCTTGCGGACATGGAAAGGTTCAGCAGCATTAAGGATGACGTCTGCATCTTCTTCACCGCAGAAAACCAAATCATCCCTGTCGGCAACAAAGACACAATCGGCATGACGCTCGGTCCAGGCGGAACAAAGGCGGCATGCGACCCGAACGACCCCTGCAGGGAATACAGGGAATCATTTGCCTATGTCAAGCCCGTGCTCAGGCAGTCTGGTCCGGACGAAAACAGGATTGCGAAGATGAGCATCGTCGTCTGCGCAGGATGAGAAAAAAGATGAACAGAAAAGGGTATTTTTACACTTTCGACGCCGTGCTCGCGGTTATAATACTTATAATAGGCATAATCCTTATCGCAGGATTTTACATGTACGCGCCTGACAAGGGCAAGACAGAGGACCTGTCTTCAGACATGGCCGCACTGCTTTCCGACGTCAGCGTGGGCGACCTCTGCGGGGGGGTGCAGGGAATGTGCAGCTGCCCCTACCCTGCGCTCCAAGGAGCATGCAAAGGCTATGCCATATCAGAACAGGACATGAGCATGCTCCAGCTCTTCGGGCTCCTGTATTTCAAGAACAACCGCACCGCGATTGATTCCATAGTCGACCAGATGTTCGTACAGTCAGGTGCGCTGCCCGAAGGATACGGCCTGCAGCTGATGCTTCAGGACCCCAAGCACCCGGGAAAAATCGAGCAGCTCTACCCGCTTGTCAACAAGCCGTGATGCCATATGAGAACGACAGTCAAGATTACATTGGGTATCTTCATAATCGTAGCCCTCTGCACTGCTCTCATCATCATATTCCACCTGGGGAATGCGAAGCTTACGGCTGATGTACCTCATATGCAGGCTCCGGCTGCACAAAAACAATCGCAACAGGAGGCGCATATCGCCAACACGCCGATGACGTATGAGGAGAGGATGGGCATCACAAAGAACAGCAGCGAGGAGAAAGTCAGGCAATACATGCTGAACTGCAGCGAGATGGTAAGCATCAACGAGTCCCTGGCATGCTACGAGGCTTACTTCAGTAAAAATGATGAGGCCTTCAGGGAGGGTATCGAGCGATGCAATAAATCCCCGGCATGCCTCGACGACTTCTACTTTGATTTCGCCTCGAAAGAGAACAGCGTATTCTGCAACAGGATATCTGACAAAGGGTACAGGGAGGAGTGCATATCGGAAATAAAATGAAAAAATGCATGATAATCATCATCATCCTTTCGATTGCCGCAGCCCAGGCCCTCGGCCAGGTCACGCTCTTCAACAATTCCCTGCAGAGCATCGATCTGACCTATCCTAGCCTTGACAGGACAGACAGGTTCTTCATAACCCTGCCGCAAGGGACCGTGACAGAGGCGAGGATGGACATCCAGGGACTTGACATACTTGGCCAGACGATACAGCCGGCGGACATAGTCATCGTGACTGACGTATCAGGGAGCATGGGCAGCGGAGGGAAGATGAATGCCGCAAAGACGGCTGCTTTGAGCTTTCTCGACAATGTCAACCTGAACTACATACACGTGGGCCTTGTCCATTACTCAGCCTGGGGAGGAGAGACCGCATCGGCTCTCAGGACAGACCTTGACGAGCACCTCACAAACAACAGGGCGAACCTTCAATCAGAGATAAACGGATATTTTGCAAACGGCTTCACCAACATGGGGGGCGGCATGGAGCTTGCGATGGACGAGCTTCTCGGATCCCACGCCCAAAGCACCAACAGGAAGTACATGATCGTGATGACCGACGGGATAGCGAACTGCTATCCGAACAACATCAACAGCTACGACCTCTACAACACGGGGAGCGGCACCTGCAATGACAATTCGGCAGGCAGGGCCTCGGCAACGAATTTCGTCAATTATATCGCACAGATGTGCGCCGACAATGACATCGTCATATACGGGGTAGCTTTCGGAAGCGATGCAAACCAGCCCTTGATCGACCAGATATCCTCCCTCACAGGGGGCCATTCTTATTTTGCACCTGACTCGCAGACCCTGACAGACATATACAACGATATTGCACAGTCCATAAGCTACCAGGATTTCCCGACGCCCGACATATCCTCATCCAGCCCGTCGGGGGTGCAGGGCTGGAGCTATCCGAGCCAGTTCTCGCTAGACACCACGTGGAACAACGGGAACTGTGGGACATCGGGTGCGACCTGCACTGACTTCAGGAGCCTTCTGCAGACGAACATAGACCACTGCACCTCATTTCCGTGCGACGTCATGTTCAATGCCCACTCGAGCACGTTCGGGCAGATAACCCTATCGAACCTTTACATTGCGATAAACCAGCCTCCGCAGGGCAACTATCCGCCTACAGGCACCTGCGGCAGCAGGCAAATATCCTGCCCGAATTCAGGGGTAACCATCGGTCTCGACGACGGCTCGTTCGTGTCTGATCCCAACGACGCGCCAGACACTCTCACATGGACGCTGGAATCGACAGTCCAGTCGCCCGGGGGGGCTCATTTCATACTCGACCCGGGCTATGACCATGACAGGCAGCTGACAATTTCGGTCGACCCTGCCCACCTGGGTGATCCTGCGTGGGAGGTTTTCATTTTCAATGTCACTGACCCCTGGGGCGCTTCGACCATGGCATGTGTGAATGTCAGTTATGAAGGCTGCATGTTGTGCGGGGACGGCATCGTCGAGCCGGGCGAGCAGTGCGACGACGGCAACACCATAAGCACCGACGCATGCGTCAACTGCATGAACGCCGCATGTGGTGACGGGTACGTGGAGGCAGGTGTCGAGCAGTGCGACACAGGGCCGGCCGGGATCGGCGACGACACTGACGGGTGCAGGGACGACTGCACCACTATATCCTGCGGTGACGGCATAGTGGATGCAGGAGAGCAGTGCGATGACGGCAACACAATCAACTCGGACGCGTGCGTGAACTGCATGAACGCCGCATGCGGGGACGGATATGTTGAGGCAGACGTCGAGGAATGCGACGGAAATGTAAATGTAGGGGCTCACCAGAGATGCGACAACAACTGTCAGCTTGAAGACCTGACATACTGCGGTGACGGGACAAGGCAGAGCCCGAACCAGGAGCACGAGGGCGGGCCTCACGACAACGGTTTCGAGGAATGCGACGGCAACGACGGGGTGGGCGACTACCAGCACTGCTCGTCGAGCTGTGTACTGGTCCAGGAGACCTACTGCGGGGACGGGATAAGGCAGAACCCGAACTATCAGGGAGAGGATGAGCAATGCGACTACGGGAGCGAGAACGGAGGGGACTTCTGCACGACGCACTGCGAGAAGATAATCCCCCTGTTCAGGAAATTCACCATCAAGAACACTGATTTCAACTCATTCGACATGTACAGGGAGTACCTCCACAAGATATGGCCCAGACCCACTGACGTGAACAGCATAACTTTTTCAGGCAACTCGCATCTGACACCCATTGTCAGGTACAATGCTGTCGGCGTATCCGTACCTGCTGACTGGACTGGCTCGGAGATAGTCGATTTCACCTCGACAAACAAGGTTGGCGACACGGTGCAGATGAAGATAAACTTCACTGTCATTAACACGCCAGATTACGGGATGACCGGCCAACAGACCAGACTGCTCGTGTCAAAGGGCCTACTGGTCTCGGACTACTACCTGGATTCCCTGACAGGCAACCTGGATGTCTGGGGGCCTTATGACATAACAGTCAAGGTGTGGGAGATAAGATGAACAAAAAGGCGATATTCTTCACATTGTCCGCAATCCTGATTCTTCTTGTCGTCTTCTCCATATTCCTCTGGGAGAGCGAGAGCAGCGCCCAGTCAGGCGATGCGAACATCCAGTACGCGACGCAGAAGGTGACATCCGACTACATGAGCGACGTGGGGGAGAGGTACCTTCCCGAGTTCGTATCCATATCCGAAAAATACGGGCTGCGGGAGATATCGTCATACGTCGCAGGCGACATGAGCGCAGGCTACAGGATGGACCTCGCAAAGAACCTGACCTACACAGTCATGACAGGGCACATTGACAACAGGACAGAAAATCCCGGAACCCTGGTGCTCGCAAGACAGTATACCCTTCCATACATGATAAACTCCACCTTCAGCACCCTGTCGGGCCCTTTGAATTTCACCAGGTTCGATTTCTCGGTGGACTCTGTCAGGCAGGTCTCTGACACCATGATAAGGGTGAACAGCACTGTCAGCTTCACGCTCACAGGCAGGATGTCAGCATGGGGCCAGGAGTCCAACATCACTTGGAACGACAGCAAGAAGTACTCCGACGAATTCTCGATAATAGGATTCTACGACACCAGGTCAAAAGAGACGATGACGGACATCTGGGCTGTAAACAGCAGTTATACCTGTTTTATCAGGACCATCGATGCCGACGCGGAATGCGGTGGGTTCCACGGCCTCTGCCCATTCACGAACTGCCCTTACTCCCCGCCGTGAAATGACCAGGATGAATAACGCATGCATCCGGACCTGAGGAAAAATCGAAAACTATTTATTGTCTGCCCGGCGACCTTTTCCAGAGGGATAAATATGGCAAGAAAAGTAGGAACAATACCAAAGGCGCCGGCCGGAAGGATACTGATGAAGATGGGAGCAAAGAGGGTCTCAGCAGAAGCGGTCGAGGAGTTCGTGGAGATATTGACAGACATCGCAGAAGAGATAGGAGAGCAGGCGGTAAGGATCGCTAAGCATTCCGGAAGAAAGACAGTGCAGGAAGGAGACATCAAGCTTGCGGTGAGATGATCACCTGATCTCCCTTATCCACATGAGCCCAATCTTGATCATGGCCTTGTTGAACTTGTCGGATATCTTGTATGACTTCTTGTAAAGGTCGTAGTCGATAAGACCCATGCCTTTCATAGGCGTGAGTATCCTGTCGTAGAACTGCCTCTTGTTGTAGGATAGCTTGACCTTCTTGCCAGTATAGGGGGGCTCGTCGAGCTCGGCGACATAGGTGCCATCATGCAGGGCAGTGGCAAAGGTGCTCATCTCTGTCTTTGAGAACACTCCCCCGTTCTTCCTGATGTCATTTATCAGAAGCTTGCCGACGATCTTCTGCTGTTTTGTCGCGAATATTATCTCGAATATGTCTTCAGGCAGATTGAACTGGTCAAAAAGTATAACCACATTTACCACCCCCAGTATATAGGGGTGCATAGCTAGTATAAAAATGTTATTATTTGTATATTAAGGGTGTAATTGAGATATTTATGACACCGCTGGATGGATTTGTTGAATCATTGATATGGTTTTATGATAAATTAGTAATATATATAAAGACCTTGTTTTTTTTAAACGAAGTTTAATTGACATATTATAATGGGCAGGTAGTTCAGTCCGGTAGAATGGCTGCTTGGCTAGCGGCAGGCCCCGGGTTCAAATCCCGGCCTGTCCATCACAGCTTTTTGCCAGAAAAAAAACAGAAAGCTTTTTTTATGAATCCAGCTTCCCCATCTCAGAACAGGGTGAGAATCATCATTGATACAAAGCCTAAAAACATCGTCAGGAGACTTCTCGGAAGGGCAGGTATCGAGATAAACGGCAGAAATCCCTGGGACATCCAGGTCCATGACGACAGGCTCTACATGAGGGTCCTAACAGGGGGCTCCCTTGCCCTAGGCGATGCGTACATGGATGGCTGGTGGGATGCAAAAAAGCCAGACGAGTTCATCTTCAGGGTCCTGCAGGCCGGGCTCAACAAGAAGGTTATCTCACCCGCGAAAGTTGCGGGCGTCGTCCTCTCAAGCATCACCAACAGGCAGAGCCTCAGGAAGGCAAGGGGTTCGGCTGAAAGCCACTATAACCTTGGTAATGATTTCTACAGCGCAATGCTCGACAATAACATGCAGTACACCTGCGCATACTGGGAGGGTGCAAATACCCTTGACCAGGCCCAGGAGAACAAACTTGAGCTGGTCTGCAGGAAACTGTACCTGAAAAAAGGGGAGAGTGTCCTTGAGCTCGGAAGCGGCTGGGGCTATCTTGCGAAATACATGGCGGAAAAATATGGGTGCAGGGTCACAGCATACAATGTTTCATCAGAGCAGGTGAAGCATTCCAGGAAGATTAACAAGGGCCTGCCGGTAAAGATAGAGCACAAGGACTACAGGCTTGCCGAGGGGCAGTTCGACAAGGTGGTATCCGTCGGGCTTGCCGAGCATGTCGGACCGAAGAATTACCGGGCAATGATGGAGACTGCAAACAGGTGCCTCAGGGACAACAGCCTGTTCCTGTTGCACTCCATAGGCAGGGACGTATCCGGGACGAGCATCGACCCTTGGATCGACAAGTACATATTCCCGAATGCAGTGCTGCCCTCCCCAAAGCAACTGACCGCTGCTGCAGAATCCCTTTTCGTGATCGAGGACTGGCATAATTTCGGACCTGACTATGACAGGACCCTGATGGCATGGTATGATAATTTCCAAAAGAGCTGGCCGGGTTTTCAGGACAGGTTCGGGGAGAGGTTCGGAAAGATGTGGAGCTATTACCTTCTTGCATGCGCAGGCAGTTTCAGGGCAAGGCACAA
>CAYXZQ010000015.1:0-36216 GCA_964469935.1 uncultured Methanosarcinales archaeon
TCGGGCAAGCACCGCAGTCATCTGCGCAGACCGAGCATGATTCATTATCATCGCATGTGCCGTCTCCGCAGAAGCTTGCCGGAGGCAGGCAGGTCCCGCAGTCGTCGCCGCACGTGGAACAGTTCTCACCTGCATTGCATGTCCCGTCGCCACAGAAAGGCTCTTGTTGCCCGACGCAAGGCAGTGCGCCCACGTAGCTTCCCGTCGATGACATTGTGCATGCGGGTGATGTCGATTTTGGCCTGTAGTCCTTGCCGGTCAGGTCATTGAACATCGGGTTTGTGTTCTCGCTGTGGCTGTCCCAAGTGCCTGGGTCGTTGCCGCTGTTCAGGGCACCCGACAGGGAAGAGAACTGCGTTGTGTCATAATCGTCGTTCCAGTACCGGAACAGACCGCCATTGTCAGTCCTGTAGTATATGTTGTAGTCATACATCACACCGTCGGATGCTAGCCCGGATTTCTCGAGGGCTCTCTGGTTTGTCGAATAGAAAATGTTGTCAATCCATGTGTTGTCTTCTTGTGTGTTGTATTTGTCTGATGTCGTATAGACCCCCCTCCCAATGCAGGTGTTGCTCCTGAATGTGAAATCCTCTGCAGGGTCGTTGTCTATTATCTTGAAGCATTCGCCCTTGTAGTTCGTCCCGTCGTGGGACCATCTCAGGTTCTTGTCCGCAACCAGTATGTTTCCATAGACCTCGCAAGCCTTTTCTGAAGCGTCAGCTGGTGAGAGGCTTACTGCGACGAACGTGTCGGAGACATTGTTGGAATAGTACCTGCCGCCGTTGCAGTAGTCCTCTATCTCTATGGCGTCGTCATATATGTCATATACATCGTTATGGTGCACCTCGATATCCTGGAATTTACCTGTTGATTTGGAGTAAGTCATGATGCCGTTGAAATGCCCATAGACATCGTTGTGGTCGACCTCGAGCCCGCTGAAGTCGTCTTCAAGCCACATGGCTGTCGTCTCCATCGCGCTCTTCTTCATGTCATCCTGCCATGTCCATCCGTCCCCCTGCTCCATGTATACCTCGTTGCCGCTTATCCTCACGTCTGAAGACCTCCTGACGTCGATGGATTTAAGCCCCCCTGTGACCATGTTGCCGTCGATGTCCACGTTGGAGCTGTCCTTGACATAGATGCCCCTCACCCCGCTCTCTATGGTGAAATTGGATATCTCCACCCCTGCTCCGTCGACATTGGATATCTCTATGACATTGGAGTCTGACAATGACAGGCCGATATCGTTCGGGTCTGCTCCGGGATCGTCGAAACGGACGTATAGCCTGTGACTGCCTGTGTCGTAGAATATCCCTTCAGGATTGTCTGTGTCCTCAAGGTCCGATAGGCTGTTCTGCACGCTGAATTGGGTGCTGTAGGTGAAAAGGCTGACTCCCGTGTCCTCGTAGGTCCCTGCCCAGCTTTCGATTGTTGAGCTGTAGCTGCTGTACCACTGGTTGTGAGTCGCGTCTCCTGCAAACGTCCATGTGGAGCCTGTCGGGTTCTTAAAACCGGGAATCGCGCTCGTCAGGACAACATCCTCTCCCGGGTATGCAGCAATCCTTATTTTTGCCGAGAGCGTCTTGTCGCTGAGCATAAACGGCCTTCCGAGGTATCTTCCTCCAAGGACATAGACCGTATCCCCTCCCTGAATCCTGCTTAGCGCAGCGTCGAGATTGCACCAGGGCGTATCTCCGCTGAGCGCCTGGGCTCTGGTGTATAAATCATCACAGTTCGTGTTGTCCTGGTCCACGAAGAGGATGTCCTGGCCGTTGGCAAGCCCGAGGTGGTCAGAGTTGCCATCGAAGACCTCCATGCCTGTGAATGCAGGCCTGGGAAAGAACAGCCTGCCTGCGGCAGCAAGGATGAAAGTGCAGATGAGAAAGATATTGACATAATGGAGCAGCCTGTCCTTCTGATAGTTTCTTATCAGCCCTCCGACAAGATACCTGTCATACCCTTTGCCCAGGAGATGCGTCCTTATTTCCTCGATGGAATGGCCTTTTTTCTGCTGCCTATTGAAGAACCTGTTCCATTGCTTCAATAATCGGCCCCTTCCCATTTTACCCAGGCTAATTGCCAAGCATCCTGTTGATGATGTCCAGTCTCCACCCCCTTGCAGTCAGGATCCTCGTGATGTATTGTTCGTCAAAGCCGTGCTGGAGCGCGAGATTAACCCACTGCCTGAGTTCCGACAGGTTGTCAGACTTCCTGGATTCTGCCTGCTGCATAAGGTTCCTATCATGCTGCCGGGTTGTGCTCCTGTGCCCTCTCTTCTCTGCAGGGGCCGGCTTGTTCATGGTGGACCAGGTTTCACTAATAAGCCCGGCGATGTTATTCCCGGCATTGGATACATAATTTCCTGTATTGGATACATATGAGGCAAGCTCGCTGTCATTGAGGAGCCATGTAAGGTATCCTCCGACCTTTACTCTGCTGCTGCTCAACCCTACCAACCTGTCCTGCAGGAGCCCGAAGTATCTCCTGATATCTGCTCCTGCATCGAACCTGAAAAACAGGAATACGAACATCCCGGAGGCAAAGAACAGTATCACTGACATGGAAAATATCCTTATGGTATTTGTATCCTTGGTCGAGGTCACTGCCCCTGTTATGCCTGCCATCGAGCTTTGGTTCGGCGGACCTGCAAGAGGCAAAGGCTCCTGCAGCTTTTCATTCGTACCGATGATTGTGTAATTTTCGTCAGGAGTGTCATTCATAGCATCTTCTGCCGTGTCATTGGGCTGTGCAAGCTTGTTCAGAAGCGCCTGCCTGTCAAGGATGGTTATTCTGATTGTCGCTTTTCCATTGCTGATCGATTCGAGCGTGATGTTGATGTCATCGAGCTTGTCCCCCTGGACGTCGTATGACCTTGTCTCATCCACTGATATCTTGTCCTCGATTGCCGTTGAGTTAAGTGTGAACTTGACTACCATGCTGTTGAGCTCGTCGATCTTCAGGGTGTGCTCTTCGTCTTCGACTGAAAATTTTAGAGTGTCCCTGTATCCTCCGGTGAACATTATCTCGTCATTTGTGAACTCCATGCTCTTTACGCTCCCTGACAGCGGCGGCCCTCCGGAACTGCCGCCTCCTCCACCGGAGCTTGTGCTTCCGCCTCCTCCGCCTCCTCCACTTCCGCCGGAATCGCCGGAAGGCTTGGTTTCGCATACCCCGCAGTCCTTGCTGCATGAATTGCAGTTCTCGTCCGAGTCGCAGACCCCGTCCCCGCAGAATTTGATGTTCTCTGCAGTGTCGCCTTTCCCTGTCGGTGTGTAGTGGATGTCGCTTGTCAGGAGCATCTTGTCTATCTTTGCCCCGTCTTCCCTCTGCCTGATGGTTATCGTATGGGTGCCTTTTGAGAGCTTGAACACGACAGGGTCCTGCCCTCCGCGGTTGCTGACAGCCTGCCAGTTCCACGACGTGTCCCCTCCCATGTCCCACAGGTTGAGGCTCTTGCCGTCCATCTGGACGAAGAATGAATCGTCATATGGCCCCGGACCAATTACCCTGCCCCAGAGGACATAGTTCCCGCTCTTCTTTATGTTGACCTTGAAAGTCACCCTGCCGTTGTAGCCCAGGTCATTTGGCACGTAGATGAACTTGCCGTTCGATGCCTTTGTGTCTTTCGAGATCTTCATCGGCCATGTGAGGTCGTCAGGGTATTCTGACTCGAGCCAGTGCATCTCTCCGGCCGAGCATGTCCCGCAGTCCTTGCTGCACGAGCTGCAGTCCTCGCCGGTGTCGCATGTCCCGTCCCCGCAGTAGGATTGGCAGACTCCGCAGTCCTTGCTGCATGAGCTGCAGCTTTCGTCTGAGCTGCATGTCCCGTCCCCGCAGTACGGCTGTGCAGGAGCGCATGCCCCGCAGTCCTTGCTGCACGAGTTGCAGTTCTCGTTCGGATTGCATTTTCCGTCCCCACAGTACGCAGGGCATGAGCCGCAGTCCTTGCTGCATGAGCTGCAGTCCTCGTTTATGTCGCACTTGCCGTCCCCGCATACATTCAGGTTCTCGGCTTCCTCGCCCTCGCCCTTCGGCGTGTAGTTGAAGTCATTTGTCAGGAATATCTTGTCTATCCTGGAGTTCGCCTCCCTCTGCTTGATGGTTATTGTATGGGCCCCTTTCGATAGTGTGAATATGGCAGGGTCAGCGACATCCCTGTTGTTGACCTCCTGCCACTCCCACGTTGAGGTCAGGCCGAGCTCCCATAGGTTGTCTCCTGAGCCGTCGGCATCCACGAAGAATGAGTTCTGGTCGCCTTCAGGTGCTATCACTCTTCCCCAGATGACATAGTCCCCTGGTTCTTTTATGTTTACTGAATATTCTGCATCACCGTCATTGCCCTGGTGGTCCAAAGGGACAAAGATGTACTGGCTGTTCGATGCAGTGTCGTTCTCTTCTATTATCATGGGAGCCTGGATGCTAATCGGTACCTCGCTCTCAAGCCAATGATACTCGTCAACCGGGCATGTTCCGCAGTCCTGGCTGCATATTCCGCAGTTCTCGTTCGGATCGCATGTCCCGTCTCCGCAGTATGCAGGGCATGCACCGCAGTCCTGGCTGCATGAGCTGCAGTCCTCTGTCGGGTCGCACTTGCCGTCCCCGCAGTACAGCTGGCATGTACCGCAGTCCTGGCTGCATGAGCTGCAGTCCTCGTCTGCGCTGCAGTCGCCGTCCCCGCAATACGGCTGGCATGTACCGCAGTCCTGGCTGCACGAGCTGCAGCTCTCGTTCGGGTTGCATATCCCGTCTCCGCAGTACGGCTCTGCAGGAGCGCAGGAACCGCAGTCCTGGCTGCATGTCGAGCAGCTCTCATCAGCATCGCATGTCCCGTCTCCGCAGTATGATGTGCACTCACCGCAGTCAAAAGAGCAGCTCTGGCAGTCCTCATCATTGCTGCAATATCCGTCTCCGCAGAATGACGCAGCCTGGCCGATGCACGGTAGAGCGCCTACATAGCTGCCGGTAGTGGACATTGAGCATGCCTGGGAACTTGCCTTCGGCCGGTAATCTCCGCCTGCCAGGTTGTTGAAGAGCGGGTCGATGTCCTTGCTGTGCATGTCCCAGTTTCCCGGGTCGTTCTTGCTGCTGAGGGCAGCAGCAAGCGTATTGAACTGGGTCGTGTCCGTGTCAGAGTTCCAGTACCTGAACAGCGGCCCGGAACTCTTCCTGAAATATATGTTATAATCATACATCACGCCGTCCGATGCCATGCCGGACTTCTCCAGCGCCTTTTCAGAATCTGAATAGAATATGTTGTTTATCCAGTCAGTATCCTTCTGCGTATGGGATTTTCCTGTCGTCGTGTATACGCCCCGTCCGACGCAAGTGTTGCTCTCGAAAATGACATCCTCTATCCCGTCCGTGTCGATTATCTTGTAGCATTCGCCCAAATACGTGGTGCCTGAATGGTCCCATTTGTTAACCTTGTCAGCGACCAGGACGTTGTTGTATACCCTGCATGTCTTCTGGGTGGCATCGACAGGCGAGAGGCTGATTGCCACAAAGGCGTCGGTTACCTTGTTCCTGAAGAACCTTCCGCCGTTGCAGTAGTCCTCAATCTCGATTGCGTCATCATATATGTCGTGCAGAGTATTGTTGAAGACCTGGATGTCCTTGAATTTCCCTGTCTTCTGGGTGAAAACGTAAATGCCGTTGAAATAGCCGTGCAAGAGGTTTCCCGATACCACCAGGTTGTCGAGGTCGTCTATAAGGCATATCCCCGACGTCTCCATCGCGCTCCTCTTTGTGTCGTCATTCCATGTCCAGTCGCTTCCAGGGCTCATCTGGACCTCGTTTCCGTTAATGACTACATTGCCTGATGACCTGACATCGATGCTGTATATGCCTCCTATGGCGGTATTGTCTTTGATTATTACGTTGTCGCTGTTCTTCACATAGATGTTCCTGTAGCTGTCCTGGATGGTGAAGCCTGATATCTCAAGTCCTGCGCCGTCGACGTTTTCTATGTCGAACCCGATGTTCTCCGATATCGACAGACGGATGTTGTTCGGATCCTTCTTGAGGTCGTCAAACCTCACGTATATCCTCTTGCTGCCCGAGTCATAGAACAGCCCCTCGGGGTTTGCGGTGTCCCTGAGGTCGCTCAGGCTGTTGTGGAGGCTGAAGGAGGTGCTATAGGTGAAAAGGCTCACGCCGGTGTCCATATACCTTCCGACGAATTCGCCTGTAGTCGTCTTTGTGTAGCTCGTGTACCACAGGTTGTGGGTGGAATCCCCGGCAAAGGTCCATTTATTGTTCGGTGCGGTCTCAAGGGATGCTATTGCTGTCGTGATGACTGGGTGTTCGCCAGGGTAGGCTGTGATTGTCGTCTTTTTCGAGAATGTCTTTCCGCTGATTGTCAATGGTCCAGTGCTCCTGTAGGTGCCACCTAGGACATATACTGTGTCTCCGTCCTGCATCTTGCTGACCGCGGGAGTAAGGCTGCACCATGGCGTCTGGCCGCTGAGTGCCTGTGTCCTCGAATAGGAATCGTCGCAGTTGGTGTTTCCCTTGTCCACGAAAAGGACGTTCTTGCCGTTTGCTAGCCCAAGATTGTCAGAGCCGGCTGCAGACACGGCCTGGACCATAACTATCATGCCGATCAGGAAGACTATCATGAATCCAAGGGCAGGGGTCTGTCTCCTATGCATTTTCCTTGAGGTCGTCGCCAACCTTCCCCCTCTTTTTCTTGCCGTTGTTGTAGGACAGCCAGATCGTCCTGTAGTCCCTGTTCAGGATGTGTGATATCTCGTTGAAGCTTAGTTTCAGCTGGTCCCTGCAGTATATTGTGAGCGCCTCGAGAGGCCCGATGCTCCTCTCGGAGAATATGTCGCAGGGCACTGCCGGCTCCTCCCCGTTTGCTGAGAACCTCTTGCTGAGCTTCTCTTTGGATTTGTAGTACGCTGTCCAGACAGTCCTGTCATCCCTGTTTATTATTTCAGCAATCTTGGAATAGTTGAGGTTGAAGTTCTCCTTGAGCGACTTCACGAGCGATTCCAGGATGCCTAGCTTCCTGTTTGAGAAGAATGAGAGGGGCAGCCTCGGTATCCCGTTGACGCTCCTGGAGCTCTTGTATTCCTCTAGCAGAGACTCCATGGCCTTGAGGAGGTCTGTATCGTCAGCGTCAATCGAGCTGACCAGTCTCTTACTTATCTGATAATAACCGAGGCCCTCTTTTTTCATATTAGTATATCAATTTCTATACTAATATTTAAATGTTTCTATTAATACTTATTTAATGCTATTAAAATATAATTTAATAAGTAAATAACACTAATTACGATACTGATTCTATAAGAATTCCCATCCTTGCTTTAGCAGGGAAGTGTGTAATAAAGAACAATAGAAAGAGAAAAAATGAAAAAAGACTTATCCTTTCAGGTAGATGGCAAGCAGTCCGGCGATGACCATCACGTCAAGGAACAAAAATCCAAGGAACTTCCTGTTGCCGGAGTTGAAGAGCATGTCCTTAAATCTTCCGAGAGTGCTCCTGTGGGTGTCTGACCGCTGCGTGTTCTCCTGCTGGACCGAGTATTCGTACCTTGGGTAGGTGGGCTGGCTCTGCACAGGGATCACCTCCTCGGTCTGGTGAGTTTGTGTCCTGTTCGCCTGCTCGAGGACCGTCTGCCTGTCCAGGAGGTTGATCTTCAGGGTGGCCTCTAGATCGTCAATCGACAGCAGCGTGATGTTGATGTCATCGACATAGTCTCCCTGTATGTTGTAGCTGTTTGTCTCTCCAATGCCTATGACGTCCTCCATGTCGCCCGGTGATATACCGAACTTTACAAGCCTGTTGCTCATCTCTTCTATCTGCAGGGTGAATGTCTCGTTTGCGACATCAAAGCTTACCTCGTCCCTGTAGGCGCCGGTGAAGAATAGTTCCCCTCCCCGGAATTCAACGACCTTCACAGTTGGCTGGGGTGAGCCTCCACTGCTGCTTCCGCCGCCTCCACCGCCAGATGATCCTCCTCCGCTGCCGGTGTCACCAGTGTCTGTTTCTGCGCTTGAGCCTGAGGTGTCGGTTGTATCCCCGGTTGTGCCGCCAGTGCTGCCGGTCATGCCTGATCCTGCCGGCAGGTTCTCTGCATTCTTGCCTGTGCCTGACGGTGTGTAGGATGTGTCATCGGTCAACAGGAACTTGTCCAGGGCTGAGTTGTATTCTCTCTGTTTCACGATTATCGTGTGCTTGCCTTTCGAGAGCTTGAACACTGCCGGGCTTGCGCCTGTGTTCCTGTCATTGACCATCTGCCAGTCCCAAGAAGTAGCCGGTGCCAGGTCCCAGAGCCTGTCCCCTGTATTGTCCACATTGATGTAGAACGAGTTCTGGTCTCCTGCAGGGGCCATGACCCTTCCCCATATGATGTAATTGCCGGCTTCCTGGATGTTGACAGTGTATGTCGCTTCACCCTTGGTGTCTTTGCTTGAAGGGTCGGATATATACTGTCCATTGGATGCGGACTTGTCGTTTCTCACTGCCATAGGTGCGATGATCTCCGTAGTCATCTCTGCCTCCAACCAGTGGGATTCTCCCGATGCTGAGGACGATCCTGTATCTGAGGTGCTGCTTGAGCTGCTTGATGGGCTGCTGCTTGATGAACTGCTTCCCGAGCTTGTGCTGCTGCTTGATGAACTGCTTCCCGAGCTTGTGCTGCTGCTTGAGCTGCTCGATGAACTGCTTCCCGAACACGGCACAGCGCCGACATAGCTGCCTTTCGATGACATGGTGCAGGCTACGCCCGACGGCCTGTAGTTGCTGTTGAAATTGGGGTTGGCCTGCTTGCTGTGCCTGTCCCAGTTCGACGGCGCTGCTTTGCTTGAAAGCGCGGATGCTAGTGTCTTGTACTCTGTCGATGAAGAATCAGAATTCCAGTACCTGAAGAGCCCGCCGTTGTCAGTCCTATAGTACAGGTTATAATCATATCTGACACCCTGTGACGCGAGTCCTGACTTCTCGATCAGCCTCTCACTGGAATCTGTGTAGAATATATTGTCGTACCAATACACATCCCTTATTATGCCTGACTTGCTATCAGTGGTGTAGATGCCCTTGCCCCCTACGCAGGTGTTGCTGTAGATGTCCATGTTCTTCAGGGGCTGGTCGTCTATTACCTTGAAGCATTCGCCGTAATACCTCGTCCCGCTGCTGTCCCACAGCTCGTCTTTGTTCGCGACGAGGACGTTGCCGTAGATATAGCACTTACCCTGGGTCGCATCAGCCGGCGAAAGGCTCACCCCAACGAAAGCATTACTGACCTTGTTGTTGTAGTATCTCCCTCCGTAGCAATAGTTCTCGATCTCGATCGCGTCGTCGAATATGTTGCTGAGGGTGTTGTCGTGGACCAGGATGCCTTTGAACTTGCCAGTGCTCCGAGAATACGAGAGTATACCGTTGAAATAGCCGGTTATGTCATTTCCGTATATCTCGAGTCCGGAATAGTCGTCCTGGAGGAACATCGCGCTTGTCTCGTAGATAGTGGACTTCATGCTGCTCCATGGTTTGCCTGTCGGCGTCTGCGAGAGGGCATTGTCCGTGATTATGACATTGGTCGAGCTCCTGATGTCCAGGGCCTTTGCCTCATCGGATATCATGTTGCCGCTAATCGTGATGTCAGATGAATCCTCACAGCGTATGCCGCTCGTGTCGTCCGTGACTGTGCCTGACATCTGGAGGTTGCTCACTTCTACGTTCTTGCGGCCATTGATTACTATGGTCGGGGTCTTGCTCTTTTTTGTCAGGACAACTTTCCCGTCTCCTATCAGGCGGACATTGTCGTTCATGTTCAGGGAATCGCCTAGCACGTATTCGCCCTTCGGCAGGATTATCGTTATCGACTGCCCCTTATGGGAGTCCATCAGTTTCTGTATCGCGCTGAGATCATCCTTGCTGTCGCCTGGCTTTGCACCGTAGTCCGTCGCGACGTAGCAGTTGCTGTCGGAAGCGCATGCTGAAGCAGTTGTCGGACCGCTTGTGGCGGCAGCTGAAGCAGAATTTATACTGACCGCAATCATGGCAATCACAGCAAGAGCAATAAAAGAAAATGCGATTGTCCGCGCCCCTGCCCTCTTGAATCCGTCTTTTATTTTTGTTTTGCTAATGTATTCTCTCTCTTGATGTTTCATTGATATCTATTCCTTCCTTGGGCCACTCGTTTGCAAAAGATGCTACCACTGTAATCAATGTCACTTCGATATCCTTTCTTACATCTTTACTTATCAAATAATAAATATTATTATCTGGTAAGTACATCTTACGATTTCTTTACTCATTTATTAAGTTTATTGTAGTTTAAAATATATAATGATTCTGCAATGATAATAAATATTGGAATTTTGTCGACGACAATTATCAGATATGATTATCAGAATCATATAATTTGGCTGTTTTTTTGTTATTAACTGGTAAGTATCAGTCCTGGCCGATGCATGGCAGGGCTCCCACATAGCTTCCTGCCTGCGACATGCTGCATGCGGTAGAGCCGCTCTTCGGCCTGAAGTCCATGGCAGCCGGATCGTTGAACATAGGATCGGCCTGGCTGCTGTGCCTGTCCCAGTTTCCAGGGTCCTTCTTGCTTATGAGGGCAGAGGATAGAGTGGTGAACTCCTGGGTGCCGTGGTCGTCGTTCCAGTACTTGAAAATGACGCCCCTGTCTTTCCTGAAATACAGGTTGTAGTCGTATCTGACGCCTGCTGATGCAAGCCCGGATTTCTCGATGAGCACCTCGTCCTCAGAATAGAAAATGTTGTCCTTCCATAGCGTGTTCTTCTGCGTGTTTGTGTTGTCTGAAGTCGTGTATATCCCCCTACCAGCGCAGGTGTTGTTTGTGAAATACACGTTCTGCAGCGGCTTGTCGGCTATTATCTTGAAGCATTCTCCCTTGTCCCTGAATCCAGAGTGGTCCCAAAGGATCCTCTTGTCAGGGACAAGGACATTGTTATGGACCGTGCATCTCTTCTCCCTGGCATCCACCGGCGAGAGGCTGATTGCGACGAATGAGTCGTATATGGTGTTGTTGTAGAAATCACCACCGTTGCAGTAGTCCTCTATCTCCAGCCCGTCGTCGTATATGTCGTGGATAATGTTGTCATAGACCTCTATACCGCTGAATTTTCCTGTCGATGTTGAATATACCATGATGCCGTTGAAGTATCCGCTCACACTGTTTCCGAACACATCCATTCCGGCCTTGTCATCCTGCAGCCAGATTCCCGAGGTCTCCATGGCGCTCATCTTCATGTCGTCGTTCCATGACCAGCCGTCTCCCGGCTTCATCCGTACATTGTTGTCTCCTATCGTGATGTCGTGCGAGGTCTTTACGTCTATGCCCTGCAGCCCGCCCTCGACAGTGTTGTTGCTTATGAATATGCCCTCGCTGTTCCTGATGCTTATGCCTTTGTTGCCGTCCCGGATGATGAAACCTGATATCTCGAGGCGTTTCGCGTCGACCTTGTCCAGCATGAACACTATGCTGTCTGATATCGAGAGCCCGATGCTGTTCGGGTCCTTGTCATTGTCGTCGAACCTGATGTAAAGCCTTTTCTTGCCTGATTCATAGAATACGCCTTCCGGGTTCTTTGCATCCTTGAGCTGTGAAAGGCTTTTCTGCTTGGTGAAATGAGGGCTGTAGGTGAACAGGCTCACGCCCGAGTCCGCATACCGCGCGACAACCTCGTCAGGGGAGCTGCGGGCAAAGTCAGTATACCACAGGTTGTCCGATGCGCTGCCTGCGAATTTCCACACCTGACCGGGGGGATTTTCATATCCTGCCATTGCTGTCGTCAGGACAGGATGCTCACCGGGATAGGCTTTGACTGCAGTGTCTTTTGAGAATGTCCTGCCGCTGATGGAGAACGGCTCCCTGCTCCTGTATGTGCCTTCAAGGACATATATCGTGTCGCCGTCCCTGAATTTATCGAGCGCAGCCCCCAGGCTGCACCAGGGGGTATCGCTGCTGAGTGCCCTGGACCTTGAATATGAATCGTGGCAGTTCGGGTTGTTCTGGTCCACGAACAAAACATTTTTCCCGTCTGCAAGTCCCATGATGTCGGAATTGGTGACAGGATATTTAGGGGTGCATGCAGCCAGAAGCAGAAGGATTGCTGCAGCGGCAAGCAGGAAAAATTCGCTCTGTGTCATTCTGCTTGCTGACTTGCTTTTCATATTGAACCCGAACCCCGCATTATTATCCGGCCAGTCCGCTCCCAACGGTAACCATGCCAAAAATGTTTGTTCAGATAATGGCTTTTGCAGACGGAAATATCCTCTATTTATCAATTTTTGTCCTATTATTGCAGAATTCTGCAGGACTCATCCTGTGCTATGGCTTATCAGGACCAACTGTCACGATATCAGACATTCTCGTTGTTGTGATTTGCGCCGTATATGCAGTCATCCTGGTAAGTCGGGTCGCTAATCTTGCTGCAGTAGCTCTCGCCGTAAAGCACTCCCAGGTTGCCGAAGCAGTCCTCTTTCTCGCTGCCGCTGAGCTTGTTGCAGAAATCGATATTGTAGTCCTCGTCAGTGTTGATGCACAGGTTGATCTGGTCGAAGGCGCCGCGGATCAGGGCAGCTGACAGTGACTGGCCATTGTCAAGCGTGATGTCGACCTGCGTCATCGCCGGGAACAATACTGTCTTGTCCTCGTTGACCTTTATCTGGGCCCAGTCATGGATGTCCCAGGATTGGGATTTGTCCTGGTTGTACAGCTTATATGTATAGTCCGGGTCATCCAGCTTGAAATCCACCAGGCTGAACACGAACTTTGTGCCGTCTGAATCTATCTTGATGTCATCACCTTTCTTCAGTTCCCTGTTATAGTAACAGATGTTCATCTGATCCCTGAAATAGGTCCCCAATTCAGAGGACTTGACGCCTACGTATTCGCTATTGCTTGAGCTGCCGGATCCCTGGGTCTCGTCAGTCTGAGTCTCAGGAGGGACGGTCTGCTGCTGTTCCTGGGTGCTTTCATTCTCGACTGTCGCCGGAGGCGTGACAGGCAATGTCTCCCCGCTTTCCTGCTGGCTTGTCTGATTCTCCACAGTGGCTGTTCCGTTTGCCTGTGTCTCATTCATTGCAGGCAGAGAAGGCTGTGAAGTGTTCACGGCATTCTGGGTACCATTATTCTGGACATTAGAATTTGATGAATTAGAAGAAGGAAGATTTATCTGGACAGACTGCTGGTTGTTGCAGCCGACTGCAAGCATCAGCAGTGATGCAAGCAAAATCATTAAAACAATATTTGCAGTTTTCATCCAGGCAGGGGTGAACGTGGATGCTTATAAATATTTTTCCATTGTGTCCTCGCGAGGATTTTATTCGCTGCTCCTGATGGGAAGCGTTCATGCCCGTGCCTGCATATTCTTTAAACTTGTGCAAACGGATAAATATTTATAAATAGGTCTTCATTGTCCTTTGCAGGATGGAATTCCAGCGGATAGCAAAGGACGCGACAAACCTATTTGCAGGCAGGGTAGGCACGACCATAATCGGCGCTGTAAATCTCATGATCCTTACGAGGCTGCTCACCACGGCCGACATGGGAAAGTATTCCCTGTTCCTCATGGTCGTCAACCTTGCAGTCACCATGGGCCTGACCTGGTCTGACACGTCCATTGTCCGGTACGGCAGGGAGGAATACGTCAATCACAAAAAGATCAACCAGACGTTCTGGGCAAGGCTCTATCTCTTCGTCCCAGTCATGATATTTATCATCATCGCGTTTTTCGTCTTCTCGGGACCCATCACCGCGTACGTGGGCATAAGCAGGACCTGGATAATATTCCTCATAGTTCTGTTCGTGCTCAACGGGACCCTGAATTTCGTCTCGAGGACATTCCAGAGCATAGACCAGATGAAGAAGTCAGCCTACATCCAGTTTTTCCAGAAGCTTATCTACCTGGTCGGGCTCGCGCTGCTCTTCGCCGGGCTGTTCAAGACAGACCTCCTCATCATATGGTCCTTTTTAAGCATAAGCTTCCTCTTGACCCTTGTCGTGAACGTCATCATGCTCGACAAGTCGGTCATCATGCCCTTCAGGTACAACAAGGAATATTTCAGGAAGATATGGAGCTATTCCTGGCCGCAGCTGATGGGCTTTTCAGGGCTTTACATAATAAACTACATCGATCTCTACGTCATAAGGAGATACATGACCCTGGGTGACGTCGGCGTATACAGCGTCTCATACAACGGCTTCACAATAATCTGCACGATGATAATGATCCTGAACACGCTGTTCATGCCACTGATCGTCGAATATAGGTCGAGTAAGAGATTCGACATGATCAGGGACTACCTCAAGAAGCTGCCTCTGTTTTCAGGAGCCTGGATAGTGCTTGTTGGGATAGGCATCCTGCTCTCGAGGTATCTGATTCCCTTCCTTTTCTCATCCAAGTACGTCGATTCCATCCCTTCCTTCAACATCCTGCTGATCACGTCAATATTCTATTTTGTATCCATATATCTGCTGCCGATTGTCAACACATTTGACTATATAATCTACTCCCAGGTGTTCAACATCGCGAAGTCCATCGTGAATATCGTCGGTGATTTCGTGTTCGTACCGCGCTACGGCATCATCGGGGCCGCATACGGCACGCTGCTGGCCTATGCCTTCGGGCTTGCCTGCAGCGCCGTCCTTGTCTATGTGAAGAGAAAGATCATCCTGGGTATCTCGGAGTGAGCAAAATCAGCATCAAACTGGAAGTCAGGGGGGAAACCGGCCGGGATAAAGGCACCTTTCTTTTCAGGGACAGCCTGATATCGACGGGAAGGAAGGGAAGCATTGTGACAGTTTCTGAAGAGGAGGTTGTGATGCTTCCTGATGTCACAGGCATCGACAAGCTGTATTACAGGATTGATGGCGACCGCCTGATGGTCTCAGGCAGGTTCAAGGATTTTCTGCCTGCTGCGATCGACAGCCGTTTCATCAAATTCCAGATAAAGAAGGGCTATGTCCCCTATCCTTTTACTATTCTAGACGGCGTGAAGAAAGCGCCTCCAGGTCTCAGGACTGTCATCAGCGCAGGAAAAGACGGCGTTCTCTCCTGCAGCTATGATGCCGGAAGCGAGCTCGACCTGTTCTCGAAAACCAGAGGTTTCAAAAAGGGAGATTTCAGGACGGATTTTACAGACGCCATGACAGTCATCAAAAGCAAGGGGCTCGTCTCCTCGCTCAGCGGGGGCTTCGATTCCCTGCTGCTGACGGTCCTATACAGGGACAGGTGCAGGCACCTGCTCCATTTTGCAGAGAAGAAGTCCGCCGAACCCGGCGGCATCTCGAAACTGTTTTCAGGCATGAAATTGACTGTCGTCGACAATGATGAGAGCATCACAACTGCTGACAGGAAGGGATACTTCAGCAGCATCGATGAGCCTCTCTGCGACTCCGCAGGTTTTGCCGAATACCTGATGGTGAACAGGCTAACAAAGGACTTGGGGGGCAGGCAGCTTGCAGTCATGAACGGCCAGGCTGCCGATGCATTGTACTGCAACGGGCTGATGTATTACCGGAATTACGTGTCAGGCGTGATGCCAAAGATTGCCTGGGCTGCCAGGCCTGATGGTGCAGGACCGACAGTCGGAAGGACAATTTCTGCAAGGATAAGGAAATATCTAATAGACACCAGGACGCGCTTTTTCAATTTCTATTTCCCAGCAGATGCTGGAGCCGAAGCCCAAAAGGAGTTTGAGACATTATATGATATATACGCAAGTGGGATAAGGAATGATTCTACGAACTTTCTTGCAGCCCTCGTATTCATGCTGAAGTATTCCCTGCACGGGGTCGAGAAGATAAGGGTGTCGGCAAGGGCCAACAGCATGGGATACTTCCTGCCGTTCATGGCCCCGGAGGCTGTCAGGCTCGCTTACTCCGTCCCGTCAAGGTTCAAGGTCGGCAGGAAGGCAGGCAAGAGGATACTGAGGGACTCTTTTCCCGAGCTGGGGAGCGAGGGATATGAGATAGGGGCGTTCCTTCCCCAGAGGCTCAAGGAAAGGCTTGCGGGAAGGGACATTTCCAGAGGGGGCTATGAAAAATATTTTTTTGGAGCCTGGGCAGAAGAGAATAATATCAGCCATGATGAGGTGACCGGAGAATGAAAGACATCCTCCTCGCGCTTCATCACTTCCCTCCTGACTTCTCAGGCTCGGGTCTCAGGGCGAAAAAATTGTCAGAAAGGATGGCTGATAAGTACGGCTTCAGATACAGGATCTTCTGCGAAAGGGCGAGGTTCAGTAGAAGTTATCCGGATGATGCAAAGACGATAACCAGGATCAGGACTTTCAGCGAGCAGGGCATCCTCTTCCCTTTCTACATGCTGTATGGGGCCCTGAGGTCAGGAATCTTCCTCTGGAGGAGAAGAAAGGAGGTGGGCCACATCCATTTTTTCTCATTCTCCTGGATGAACAGGCTGATCATGGCCTACAATACCATCTTTCTCAAGAGAAAGACAATTCTCGAGGTCACTCTGGACGGTTCAGACGACCCGATGTCCCTCCTTGAGACTGGGACGAGGAACAGGATGTTGTCGTTCTTCACCCATCCATTACTGAAAAGGATTGACAGGTTCATAGTCGGCTCGCAGCAGAGCGTCGATTCGTGCATCAAGGCAGGCATCGATGGCTCAAAGGTCCTGAAGCTTCCCCATCCATGCGAAAAGAAGACATTCGGCAGCATCGGATTCGACAAAAAAGACGAGCTCAAAAAGAAGCTCGGCCTCCCCGGCAAGTTCATCATGTTCAATGTCGGCAGGATACAGGAGAGGAAGGACCAGGACTTCCTCCTGGACTGCATGATCAGGCTGGACGATGAGGGTATTGCGCTGGTCCTTGCAGGCCCATATGATGAGAATGACTTATATTATGCACGGCTCAGGGATAAGGCCAGGGAAAAAGGCATAGGGAAAAGGGTATTTTTCATGGGCCGGAGGGATGACATAGACGAGTTCATGATAGCTTCCGACCTCTTCGTCTTCAGCTCGAGAAGCGAGGGATTTCCGAACGTGATAGCAGAGTCCATAATGTCCGGGCTTCCGGTCATAACAACTTATTTCGAATGCATCAGCGAGTATATCACCGAGCATACAGGCATCATGATGGATGAGGATATCGGCAGCCGCAGCACGGCGGTGGACAAATTCAGCGAGGCAATTGGCAAAGTTTTTAAAAAAAAGGTGACCTACGACAGGCAGGAGATAAGGGATTTCGGCATCAAACACCTGTCGACAGACAGGGTCGATGCCGAATACGACAGGCTTTACAGGGAGCTGGAGCAGGGCAGGGATTAGCATGGCAAAGATAAACAGGAGATACTTCAATCCTTTCATCATATACATAATCCTGATAAACATAGTCCTCATCCTGTTCAGGATCCATACTGGGAATCCCGACCTGTATGCGGGCAACCTGCTCAGCCTTGCGATATTCATCGTCATCTTCATATCGCTCCTCGTACTGTTCATCATGAAGAGATACGATTATTTCATCATCATGTGGTTGTCTTTCTATTTTGTATGCCCTGTGCTCAAGGTGCCGTTCACTCTCATCGGAAGCCTCGGCCTGATAAACGCCGTGTTCATACCTTTGATGCTGATAGTGCTCTTCAATCCCAAAAACAGGTTTTACCTGCTGATGCTCCTCATAATCATCGTATCTGTATTCAATCTTGGTGCTGTCGGAGCCAGGATTCTAGTCTCCAGGGCATTCGAATTCATAGCGCCGTTTTTGTTCTTCTATTTCGCGATGAAGAAATGCAAGGACAGGGAGCTCATACTTTATTCAGCGATCCTGATTGCTGTCATAAACATACCCCTGTCTGTCTACGAGTTCATCCTGCAGCCAGCATGGGGAGTGACAATGGACTGGAGGGGGGCAAGAATCTACGGCAATCTCTTCTGGCCCAATTCATACACAGTGTACCTTCTGCCCGCCATCATGATACTTTACGCAAGGCTCAGGAAGAGGCTCACCAGGGGCAACCTGCTGGTGATAGCTCTCCTGCTGATAATGGACTTCCTGACATTTTCGAGGTCAGGGCTCCTGTGCCTTGCTGTCAGCATAGTGGTGTTTGAGATTGCAGGCAAGGGGCTCTCGAAGATATCGGCAAAGAAGTTCTTGATGCTGTTCCTGCTGATTGCGGGCATCTTTGTCTATTCAAATGCGATAAACTACCTCAATCCGAGATATACTCCGTCCACTATTTCAGAGAGGACGGGAATATGGGACACCATCCTGCCTTTCCTGCAGGGCAAGCTGATATTTGGCAACGGCCTTGGCAGCTATGAGCTTTACAGGTCCCAGGTCCTGCATTCTCTCTCACCGCACAACTCATACCTCATGGTCTTGTTTGAGCTGGGCATCGTCGGGCTTGCTGTGATGCTACTTTTCGTTTTCACCATGTTCAGGGACCTTTATATCCTGGCAAGGGATGAGACCGGTTTTCCTTTCGGAAGGCTCGGGCTATCCATCTTTTCGGGCATCGTGGTGATATCCCTGGTAGGCGGGGCTGGATTTGCGCAGGTGGTCTCATTGGATTCATGGGTCGTCATAGGATGCTGCCTGATTCCTGCCGCCGCAGCCGTAGGTGAAAACCTGCATCATCCAGCCGGTGCAGGGAAAAGACCGGACGAGGGTGAGACAGGATGAAAAAGATCACCATACTATTCATCCTCCCCCAGACCCAGCAGGGCGGTGCCGAGACGCAGATGCTCTACCTTCTGAAGGGGCTTGACAGGAAAGTGTTCAGGGTCTGCCTGGGGCTCCTCTACAATAACCATGAGATGCAGAAAGAGTACGAGTCAGTCCCCGACCTGGAGATAGTCAACTTCAGGAAGAGCGGCAAGCTGGACATGTCGGTGTTTTTCAGGATTGCAAGGTTCGCAAAGGATAATCACGTGGACATCATCCAGTCATTCATGGGAAATCATCATTCCTACCTGCCGGCGATGATTGCGCGAAAACCGTTCTCCATGGGCGGGATAAGGAGGACGTTTAGCAACAACTCATCCGTCTGGGGAAAGTTCAAGGAGATAAGCCTGCCTGGCATGCTGACGAGGCTCAGGAGGATAGTGCTGATATCCAATAATTACACTGTAAAGGAGACTTATGTCAGGAAAGGCTATCCTGAGCAGGATGTCAAGGTCATACCCAACGGGATAGATTATAATATATTTTCAAAAGGTGACAGGAAGAAGGCACAGAAGGAATTCGGTCTTGAAGGACGTTTCGTGCTCGGCATAGTATCGAGGCTCATCAGGAGCAAGAACCACCTTGACCTTATAGAAAATTTTTCCGAAATAAGGCTCAACAGGAAAGACGCAGCACTCCTGATAGTCGGAGACGGCCCGTTCAGGAAAGCTCTTGAAGCAAGGGTCCGGGCAAAGGGGCTTGAAGAGGATATCATCTTTGCAGGGAACAGGAAAGACATACCAGACCTGCTGTCTGCAATGGACATATTCGTCTTCCCGTCCCAGCACGATGAAGGATGGCCGAACGTCATAGGCGAGGCAATGTCAGCCGGACTTCCCGTGCTTACCTATCCTTCCGGGGACATCGACAGGATAATCACGAACAGGGTTGATGGGGTCATAGTATCCCCTCCCTTTGAGAACTTCATGGCGGAGCTGAAGGGCCTTTTGTCAGAGCCTGGCAAGAGGAAGAAGCTGGGCGAAAGCGCAAAAAAGACCATCAGAAAGCGTTTTTCAGTCAAAAACATGGTCCGGTCATATGAAGCCATGTACAGATCCCTGGCCAGGGAGAAAAAGGCGGTGAAGGGAAGCAAAAGATGAGGATACTGATAATTAATTCGCGGTATTTCCTCTCAGCAGGGCCCGAAAAGTACATGTTCGGGTTGATTGAAGTCCTTGAGAGGCACGGCCATGAGGTTATCCCGTTCTCTGTCAGGAACTCACATAATGTGAGGACCAAGTATGAGAAGTATTTTGCTGAGCCGATCGGAGGTGGCGACAAGGTCTTCTACAGCGAATACAAGAAAGGCCCGAGGACAATCATGCAGATGCTAGGCAGGGAGTTCTATTCAATCCATGTCAAGAGGAAGCTGGACAGTCTGATCAAAGAGACAAAACCCGATATCGCTTATGTCCTGCATCATTACAACAAGCTCTCTCCGAGCGTCATTGACGCCTGCAGGAACAACGGGATTCCCGTCGTGATGCGGCTGTCGGATTTTTTCCTTGTCTGCCCGGAGAGCCATTTCTACCGCGACGGTGGAGTCTGCGAGGAATGTGCCAAGCATTCCCTCTTCAGGGCTGTCAGGCACAGGTGTGTCAAGGGTTCGCTTGTCCTCTCCACGATAAAGGCCCTGGCCCTCAAGTTCCACAGGATCATAGGCATATATGGAAAGGTCGACTATGTAGTGATACAGTCAAGGTTCACCATAGGCAAGATGAAGAAAGGTGTCAGCCCAGGGAAAATAATATACAATCCGACGTTCGTGATGAAGACAGAGGAATACAACGACAGGCTTGGGGATTACCTTCTACATGTCGGCAGGATAGAGGAGCAGAAAGGCATAATCCATGCGATAAAGGCTGTCCAGGGAACTTCGTACACCCTGAAGATTGTTGGGAGCTCCAGCAATAACTATGATGATGATCTCAAGCGTTATGTCAAAGACCGCAATATTGACAATGTGGAGTTTTTGGGCCCGAAGTATGGTGAAGAGCTGGCTGCGCTCTACAAGGGCTGCAGGGCAGTGGTCATCCCTGCAATATGGTATGAGAACATGCCGAATGTCGCGCTCGAGGCGATGATGTACAGCAGGCCGATAATCGCATCTGCGCTAGGCTCGCTCGGTGAGATGGTCAGGGACGGCTACAACGGCCTATTGTTCAGGGCAGGAGATCCGGTCCAGCTCAGGGAGAAGATAGAGATGGTCTACGGAGATGAAGAACTCTGCAGGAGACTTGGGAAGAACTCCTACGACGAGACAGAAGGAAAGTACAGCCCAGAAAAGCATTATGAGGTGCTTATTGGCGGGTTTTCTAGGGCATTATCCGGGAACAGGAAAAGAATGGAACATAAGGGGTATTAAAACAGCGGGAAATAAGATGGACAGGCTGACACCGATGCAAAGATTGTTCGGAAAGATACTCATACCCCTCTCGTATAAGCTGAAAGGCGATCTCAGGTACATGTACTACGGCAAATTCAAAAAGAACCTCAGGAAGTCCAGGCAGCAGACCAAGGACACTCAGCTGAAAAAGATAAGGAAGCTTGTCCGCCATGCTTATAAGACTACTCCTTATTACAGGGAGCTCCTTGACAATAGCGGCATTAGGCCTGAGGATATCAGGACCATAGAAGACTTCAAGAGGATACCTCCGCTCGGAAAGAGGGTCGTGCTATCCAACCTGGACAGGCTCAAGAGCTCCGGAAACTACAGGCTGGTACCGCATTTCTCAGGAGGCTCTACAGGGAACAAGGTCAAGATATACAAGGACAAGAGATACCATGAGATGTCATACGGCGCATGGCTGAGGGATTTCTACACCATCGGCATCCTGCCGGGATACAAGTCGGCATGGATATGGGGTGATGAGTTCAGGCACAAGCCGTTGCTGAGTAGGATCTTCAACTGGATATCATTCAGGATGAACAGGCGCATCCTCTTCGACGTGAACAGGTACACAGATGAACAGGTGGTGGAATGGTTCAAAAAGAAGTTCAACAGGTTCCGTCCTGATTTCATCTACGGGTACGCAGGGATAATCTACGACATGGCAAAGATAATCAAGGAGAGGAAGATCAAGATCGTCCCTGTTAAGAAGATCATAACGACATCAGAGAGGCTGGAGAACCGGGAATTCATAGAGGAGGTCTTCGGATGCAAGGTGCTCGACCATTACGGCTCGACAGAGGTCACCACGGTCGCTATCGAGGATGAGGATTATGTGATGCATTCCTCGGATGATTTTGTATTTGTCGAGCTCGACACGAACGGCGAGATACTCCTCACCCCTCTTGAGAGCTTCGGCATGCCGCTTCTCAGGTACAGGTGCGGGGACATAGGTATAAGGCTGGAGGAGAAGTACGGGAAGGAGAAGACACCGTTCGGCCGTTTCCAGATCAAGGTCGGCAGGACATATGAGGTTC
Source organism: uncultured Methanosarcinales archaeon (assembly GCA_964469935.1). GTDB lineage: Archaea > Nanobdellota > Nanobdellia > Woesearchaeales > DSVV01 > CAYXZQ01. The sequence goes on from CAYXZQ010000015.1 coordinate 22,109, forward strand.
TCCTCAACAGGAATCGGGAGAAGGTCACCGGAGGGCTCATCAAGTTCCGTATCGAGAAGGAGGACCTGGCGATAAGGGAGTTCCAGCTGGTGCAGAAATCACTGGAGCATGTCGAGCTCAATATCGTGCAGGATGTGTTCACCAAGAAGGAGGCGGTCCTCAGGCTTGCTGAGATAGCCAAGGAAGAGCTGGGCTGCACAAGGGTTGATGTGAATTACATGAAGAAATTCCCGGTCGAGCCGAACGGTAAGAGGATTGCCTTCAAGTGCGAGGTAAACAAAGAGGATATTGACAGATGAGCTCGAAAAAGGATAAGGGGAAGCTGAGGATTGCCATGATAGGACTGAGAGGAATACCCGCGAAATCCGGCGGTGTGGAGCACGTGGTGGAGAACCTGTCCCCTCTCCTGGTAAAGCTCGGAGCCGAGGTGACTGTCTACTGCAGGACACCCTACTGCAAAGAGAGGCCCAGGGATTGGAAGGGCGTGAGGCTAAGGTATCTGCCGACGATAAATACCAAGCATTTTGAGGCCATCATGCATACTGTCCTCTGCACATTGGATTCTCTGTTCAGGAAGTATGACATAGTGCATTACCACGCGATGGGAAATTCCCTGCTGTCCTTTGCACCCAGGTTCTTCGGGAAGAAGACCGTGGTGACTCTTCACGGACTGGACTATGAGAGGGAAAAATGGGGCCTCGTCGCATCCATATACCTAAAGATTTGCGAAAGGCTCATAACGATGTTTCCGAACAGGGTCATATCTGTTTCAAAGAAGATAAAAGAGCATTACCTGAAGGAATTCAAAAAGGAGGTCGAGTTCATACCGAACGGTGTTGAGGTCCACGGTTCCAGGAAGCTCTCAGCACTCAAAAAGCATCTGCTCCAGAGGGAAGGTTACATCCTTTTTTTAAGCAGGATAGTGCCTGAGAAAGGTGTCCATTTCCTTGTCGAGGCATTCAGGAAGGTCGATACTGACCAGAAGCTCGTGATTGTAGGGGATACGACCCATACAGAGAAATATCTTGAAGAGCTTCTGGAGCTCTCAAAGGGAGACAGCAGGATTATATTTACAGGCCCGCTCTACGGCAATGACAAGTATGAGGCTTTCAGCAATGCGTCGCTGTTCGTCCTTCCGTCCACAATAGAGGGCATGCCCATAGTGCTGCTCGAGGCTATGAGTTTCGGGCTCTGCCCGCTCGTGAGCGACATAAGAGAGAATATGGACGTAATCGAGGACAGGTACGGCTTCTCATTCAGGTCCAGGGATGTCTCAGACCTGAAAAAGCAGCTCGAAAGTCTCATGGCAAGCCCGGAGCTGAGGAAGAAGACAGGGGCATCTGCAAGGGATATGGTGATGAAGAGGTACAGATGGGAGGCTGTGGCAGAGGAGACCTTTGCCCTGTACAAAGACATCGCCAAAAAGAAGGTGAAGCCAAAATGAAGCGGTTCCAGGACAATTTCAAAAAATTCCTGCTGAAGCTTGTAATCCTCGGTGCAGTGGTCTTTCTCAGCCGCGCCCTATTCCAGTTCCCTATTGAATACCTCGGCTTCGACATATTCAAGCAGACCTACGCAAACAGGGTATTCAGCAAGGTAGATGCCATGAAGGTCCTCGCGCTTGTGGGCCTCTTCTTCGCATTGTTCTACAGGAAGAGGATCGAGAAGATATCTCATCCAAGGCCTGACCTGAAGAGGTTCGCACTATTCCTTATAGCCGGGCTCGCATCCATATGTATATATTATATAGTTCGGGGCTCGACAAATTATTACGGGATTACAAGCGGACCCATGATGTACCTTGGCTGGGCTGCAATATTTGTCCTGCTCCTGCTCGCATTATTTCTCTACACCCTGGCGGTGTTCGGCACAGGATACGTCAAGGAGCTTTACAGTTCGTTCCGGGACGAGTTCCTGCTTGCAGGTGCTGCATCCGTCGTCCTCTACAATCTTCTCGTCTTCTTCCAGAACCAATGGTATGCCATATCAAGCACAGTCGCATATATATTATATCTTATGCTCTCACGCTTCTTCGAGGTCGGCTATTTCATCGGCCAGGGCGCCCCTGTCCTCGAGGTCAGGGGGTTTGCTGTGAATATCGGCGCCCCGTGCTCAGGCATAGATTCCATGCTCCTCTTCTTCTCGTTCTTTACAGCCCTGTTCGCGCTCGACTACAGGAGGCTGAAAAAGAAGCTTTACATGCTTCTCTTCCTCGTCGGGCTCTTGGGCGTGTTCTTTGTCAATGTCCTTCGGCTTTTCCTGCTGATTGTCGCCGGCGTCTATGTATCGCCTGACTTTGCAGTCGGGCTCTTCCACACCAACGCAGGATGGATATTCTTTTTATTCTATTTCCTGGCTTACTACTGGCTTATCAGAAGATTTATATATGTTTCCTGATATTGATACTGTATGGCAGAAAAGATTCTCCAGGGCAAGAAATACTTCTTCTTTCTGGCCCTTTACTTCTCAGATGTGCTCATGTATTTCCTCTCTGTCCTCATATCGACATCCATATTCCTCATAGACCTTTCCGACCCTATATATGCCAGGTTTTTCCTGTTCACCCTGCTCATACTCATCATCAATTATTCTGCCTATAAGCTGTACAAGGACAAGAGGACGCTCTTCGACGACAACGACTTCATGGGGATACTGTATTCAGTGTTCATCACCTATTTCGTCGACCTGGTATTCCTTCTCATGTTCGATCCCAGGGACGTCTGGCTTTATCTGACGATATCCGTCACACTCCTGGTGGCATTGGTCTTCACGTCTCTTGGCAGGTACATCCTCTACGGTCTCATCCATTTCTTCAGGAAGCTCGGCCATGACAGGAAGAAGGTCCTGTTCTACGGAAGCGACAACCGCGACCTTGTGGAAAAGATACACGAGAATGAATCCCTCGGATATGAGCTAATCGGTTCGACAGACAGCCTGGCTGAGCTGAAGAAGAAGCTCAAAGATGCAGACATTGTCTTTCTCACAAAGGAACATATTGACGATAATCTTCTCAACATCATAATCGAGAATGACCATATCAACTGGAAGATAGTCTCGTCCGTGCTCAACCTCGTCATAGACCCTGTGGCTTTCGATGAGTTCAAGGATTATCCTATAATAAATATCTCTGCCTCAAGGATCGGGCTGAGGTACAGGCTCATCAAGAGAGGGATGGACCTCCTCCTGTCAGGCATCGCTCTGGTGATACTTGCAGTGCCATTCCTGGTTATAGCTGTGATTATCAAGCTTACCATGCCGGGCCCCGTGTTCTTCAGGCATGAGAGGCTCGGAAGGGATCTCAAGCCCTTCAGGCTGTACAAGTTCCGCTCGATGGTAGTAGGTGCTGACAACAAGAAAAAGGAGCTCGACAGCGAGGTGGAGGGCCTCTTCAAGCTCAAGAACGATCCCCGAGTCACGAAATTCGGCAAGTTCCTGAGGAGGACCTGCATAGACGAGCTGCCCCAGCTCTTCAATATATTCCTGGGTGACATGGCGATTGTCGGCCCGAGGCCCCATCTCCAGATCGAGCTTGAGAACTTCAGGGGCTGGCGCATGGCGAGGTTCAAGGTAAAGCCAGGGCTTACAGGCCTCTGGCAGGTGAGCGGCAGGCACGAGGTTAATTTCGACAAGGCTGTGCTCTACGACATCTATTATATCAAGCACATGTCATTCTTCCTGGATGTCTCGATAATACTCAAGACAATCCCTTCGATAATCACCAGCAGAGGACGGTATTGACTGCCGGTACAGCAAACCATGTTGTTTTCGTAACCACCCTGTCTATAAGTACATTTTTCTGGGATGTTTAAGAATTCACTCGGCGGTTAAAGGCCGGGCTTGAACAAAAAGGAAAGTTTTATATATGCGTATATCTATCATGTTTAACATAACTGTATAGCAATAATGGGGAGTAACAATTTTAACAGGGAATGACAGATTTTAATCATTTTTAATCACTCATATGAAGTAAATTAAACCGAAAACTTTATATATGGGTTTGTTTTACCAGGCTCAAATCACAAGATTTTACTGGTAATTCAGGGAGTAATTACCTAAAGGGGGTATGTGAAAATGAAAAAGATCACAGTATTAGTCATATTAATATTAGTCGCAGCATCCTTCCTGCTTTATTTGAACAGGATAGGCAATGCTCAGGACAATGTCAGCTTCACTGTCCAGCCGGACAATGTGGCTTTTTCTGCGCCTGAACCGACTGGTGACCAGGAGAATTCCAGCCAGGGCACGACTGTCCAGCAGCAGGACGATTCTACAGGGACATCTGATGATGACCAGTCGCCAGAGCCGACAAAGGCAGTGTACAGCGATGTCTCCTATTATTATGATGGCAACACAATGGCAATCAAGGGCGTTGTTTCTGATCTTCTGACAGGCGACCCTGTTCAGGGGCTTACTGTCGTGGAATTCTGCAATGACAAGGTGATAAATGACAATGCCGATGTCACTGCAGCTGACGGAAGCTTTGACTTCGATGTGAGCGGAAAATGCGCAAACGGCCAGGAGCATAAGGTCATGGTCGAATACGAAGGCATACAGTCATTCACAGACAATGTGGTCCTCATGAGAAAGCCAGTCAAAAGGGTCTCAGGAGGAAGCAGCATACTGAGCGCAGCTCCTTCGACAGGCGTGCCTGAGTTCTCAACGTTGACTCTTGCTATAGTCATACTTGGCGGCAGCCTCGGACTAGCAATCCTCAGGAAGGATTGATTTTTTATTTCATTATCATTGTGTTAAAAAAAAACAGGATGGAGGTATCCACCATGAAAAATATTGATTCGAAATCCACAACGTGGATCGCAAGGAAAGCTGTGCTTACAATCGTCATGTTGATGATAGTATCGCTCAGCATAAGCAGCGTGCTGGCAGCCGACTGGGGTTTTGGCGACTGGCAGTACAGGAAAGAGATTGTTATTGATCATACTAAGGTTGACAGCGATCTGAATGATTTTCCGGTCTTGGTAGACCTGACTGATTCAGATCTCACTGCCAATGCGCAGGCGAACGGGGATGATATCCTTTTCACTGCTTCTGACGGAACGACCCAGCTTGATCATGAGGTAGAGTCCTTTGACAGCGGCCATCTGGTCGCATGGGTAAAGACTGACGTGTCATCATCAAGCGATACAGTATTATATATGTACTACGGCAATCCGTCAGCATCAAGCCAGGAGAACCCGGAAGCAGTATGGGATTCAGACTATCTTGCAGTAGACCATTTTGCCCAGACATCGGGTCCTGTCCTGGATTCGACATCAAACGGCAATGACGGTGCTGCGACAGCTGGTGTCGACCAGAATGCAGCAGGCAAGATCGGCAACGGCTACAGCTTCGACGGTTCTGACGGCAGGATCGTATTCCCGCAGATATACAGCAGCGAGCCTGCATTCACGTTTGAAGCCTGGGTCGATTCCAATGACAAGCAGGGATACCTTATCTCGCAGAGGGATGCTTATAAGATTGGTCCGTTCATACAGTTCTACAACGGAGATGATACCTTCCAGCTGTACGTCGACAATGCTTATATATCTGTTCCTTCGACAACAGATTCATGGCATTATGTAGTCGGTACGTTCGGAAGCGGCATCGCCAGGCTCTATGTGGATGACGATGCTCCCGCAAGCGCCTCGACTACCCTGACCTGGCCCGGTCTGAACACATATTTCGGTGACAGGGTGGCTCTCAACAGGGCACTGTCAGGCTCGATGGATGAGGTCAGGCTTTCTGATGTTGCAAGGAGTTCTGGTTACGTGCTCACTTCATACAACAACCAGAACGACCCTTCATCATTCTACGATGTAGGTGTACAGGAGGAGAATTCAGCACCGCCTGCAAATTCGCAGCCGGCAATAACGAACGAGTCTCCTGCAGACAGCTCAACAGGTGCAAGCCTGAATCCTACGCTCAGTGCAGATATCGCAGATGCTGACGGAGATTCGGTTGACTGGGCAGTTGAGCTCTTCAATGGAGCTACATGGGATGTCCTTGATTCAGGCACAGAGGCAGACGGAGTTGTAACTGTCAGCGTTCCCACAACCACGGTTACGAGCTACAGCACAGCTTACCAGTGGAGGGTAACTGCGACTGATCCATCAGGAAGCGGCATGACGACAACAGAGACATACAGCTTCACGACGATGAATGATCCTTCGTCAAACCAGCCTCCTGTGATAGACAGGCCTTCACCTTCTGACGATTCAGTAGGCATATCACGTGAGCCTTATCTTGAGGCAAGGATTACAGACCCTGAAGGGGATGAGTTCGACTGGACAGTTGAGTTCTACTCAGGTGGCAACTGGAATCTGCTGAACTCAGGTCACGAGAGATCACAAGGCACCTGGGTTTACGGACTTGCAGACGATGCTTCAAGCTACAACACAGTTTACCAGTGGAGGGTCACTGCAACCGACACGGGAAGCGGCGAGACCACGACAGAGACCTACAGCTTCAGGACAAGGACATCTGCCATGCTTTCGCTCAAGTGGACGCAGAGCGTTCCGAACACAAACAAGGAGATATTCCCTGTAATGGGGGACATCAACAATGACGGTGTCGAGGACATAGTCTTTAACAGCGGCGACCAGATCTATGCCCTGAACGGCAAGACTGGAGCGATCGAATGGAGCGCAGGCGGAAGCCACGGAAAGGTACCCGAGCTGGTTGACATCAACGGCGACGGAGTGCCTGAAGTGCTCTATGCAGTCTCTGGTCCTTATGTCAGGGCCCTTGACGGCAACGGCCACACGATCTGGACCAGCGACAGGCTAAGCGGCGACGGTTTCCCGATAACGCCTATTGCTGCTGCAGATGTCGACGGTGACGGCTATCCTGAGATTTTTGTCGCAACAGAGGACACTTATCCTACGCCGTACGACGGCAATATCAACGACTACGACGGTGCGATAACCAAGCTTGACCACAACGGCCACATCCTGGCATCCTCATGGCTCCTTCACCCCTGCTGGGGCGGAATATCCCTGGGAGATGTGCAGCATGACGGCAACATCGATGTCTATGTCGGTGACAGGAGGGACGGTTCCATTGGCAACCTCCCTGCAACAGGGGTCACAGCTTATGACGGCAGGACACTGCAGCTGCTCTGGGAAAGAAAAGATATCCACAGCAGCAGCCCGATTCCAGTGCTATCAGACGTCACGGGCAATTCCGACCTTGAGGTCGTCGCAGGCATGATAGTCAGCAACGGTCCGATGGTGCTCAATGCCCTTACCGGTGAGAACATCTACGACTGGAGCCACGAGCACATATCACAGCACGGCGAAGGGACTGTCTATGACATAGACGGCGACGGTGACAAGGAAGTGCTGCTCTCGACAGGTTATCCTGAGTACAATGCACCGGCTGACTTTGTGGTTGTCGACCTTGTTACGGGCGAAATCAAGTTCAGGCCCACATTCGACATACACGAGGCATGGCCCCCGTCAGTAGGCGACGTCAACAATGATGGCAAGATGGAGATCCTAGCAACCATGGGTGACCAGGGAAGCAGCAGGAACTCACCTCTGCTCATCTACGACGACAACTACAACCCGATAGAGAGGATCGACCAGACAATAGGTCAGATAATCTCAGCCAAGATGTTCGATGTCGACGGTGACGGGCTTTACGAGCTCGTGCTTTCAGGACACAAGGGCGGAATTGTTGTCTATGACACCAATACTCCTGTCCCGAACCCAAGGCCGAGATGGGAGGTCCAGAGGTACAGCGAGCAGAGAGAGAACGTGCCTGAGTTCGTTCCGACGCCCGTAGGTCATGCATAAGCGTGCATTTTTTTCTTTTTTTTAACTTAATATATTCTGCTTCTGAAGCCTGATTTCTCATTCCAGTTCCTTTCCAGATATGCTGGATTACATATAAATTTATAAACAACATCTGAGCCTGCAGATGGATGCAGAAAAAGATGCTGGTTTTCATACTTATACTTTATTCCGTAGCCATGTTCCTTCTATCCATCATCCCCCAGGTCGGTGAGATGATACCTGACCCGTACGACAAGATAGTCCACTTCGCGGGATCCTTCTTCCTGGCCTTGATAATAATGCAGCTCTTCCTGTCATACGGTGTCCGTCACAGGCATCTGCTCCTCCTGTTTACGGTCATGGTCCTTGCAGTCATCAGCGAGGTGATCCAGATACCGATACCTGAGAGGACTTTCAGCTATTTCGATATGCTTGCCGACCTTTCAGGCACGGTCGTATATATAATAATCAGCCTTGTCATGGGACAGAGGTCTGCCCATAGAAATATCACCGGCTCTCATAAGCCCTGAAAGTCGATCTTATCATGTCCTTGATGTCCTTCTCAGGCTCCCACCCGAGAATCTGTTTTGCCCTCTCGTTCGAAGCCACGAGCACGGCAGGGTCGCCCTGTCTCCTTTCCCCGTACTCAAAAGGAAGCTCTCTTCCGGTCACCTCGGAAGCGGCTTCTACAAGCTCTTTTACGCTGACACCCCTGGATGTCCCCAGGTTTACGATATGGCTTCCCTTGGTGTCCAGTGCCAGGACATGGGCCCTTATGAGGTCAGAGACGTCGATGTAGTCCCTGACGCATGTCCCGTCCCTGGTGTCGTAATCTTTGCCGAATATGACGAACTTCTCCCTCTTTTTCGTGAGGACTTCCATGATGATGGGCAGGACATTGAGGGGCTGTGGGTCCAGGTATCCGAGCCCGGAGTCCCCTGCGACATTGAAGTACCTGAGAGATACGTAATCCATGCTGTTCAGCCTGGAATACCAGCCTATGAGCTGCTCCGATGCAAGCTTCGTATAGCCGTAGTAGTTTATCGGCTCCGTAGGATGACCCTCGTCGATGAGGTCTGAGTTGGGCATGCCGTAGACAGCGGCAGTGGAAGAGTATATCAGCTTCTTCACCCCGTGCATGGCCATCATGTCCAGGAGGCTGAGAGTCCCCCTGATGTTGTCTGAATATTTCTCCGGGTCCTTCATGGACTCTTCGACCGCCTTGTATGCAGCAATGTGTATTACTGCATCTATCCTGTTTTCAAACACCTTGCCGAGGGCTGCTTTATCCTTGAGATCACCTTCGTAGAACCTGGCTTTCGGGTCGACCAGCTTCCTCATGCCCTTAGAAAGGTTGTCTATGACGATGACGTCGTGTCCTCTGAGAATCAGTGCCTTGACGCAGGCGCTGCCGATATAACCCGCCCCGCCTGTCACAAGGATTGTGTCCTTCATTTGCTGAAATTGACAACGACACCCATGAGATTTGCCTTTGTCTTGTCTATCGCGAACCTTGAATCTGCAGCTACCTCTTTCTTGGTCCTTGCAGTTATAACGAGCAGGACAGAATCGCTCATGGCCGACATCGCCAGGCTTTCTGGGTTCTCGAGCGATGCATTGTCGAATATTACAAAGTCGAAGTCGCTGTTCCTGAGCTTGTCGCATATCTCTCCCATCCTGTTGGTCGTCAGCAGGTTGTGGCTGAGGTCCTTCTGCTTTCCTGCAGGCAGGAGGAACAGGTTTTCCTGCTGGGTCTTCCTTATCTTTATTATCTTGTCAAGCTTGGCAGTGTCAAGTATCACGTCAGTAAGCCCGGGCTCGTCATCCTTTATCATGAATGCCCTGCTCAGTATCGGGAACCTGAGATTCGTGTCAACAAGGAGGACTTTCTTGGTGCTCTTCGCAAGGGACACTGCGAGGTTTGCGGCGACAGTGCTCTTGCCGTTCTCCCTTTTCGGGGAGACGACGGATATCAGCCTTGCGTTCTTCTCTTTTGCCGAGAAGACCAGGTTGGTCCTGAGCTTGTTTATGTCATCCCTGAACAGGGGATTGGTCTCGTACCTGATTATCTGGTATGGCGCCCTCTTGTCCCTTACCTTCCTGATCTCGCCTATGAGAGGACCGAGCTCCCCCTCTATCTCTTTCTTGCTCTTGTAATTGTTGCTCATCGCATCCTTGAGGAATACTGCTCCGAGGCTTCCAATGATTGCTATTATTAGCCCCAAGGCGATATTGAGGGTTATGTTTGGACTTATCGGGAACCTGGGATAGGTCGCCCTCTCGATTATCTTGACATCGCCGCTGCTCTCCTGCGCGACGATCCCTATCTCTTCCCTCCTGGAGAGAAGGTAATCATAAATCTTCTGCTTGGCAGCTATGCTCTGCTGAATGCTGTCGGAATTCGCATTGGTGGAAGAGGTCAGGTTGAGAAGCTCGCGCTGTTTTAGTGCCACCTGGTCAGAATAGATCCTTGCCTTCGAGACAGCGTCATTGTATAGGTTCTCGTCATTGGCAATCTGCTGTTTGAGGTTGTTGTAATCCGTCTGTTCCGCCGTCGTCAGGCTTGCCTTGCTCTCATATGCCTGCAGCTGCTGTGTCAGGTTCTCGAGGTCGTTCTTGTAATTGTCCTTGTACGTGTTGTAGCTTTTGACCAGGTCCTGGAGGCCCTTTATCTGGAGATTCAGGTTGTCCTGCCTGCTTGTGAAATCTCCCTGGAGCATGTTGAGGTCGTCGATCTCCTTCTTGTACTCGTTCAGCTGCCTGGTTATGAAGTCCCTGACGCTCACCGCATCCTGCCTCTTGCTGTCGCTGGAATAGTTTACATAGGATTTGGCGACCTTGTTCGCTACGTCCATCGCCGTTTCCGGGTCTTTCGTATCGACGATTATCTCGATGACATCCGTGTTGGTGATAGGCTGGACATTGAGGGTGAACTGGTCTATCCCGTATTCTGCATATATAGGGGCGAGAACGCTGGTGCTCATGATTATCTCCCTCTCAGTCTCTATATCGACCCGGGGGGCAGTCGAATCGAGCACCACCGATGCCTGGTCCTGGGCAGCCACCATCACAAGGCTCCTGGCCTCGTATGTAGGAGGGATGATGTAGCTGTATACGATTACTGCTCCGAGTATCAATATGAATATCAGAAGGCTGAATTTCCAATATCTCTTGAACATCAGCCAGTAATCCTTGATGTCTATCTCGTCATCCATCTTCAACATAACCTGCTTCTTTAACTGCCTATTGTGATTATCTTCTATTTTTAAATCTTTGTATTTTTTATCTGTCATGAGTGACGATATGGTGGGAATATGTGCGTTGTCAAAAACTTTATAAATGCCGTTGCTGCACAGGCATCATGCAGCTTAACATCAAGAAGTATGGTACAATAATAATAATCGCTGTGCTTTTCGCATTCTTCAGCTTCAGCATCGTGGACCTGGTTGTCCAGCAGCCGGTCTATAGTGATTATTGCACAGACACGGCCAAGCCAGTCCCCATCTCAAGGGTCACTGCGAACTGTACGGATGTCCCTATCCCTGATTCGGCAAAGACTGCGTGCAGCAGGCAGGACGGTTATACGGACTATAAGTATGATTCATCAGGCTGCCCACAAAGTTACTTCTGTAATACCTGCAGCCATGAATTCGACCTTGCAGGGCAAGGGTACAGGAAGTTCGGCTTCATCATAACAGGTATATTTGGGGTCCTTGCAATCATGGCAGGCCTCTATTTCAGGAGCAAGGAAGAGGTCGTCGAGTGGATATTCTCTGGCTTTCTCATCGGCGGCATCCTGTCGGTCTTCATCGGGACAATGACTTATTTTAGGGACATGGGCAGGTTTCTCAAGCCAGTCGTCCTGCTCATAGAGATGGGCCTCATCATCTGGATCGTTCTCAGGATGTCGAAGAAGCAGTGATTTCGAAAAGTATATATACTACTTCAAAACTAAAAATCACTTGAAAATGATAAAATTCGTGCAGAAGCTCCTCGGCAGATTTCTCCAGGACATCTTCAAGAAGAAGAAGCAGCTCAAGATCGGCCTGTACGGCCCGCCGAACGGCGGCAAGACAACGTTGGCCAACAGGATCTGCAAGGACTGGCTCGGCGAGGAGATGGGCAAGGCCTCGGGAGTCGCACACGAGACGAGGGAGATACAGATAAAGGAGCAGGTGAGTGTGAAGTCCAAGGGCAAGGAGCTCACTTTCAACCTTGTCGACACGCCGGGAATCGCGACAAAGATAGATTATGAGGATTTCATAAAGTCCGGCCTCAAGGAGAATGAGGCGAAAAAGAGGGCAAAGGAAGCTACCAAGGGAGTCATCGACGCTATAAAATGGCTGGATGACATGGACCTGGTAATAGTCGTGCTGGACTCCACTGTCGACCCGTACTCGCAGGTGAACATAACAATCGTCGGCAATCTCCAGGCAAGGAACATCCCTGTCCTGCTCGTCGCGAACAAGATAGACCTAAAGAAGGCAAACATAAAGAAGCTCGAGGCTGCATTCCCCCAGTATGACGTGGTAGGCATCTCAGCGAAGTTCGGCAACAACCTGGATGATTTTTACGAAGCATTGTTCAAGGTGGCTTACTGATGATAACCCTGCAATTCGTACCGTACTACGAGATCGAGCAGCTGCCATCCCCCAAGAGGGTGAACAAGCTGCTCTCGATCGTGAAGGACAACAAGATTCTGCTGCTCGAGGGCAGGCTCAAGAAGCAGGAGGAGACAGAGCTCATAAAGAGGACAATGGAGCTCATCGACGACAACTTCAAGGGCATAGAGCTGGGGGTCATCTATCCTGACAGGAAGGATGCAGACCTTTTCTTCAGGCTCAAGAAGATGCTCGTGAACCTGATTCTCGGGGACAGGCACGGATTCACGATAATAGGGCCTGCGACCATAGTCAAGGAGATAAAGCAGGACCCTGACAAGATCCAGCTCTTCACGAGCAATATGCCCGAGCCGAAGAAGAAATAGCTTTAAATACTTGATAGTTTTCTTGATTTCCCATGCCACACAGATGCGTCAGATGCGGGACCATGTACGAGGACGGTGCAGAGGAGATCCTGAAGGGATGCAGCTGCGGGGCCAAGCTCTTTTTCTTCGTGAAGAAGAAGGACATCCAGGAGTCCGAGGAGATAATCGAGAACCTCTCAGAAAAGGAGAAGGACCAGATTGAGAGCGACGTCTACGACATCATAGGCGTCAAGAAGGAGGAGGAGGTCCCTGTCGTCCTTGACCTTGAATCCATAAAGATAAAGAAGCCCGGCAAGTTCGAGCTCGACCTTGTCAACCTCTTCAACAAGAAGCAGCCCCTCGTATACAAGCTCGACGAAGGCAAGTACGTCATTGACATAGCCGAGAGCTTCATGAGAGAGAAGGAGAGCAAGGAGCAATGACCTTCTCCTGTTCCTGAGGCCCTTCCGGCCGTTCTTCTGAGCCAATCAAAAGATTTATAAACCATATTTCCAATTATCAGAATATGGAAAGCAGGAAGACAGAGATATGGGTAGGCAAGGCCGATGTCAAGTCCACAAGCGTCTTCCAGGCAAAGGCCTTATATGTCGAGCTGCATGACTGGCTTATCGAGAACGGATATTCCCCCCCTTATGATACGAGTTTTCCTGAGAGGAGGATATGGGAGGCGAGGACCCAGTCAGGCCACAAGGAGTACTGGATCTGGTGGAGGCCGTTCAAGGTCATCGAGGGCAACCAGTTCTGGAGAAGGGTGATAAACGTCGACATGCATGGGGTAGGGGTCACACCGGTCGAGATAATGTACAAGGGCAAGAAGCTGAGGTGCGACAAGGGCAAGTTCGAGGTCCTGCTGTCTGCCAAGCTCGAGATCGATGTAGGCGGGACATGGGTGGGCAACGGGTTCCTCAGGCCGTTTCTTGAGCCTTTCTGGAAAAGGATATTCCGAAAGGAGATAGAGATGTACAGAAAAGAGGTGCTGAGCGACCTAAAGACGATACAGGACCTGGCGAGGAGATGGTTCGATCTCGACCAGTTCACGACCAATAAGCACCCCTTCATGCCAAAGAAAGGCTATGAAGAAGAAGAGTTCTGAAGGCTCTGTAGAATTCCTTGCGCTTAAGCGCCAGGAAGTGCTTTCCAGCATCGTAAGTCAGAACAGCTCTAAGACGATTCCGGCACTTTGTGCATTTGATTCGTCTGTAACTTCCGAAAGCAATTCTACAGAGCCGTTACTAGCAAAAATTATTTAAATAATCCATAAACCTTAGAGGAAAAGCTGCGAAAACAAATCAACGCCTCCGTAGCTTAGTGCGCCCACTTTTTGCGCTTCACTACGTTCAGGCAAAACC
>CAYXZQ010000016.1:0-4797 GCA_964469935.1 uncultured Methanosarcinales archaeon
TTATATTTTACTAACTATAATACACATTTTATTTACCTATATTATAACATATTACAATACTTATATTTGATGATTCTTAATTAGATCTGGATAAAAAAGATTAAAATACAATAAATAATCCAATCTATATTACTTAGAAATATACTTATTTTAATTCTTTATTAAAACTATATTAAATAACTTATAAAAAGCATTGATAAACTACTTAATCATTCTTAAATTACATATATTTATACTTATTTAATTTAATCTCAATATACATATTTAAAATATTAAGATAAAACATATTTTATATCTTATTAATTAACTTATTAAAATACTATTAATATTCCATACAAATATTCTCAATCAAAAACATATAAATATACTTATTTAATTACATATTCATTCTTAAAAACATTATAAAAATACTTATATTAAATATTATAATGATAATTATTTTTATACATATTAACAATATGTCAAAGAAAAAATTTCACTTCGATGCTGCCTTTATCAGCCCGTCGAACAGCGGGTGCGGAGAGAGCGGCCTTGACTTGAATTCAGGATGGCCCTGCGTAGCGACGAAGAACTTCCTGTCAGGCAGCTCGATGAACTCCATGAGCCTCCTGTCAGGCGACCTGCCTGAGAACACCAGCCCCCCTTTCTCAAGCGCAGGGATGAATTCGGGATTGACCTCGTACCTGTGCCTGTGGCGCTCGGAAATGTCCTTTTTGCCGTATAATTTGAACACTTTCGTGCCAGGCTTGAGTACAGCCTTCCATTCGCCGAGCCTCATCGTGGCGCCGTAATCAGAGAATTTCATGTGCTTGACCTGCTCGGGCAGGATGTCGATTACAGGGTATTTAGTGTCCTTGTCATTCTCCGTCGTGTTTGCGCCCTTGAGATTGCAGACACTTCGGGCATATTCAACAACGGCGAGCTGGAGCCCGTAGCAGAGCCCGAGGAAGGGGATGTCTTTCTCCCTTGCGTATTTGATGGCAATTATCTTGCCTTCAACTCCGCTCGTCCCGAATCCCCCTGGGACTATGAGGGCATCCACATTGTCCAGCATCTTCACCTTGGAAGGGTCTCTCTCGAATACCTTGGAATTTATCCAGCGGATGTCAGGCTTGACCCTGTTTTTGAAGCAGGCATGCTTCACTGCCTCGAGAACCGATATGTAGGAGTCCTCGAGGGAGAAATCGCCTGTGTCGAAATATTTCCCGACGATCCCTATCTTCACGCTCTTCTTGAGCCCATGCATGTCCTCTATGAATTTTCTCCATTTCTTCAGCTCACCGTTCTGCTTGTATTTCAGGTTGAAAAGCTCCAGTATCTCCTTGTCCAGGTTCTGGTCTGCAAAGACAATCGGCTCTTCGTATATCGATTCCAGGTCGGGTGCTGAGAATATCCTGTCCGAGGGGATGTTGCACGTGAACGAAATCGTCTTCTTCCTCGGCTCGTCAAGGGGCTGCTCAGCCCGTCCTATGACGAAATCAGGATGGATGCCGATGGCAAAGGCATTTAGTATCGAGTGCTGGGCCGGCTTTGTCTTCATCTCCCCTATGTGCTTCGGGATGGGAAGATAGACAACGTGCACGAAGACGACCTCGTCGCCGTCGAGCTTCATCTGCCTTGCAGCCTCCATGAAGAGAATGTTCTGGTAGTCTCCGACAGTCCCCCCAATCTCGACCAGGCAGAAATCCACGCCAGTCCTCTTTGCGGTCTCGCGGATCCTCCTCTTTATCTCCTCCGGGATATGGGGCATGACCTCCACGTCCTCGCCGAGGTATTCTCCTGCCCTCTCCTTGGTTATCACCTTTAGATATACCTGGCCTGTGGTTATGTTATGGTCCTTGTGGAGATTTATGTTGAGAAAGCGCTCGTAATTGCCCAGGTCCTGGTCTATCTCGCCCCCGTCCTCTGTGACGAAGACCTCGCCGTGCTCAGTGGGCCTTATTGTCCCTGCGTCGATGTTGATGTACGGGTCGATCTTGATTGCCGTGACCTTGTATCCCTGCATCTGGAGAAGCTTGCCGATGGATGCAGTGACCACTCCTTTCCCTAGACCGGAAAGCACTCCGCCTGTGACTACGATGTATTTTGTCATGACTGAAAATCCCCCTCGGTTTTCATACCTTGCCGTTATATATAAATGTTTTGTAACTCAAAGATATATGTCAAGAACATTATTTCATATGCCTAAAAGCAAACTTTTAAAAGCCCTCCGGCATATCGTCTCAATATGGCAAAAAGGAGGATGTCCGCAACCCTGGTCCTGGTCGCGCTCAACATAATCATCTTCATTTTCCAGGTCGCGACGAAGAACTCGTTCACAGAGACGTTCGTCGTCCACAAGGGCGACCTCTTCACAGCGCCCTGGACCCTTGTCACATCGATGTTCCTCCATGCCAATATCCTGCACATCTTCATCAACATGTGGGTGCTCTTCATGTTCGGCATGGTTGTCGAGCAGAGGATAGGGACTAAGAGGTTTGTCTTCATCTACATGGTATCAGGCATCCTCGCATCGATCGCATCAAGCCTTATCTATCCTGCTGCTCTCGGGGCAAGCGGCGCGATAATGGGCATACTCGGCGTGGCCATTATCCTCATGCCCGACCTCAGGGTCATTCTTGTCATAATCCCCATGTCGCTCAGGACAGCAGGCATAATTCTCGCCCTTTCTGACATCTTCGGCATCCTTCCTGGTGTCGCTCATGCAGCGCACCTCGCAGGCCTCGCATCCGGCCTTCTCTACGGCCTGCTTCTCAAGGACAAGAGGAAGAAGTTCGACAGGAAGTTCCATTCAAAGACATACATGGACCATGACGACATCGAGGAATTCATAAGGAGCGGAAGGATCTAGCCTGTTGTTGCCTAACGGCGCTTTTTTTTCTTGTAGTGTATGTATTCGCTTGTCATAGCGAAGGGATTCTCTGAAGCCCGGAGCCTGGCGATGTAGATGGTGTATCCAGCCCGCAAACAGTCCATTGAATTCTTCTTGCCGTTCCTGATGCTCTCAAGCATCTCTTTTGCGCCCATGTAGCTGCCGTTCACCCGGACCATATACGGCTCGTGTCTCTCCCATTGCTCTTGGAGAGCGATATGTTCAAGCAAGTCTGTAATATCTCTGGTGAATGATTTTATTAACTGATCTTCAGCATCTTCCTTGTTCATGCAGTGTGAGAATCGTTTTTCAAATATAAAGATTTCTGTATTTATTATCCTATAGTGATTACTTCAGTATTGGCCAGCCCTCTGCTCAAACCTCTTCAGCACAAGGTTCTTGCCCTGCCATTCCATGACGCTCTCGAAATACACCCCTTCGCTGTTCAGGATCATCTTCCTTATCATCTCGATATCGCTCGGCACTATCTTCTCCTTCATGGTATCCAGCTCACCTGGCTCGAACCACCTTGCCTCTCCTGCCTCGTGCCTGGTAATGTTGTCCGACCTAGGCCTCATCCGACAGAGATGCAGGATGAAATGAGCAGTAATTTCAGAGCCTGTAATCAGATGCTCTGATATTAATCCTAGGTATGAGATGAAATCAGCATCGATGCCTGTCTCTTCGCGGAGCTCCCTTTCAGCAGCATCTGAAAGGTGCTCATCCTGCTCTATCTTCCCGCCAGGAAGGGCCCAGTATCCGATGAAATCCCCTTTGGAGCGCTTTATCAGAAGTATCCTGCTGCCTGAGACTGCTGCGCAGACTGCGACAGGCATGGGTCTATTTGCCATTTGCTAAAAAATAAGCTTTCATTTCTGCTTGTTCAGGTAGATTGTCCGTGTAGGGAAGGCCATCTCTATCTTCTTCTTCTCGAAGGCCTCCTTTATCTGAAGGTTTATGCCCTGCTGGATGTCCATGTAGGCGGTATAGTCGCTCGTGCCTGCATAATACACTATCTCGAATGTCAGGGCAGAGTCCCCGTAGCTCTTGAAATGCGCCCTGTCGAAATCAGCCAGCTCTATCTTGTCTATTATCCCCTTAACTATCCCTGGAATATCCTTGAGTTTCTTCGAGCTTGTGTCATAGGTCACGCCTATCGAGAATACGACCCTCCTCCTCTCCATCTTCTTGAAATTGTTGACACGCGCCTCTGTGAGCTCCTTGTTCGAGACGATGAGCTCCTCGCCCTGGAGTGTCTTGAGCCTTGTCGATTTTATCCCTATCTTCCTGACTTCGCCCATGTCTGTCCCTATCATTATGAAATCCCCTACGACAAAGGGCTTGTCGAGATAGATCGATATGGATGCGAATATGTCTGCAAGGACGTTCTGCAGGGCGAACGCGATTGCGATTCCGCCGATACCTAGCCCGGTGAGAAGCGTCGATATGTTGTAGCCGAGGTTTGAGATGATGAAAAGGAAAGCGGTTATCCATAATGTGATCTTTGCTATGACCCCTAGAGCGTCAAGCATTGAGCTCGCCTCCCGCACGCCCCCTTCCTTCTCTGCCTTCCTGTGAATCATGTACTCGATGAGCTTCTGCAGGGCCTTGCCCACATAGTATGTGATGACTATGAGAAGGATGTATTCCACCACCCGGCTTATGACTGCCGGAACAGTTATGATCCTGAATGAAATATAGAGGGATACGAACACAAAGAAGGGCCATCTGACATCGACTATTGCCAGGACAATGTCATCAAGCCTCGTCTCAGTCTTTTCAGAGAATTTCCTGAGCCTGATGAGGACTATCTGCTTGAAAATCTTCAGCAGGAGGACGCTTACGATAAATACGGATGCCGCAATTATGTAATCATTCACTGTGTTGCCCATGTACATGTTCCCGAGAATGTCTGCAAAGGCCAT
>CAYXZQ010000016.1:4897-35997 GCA_964469935.1 uncultured Methanosarcinales archaeon
GCTGCCGAGTCGTCCTCCTCAGGGTTGTAGCTCGGGACAGCTGACTTGGATATTATCATTATGTCACCTATGCTCTTGACGAGCTGGTGCGGGACTATGACGCCCTTTGCGCTTCCAAGTATCCTGTTCAGGTAGGAGTTCCTTGTCGACTTGATCCTCCACCCGAAGACCTTGTTCTGGGTGACGATGGATTCCTCGACATCTCCGAAATATTCCCCTGAGTCAGTGAAAACCTTCATGTCGTATGTCTCTGTGATATGTTTCATGTTCAGCATGTTCAGACCTCCGTGAAATTGCGTATGTTTGATAAAATATTAAAGTATATAAATTTTTCTGTAGTGACAAAACAGGCCAATCAGACGGACAGGGCGGAAAGATGAGCGAAATTACCATAATAGGGACATCGCATATCGCGAAGGAGAGCATCAGGAAGGTAAGAAAGACCATAAAAGAGAAGAAGCCTGATGTAGTCGCAGTAGAGCTCGACACGAAAAGGTACTATGCCCTCACGCATGCGCCCCAGCCCCAGAGGTTCTCTTTCTACAACATATCAAGGGTCGGGCTCAAGGGCTACCTGTTCGCTGTCATCGGCTCCTGGGTGTCAAAGAAGCTTGGCAGGATGGTGGGTGTCGAGCCCGGCGACGAGATGAAGGAAGCAATCAGCACGGCAAAGAAGGAGGGCATCAAGATCGCCCTCATCGACCAGGACATTGAGGTGACGCTTGCAAGGTTCTCGAGATACCTCACATGGAAAGAGAGATGGAGGATTGCAGCTGACGTGTTCAGGGGCATCTTCTTCGGGAAGAGGGAGATGCAGAGATACGGGATATCAGACATCGACCTGAGCAAGGTCCCGCCTGATGTCCTGATAGAGAAGATGATGGGGATGCTGGAAGAGAGATATCCGTCGATCTACAGGGTTCTTGTCCACGAGAGGAACGTCTACATGGCTGCAAGGCTCTCAGGGCTGGCTGCCCAGGGCATGGACGTCGTCGCAGTCGTCGGCGCAGGCCATGTCAAGGGAATCAGGGAGCTCATATCCATGCCCTCGTACTCATACAGCTTCGACTATTCAGGCCAGGAAGAGCAGACAGTGGGAATCGACGGGTTCTCGACTGTCTGAAACCTGATTGACCGCAGCCTTGGGCCCGTCCTCAAAAACCAAAATATTTATATACGTCTCTCCTGATAAATCCATCCATGGGCGAATTGGCTTTCAGGATAAAGAGGTTCTACCGCTGGGAACCCAGGGAACTTCGGGACATCTGGCTCTCCATCCTCGGGATAACATTCATCTTCGCCTTCAATGACGGAAGGGCGACATTCAACCTGGCTCTCTGGATTGTCAATTTTCTCATGACAGCAGTGATTGTCGCTGTCAGCTTCTTCGCCTACGACGGGGCCATGAAGGTCGCTGCTCTCCAGCAGGGCTACCGGGCAGAGTACAGGATGTGGCCGACAGGCCTAGGCCTGGGGATAATCGTCACGCTTCTTACAGGAGGAAAATTCCCGCTCGTGCTTGCAGGAGGCCTCTTCCTTCACCATCATATGATTCTCAGGCTGGGCAAGTTCAGGTACGGCATCAACAGGATTGCCTATGGCACGATTGCCGCTGCCGGGCCTTTCGCACATCTCATCCTGATGACAATTGCCCTGGCATTTTCAAGACAGTTCCACCTGCTTCCCGCGTTCTTCGATTATGTCGCAAAGATCAACGGCATCCTGATAATATACAACCTGCTTCCAATCCCGAGGACCAACGGGATACACATATTCTTCATGTCAAGGCTTTCATACGTGTTCATAGCTGCGACCCTGGCAGGCTATGTCCTGCTTTCGCTTGCAGGCATCTACTCATGGATAATCGCTTTCATAATCGGTGCCGCATGCTGGTTCCTTTGGTACTGGTTCATCGAGGGGGGTGGAAATTGAACAAGAAGGCAGTGAAATGGCTTGATTCATGGGCAGAGACAGCGACAGGCATATTCCTCGTCATAGGGCTCATTGTCAGCCTGGTCATCGACTCCGCAATCGTGAGCTATGCAGTGATACTCATCTGCGGGATAATGGTAGGAAGGCTCTATCATCTAAGGAAGAACAAGCTCGGGTTCCCGTTCTACTTCATCATATTAGGATACCTGGTCGGCTATATCATAGGAAACCTGGTCACCCGCAGGGGATACTGGATAATCATACTCATATTCTTCGCGATAGGATGCTATGCCGGCGACTACATCATGGAGAAGGGATGGAGCAAGTAGTCTCCCAGACGATGCAATGACGAGCAGAGGACCATCTAGCCGAGGAACTGCATGGTCGAAAAATCCTTGCCCAGCAGGGACTCGAACTCTTTATCCTTATCCTGGTCCGACGGCGTTATCGAGAGCCTGAAAGAACCGCCCCTTTCAGATATCTCTGTCGGGCTCTCCCTGACCGACGGAGTCCATCCGAGTATCGCCTCTGTTATGCCCGCTCCGAGGCCCTGGATGTAATTATGCTCCCTCTTCCCGTCCCCCGGAGGCATAAGTTTCTTGAACTCTGAAAACGGGCAGTTTTCCGCTTTTATGATTATCTCGTCATCTGACCAGCCTGTCACAGAGAACGAACCGACGCCTATGAGCTCGGACTGCTCGATCATGGAGTAATAGAGCTCTTTGCTGCTTTTCCTGCCGTACATATGGATATGGTACTCGGTCGATGTCCTGGACTGGAACTTCCCCATCCCGTAGATCAGCTTCACACCTCTCGCTCCTAGGATTGTCTTGATTGAGGTATGCAGCATTATGAAGCTTGATACAGGCATCATAATGACGTTCTTGTTCCAGAGGCTTATCTTCCCTTCGTGGTATGACAATGATTCCAGAAAGGCTCTCCTGACGATTGCCGCCCCCACCATCGGTTTTTTGGCGCCCTGGCCTGTCAGCTCTTTTATCATGGGGAGCTCATCAAGCCTGGAATGCCTCTTGGCTTCTCCTTTCCTGACCTCGAATACGCAGGAGCCCTTTCCCTGGGCGATGCACGAGGTCTCGACAGTATCCATGGGGATGCCGGTAAGCCTGCTGAAGAACCCCGACAACATCCCGCATAGATAGCTGTCGACAGGCTGCTTTGAGGGGCCGAACATCTTGATGAACTGGCCCGCGACAGTCGAATTGACGTTCTTCATCCTGAACAAGGGGGTGTCGAAATTCGTGCTGACCAACTCGAACCTGCCGTAACCGAAAGACTCCAGCAGGCCTAAGAATTCCCTGACATTCGTGAGCTTTTTTTCCGCCCTGGACCTAGAGGCGAGGAACCCTGCCTGAAGCCTCCCTGCATCGTAAAGAAGCTCCCTGAAGAGGTCCCCGAAGATCCTGTAATATATCACGAATATATGAGAAGGGATGAGGATGCAGCCGACATTCCGGACAAAAATCCTGCCATTATTGAAGATAATAAAATCCTGGACCTCTTGTTTTTTCATCTTGCTGCAATTCAATAGATCTGCAAAATCAATCAATAGGTATCCTGTGCCTGCCGCTATTCCAGGTCATGTATGACGATTCCGTTCTCGCTGATCTCAAGCGGATGGAGGTCCTCGTCATTCTTGACAGTCCTCATCTTCTGGATTGCAAGGACCCTTGAAAAATCGCCACCCAGGGGCTGGAATTTAATGGTTATGAGCCCGTCGCATAGGAATTCAGAGACCCCGTCGACAGAGAATGCACCGTCATGCGGTATATGCGAGATGAAAAGCGACGTCGCGCCGGATGCTGAAAGCTTGTAGATGAATTCGTAGACAAATCTTTTTATGGCGATGTCGCCGATATTGCTGTAGGAGCTCAAAACAGGCGTGATAATCGAAAGGGTGGACAGGGAATCGATGATGACTCTCTGGATATTGTTTTCCCTGATGGTATTCAGTATGAACTCGATTGTGCTCCTGTCTATGGAATCAGAGGGTATGCATGTCAGAAAAAGCCTATTTTCTGTTTCGAGCCTTGCGAGGTCCCACCCGAACTGGGATGCCTGTCTCAGGAGATTATCCCTCTTCTCCTCGAATGTCACGAAGAGGCCGTTCTCGTCGAATTCTGTGATGCCCCTAAAGACGTACTCCAGCCCGAAGATGGTCTTCCCTGAACCGGGCGTGCCTGATATAAGTATCGAGCTGCCCTTGGGAAAACCGCTGTTGATAAGCCTGTCGAATCCCTTTATTCCGGTCTTGGTCCATTCCATCGTAAATCAGATCTTGTCCATGACAAAGATGAACATCATCTTGGTCTTTGTCTCGACCTTCTGGCAGTGCACCTTCTTCTTGGTGTTGAGGTCCACCCTGATCGATTTCGGTATCAGGAAGTATTTGGTCGCCTCGTTCTTCCCTCTTCCGGATATCGACGTGGTTATGTCAAGATTGTTCTCAGAAAACAGGTGGATGTTGCTGAGGTGGCCTGCAAGCTGCAGGGCTTCTGCCTCTTCCACGCAGACCTCGAAGACGATCTTTCCGTCATCCCTGACCCTTGAGCTTATCACTGTTCCCATTTTTGCCTTGTCCCTGATATTCATGTATTCAATCTATATTTATATACTTTTTGTTGAGCTGTCGTCTCTTTTTTGCACTTCAGCCTGCATAATCCTTGTCCCCGGTTCATTTTTCACACATCACAAAGGTAATATGTCATGTTTTTGTATCCGACAGAATAGAGATGGCCGGGTGTACAGCAGAACTCTCTGTTTCTGCTGCACATTCCGAGCTTTTCCCTGCGACATTCGGAATAACCTGAATCCTCGAGGATGCCGCACCAGGACTCTTCGGCGGGGCTTTGATTTCCTCCTGTAACGCGTCCTGCAGGGCCAGAGTAAAAATAATAATCGCTCTTCTTCATCTCCAGCCTGGATAAGGCATTGACAGCCGGGTCCCCGAAACAGAGCCACAGGCTCCTCTCGACGATATTGTATCTCCCTCCGACATACACTATTGTGCTGAGCAGCAATATCAGGGTCATTACCAGGTAAGGGCTTGGGCATTTCATCCTTGTTCATTCCACCGGCATCAATTCCGGTTACCTCTGTGTTTTGATCGTGTAACATATTATATCTCATCGTCTTTTTAAATTTTTCTCATAATTTTGGATAAGTTTTGAAAATAATTTATCCAAAAAATACAATCTATTACATTTTATGCCAATTTATGATTTAATGTTTTAAATGTTTAATGGTTTTGTCAGCATGTTATTTTTCAAAACAATACGATTTCATCACCCTGTTTTTGATTTATCCCAATAGCATTTATCCATGTTTAAAAAATCAGGATAAACTTTCACAACAAGATTTATAATCTTTCAAAGGACAATTCCCTTTCTACAGTTTTGTCAAAAGGGGGTGTAAAAATGGCAAATATCGCCGGTATAGAGACCAGTATGTCTGCATTTGGGGGGCTGGAAAGGTCAGTCCTGCTTCTTGCGCGCCAGCCAGTTGCCGAAAGGAGAACCGACAGGCGGGGCACGATGAATTTCAGGATAGTGTCTGATGAAAAGACGATAGACGAGATCTTCAAGCTGAGGTATGAGGTCTACAACGACCCAGAGGTCAACTACGCTAAGCACCTGCACTGCAAGGATGGAAGGGAATGGGACAATTATGAGCCCATGAGCACTTATTTTGTGGCAGAAAGGGATGGAAAGCTCGTCGGAACAACAAGGGTGGTTCACGACTCCGCCCTGGGCCTGCCCAGTGACAAGACTTATGACCTTTCACGTGTGAGAGGAAGTGTTGATATGGTAGCTGAGATAACCAGGTTCGTGGTGCCGAAAGGAGAGAGGTTCATAAAGGTTGCAATGGGAATGCTAAAAGAGGTCTGGAACTATGCGTTCGAGACGATTCCGCAGATTCCGACATACGTCTTTGCTGTAGCTCCTGAACATGCGGATTTCTACAACAGGATGGGAGCAAAAATAATACATAAAGGCAAGACCAACAAGACAGTCGGTGCAAAGACTGTCCTCTTCAGGCTGGACTTGGACATGACGACCGAACAGTTCACGAAGAGATGGAAAAGGCCGCACAAGGACAGCATCTACCAGCAAAGGATGGCTGTCAACTGCTGAGGTGGACATGATGAACGAAGATATGTACTGGGAGCTCTTCAAGAGAAACATCGGTATAGTGACAGAGCAGGAGCAGCAGAAGCTGGCAAAAAGCAGCGTTAGGGTCGGTGGCGCAGGAGGTGTAGGAGGGATGCTCGCCTATTTCTTTGCAAGGTCAGGCGTGGGCGAGATATGGATAACCGATCCTGAAAAATTCGACCGCTCGAACTGCAACAGGCAATTCGGCGCCAATTCAGGGACCATAGGGAAATACAAGTCAGAAGTCGTCGGCGACGAACTTCTGAGGATAAACCCGGGCCTGGAACTGAAGATTGGATACGGCATCGACGGTTCGAACGTGGACGAGTTCGCCAGGGGCGCAGACTTCATCTCTGACTCGATAGAGATATTCTACATGAGGGAGAAGGTCATGCTCTATGATACGGCGAGGAAATACAATGTGCCTGTATCATTCGCGCCTGCACTCGGGTTCGGCGCTGCATTGTTCCTTTTCGATCCTCGAGGGATGACCTTCGAGGAATTCTTCGAAGTGCCCTCCGACCCAGAGGAGCTCAGGGACTGGATGTACCCTATTCACAAGATAAAGCCGGGAACACAGCCCTATGTGCCCAAGGAGGTCTGGCTCAAAGTTGCACAAAAAGAGATGGATGCACCGACTAGCATCGTTGGCGTCGCATGCTCTGCAGCGATGTCAGCTTCTGCAGCTCTTGAGCACATCCTCGGGAAGGCTGAGCCGGTATACGCACCAAGGGTATCCCATCTTGACCTGTTCGAGAAGAGATACAATATCATAGAATACTGAAGATATGGCAGGCATATAACCCATGCACGTCAGACTAGGTGTTGATGTTTTGTGAATCGATGATATGTAGAGGTGACTCGCAGAAAAACATGATGGTCTCGTTGGTGTTCGAGACGAACAGATGACCTGGACAGCAGCAGTAGCCGTCCTGCACCCTGCATACCTGCCCCTGGGCGCCATCGCAGTTCCTTTGGATGAACTCATCGATGAATTCACATGATGACTTGTTGGTATCCTCTGCAGCGTGGTCTAAAAGGCAGACTTCTGACATGTTGTAAGAGCTCATGTCTTCCTGTGAAACCACTACGAGATTGAAATTCCCTTCGGCTGTCTTGTCATAGTTCACAAAACCTGTGCCCATGTTGGCGCTGTGCATGCTCCCGTAGAGTATGAATAATTCAAAAATCAATACTACCATGATTGCTGCAATCAAAAAGGTTGTTATCGATCTCATGCTGGTCTGCAGTGGTAGACATGCCGGGGGTCGATGTGTCCCTTCTTCATGCCGGGCATTATGGGAAGCGGAAGTTTATCGAAAATATTGAAATTTTCCATATTGCTGTAATACATAACATTAGTTTAATATATTATAAATATTTCTATCAATGAAGGATAAAATATTTTGATTGTTTATCCAAAATTTTCCTATCAGCGTAAAATACCATTCCTGATTCATTGAACTGGCTGGATCTATCGGCCTTGGACAAGCCGCTTGATTGACAAGCCTTCTTGCGCATCCACTGGACACTAGACACCCCCCAGCAAACCTTATAAAGCAAGAAGACATTCTCATAATCAAATTGATTAAAAATTTTAAGCCCAGGCTGTACCAGGAGACCATATTCGCGACTACCAGCAGGGCAAACACCCTGGTTGTCCTCCCGACAGGGATGGGCAAGACGAACATCTTTCTGATGCTTGCAGCCCACAGGCTTACCCAGTACCCGAACTCGAAGATACTACTCATCGGCCCGACAAGGCCTCTGATCGACCAGTATTTCAGGGTGTTTGAGAAGCATTTCGAGATTGACAAAGAGAAGATGGCTGTATTCACAGGCCTGGTCAAGCCGGAAGTGAGGCAGGAGCTGTGGAAGAAGGCACAGATCATCTTCTCGACTCCCCAGGGTCTTGAGAATGACATCATCGGCAGCAAGATTGCTCTCGATGACGTATCCCTGCTCGGTGTCGATGAGGCTCACAGGGCTGTCGGCGACTACAGCTATGTGTTCATAGCCAGCCAGTATGAGAAGAAGGCGAGGTACCCGCGGATAATAGGCATGACTGCATCGCCAGGCTCTGAGCTCGAGAAGATAAACGAGGTCATAAGGAACCTGCATATCGAAGAGATAGAGATTAGGACTGATTCGAGCCCGGATGTTGCTGAATACATTCAGGAACTGAACATAAGATGGTTGAAGGTCGAGCTTCCTGAGGATTTCAGGAGCATACAGAAATACCTGAACAGCTGCTACATGTCGAAGCTCAAGGAGATAAAGAGCAACGGCTACCTGGCAGAGATCCAGTCATTCGGCAGGAGCAAGAGGGACCTTCTCGGGCTCCAGGGAACACTCCAGGGTGAGATTGCCTCAGGCAACAGGGACCCTATGCTCCTGAGGTCAGTCTCGCTCGCTGCTGAGGCTCTCAAGGTCCAGCATGCGACAGAGCTCCTCGAGACCCAGGGCATCGACCCGCTTTGCAGGTACCTTGAGGACATAGACCGCCAGTCCAGGACAAGCAAGGTCAGGGCTGTGCAGAATCTCGTAAGGGACATCAACTTCCGCTCAGCTCTCATCAAGACCCGGTCTCTTTTCGAGAAGGGCATCGAGCATCCGAAGCTTGACGAGCTGAAGAAAATCGTCTCTGGAAAGATAAGCAGTCCAGGATACAAGATAATCGTGTTCACGCAGTACAGGGATTCCGGGGTCAAGATTGTCGACGAGCTCGGAAAAGTGGAAAATGCAAAGCCGGTCCTCTTTGTCGGCCAAGCTAAAAAGAACGGCACCGGACTCACCCAGAAAAACCAGATAGAGATACTCGGGAAGTTCAGGGATAATGAGTACAACGTGCTCGTCTCGAGTTCAGTGGGTGAGGAGGGCCTGGACATCCCGCAGGTGGACTGCGTCATATTCTATGAGCCTATCCCCTCGGCCATCAGGCACATCCAGAGAAGGGGAAGGACAGCAAGGATGGATAAGGGCGAGGTGCTCATCCTGATGGCAAAAGGAACCAGGGACGAAGCCTACAAGTGGACAGCCCATCACAAGGAGAAAAGGATGTACAGGACTCTTGAGAGCCTTAAGAGAACGATGACGGCAAAGAAGGTCAATGCGGACCTCTCGAGATTCGGCAAGAAGGAGGCCGGCGTGAAGATTTCAGCTGACTACAGGGAGAAAGCTTCAGGTGTGATAAAGGAACTGATTGACATGGGGGCTGAAATCGACCTTGGACAGCTGGAGGTCGCGGACTACATCTGCAGCCAAAGATGTGGCATCGAGTTCAAGACAGTGCCGGATTTCGTCGATTCGCTCATCGACGGCAGGCTGCTGCATCAGGTGAGGGCTCTCAAGCAGAATTTCGAAAAGCCACTCATAATCATAGAAGGTAACCAGGACATGTTCTCTGTCAGGAATATCCACCCAAACGCGCTCAGAGGGCTTCTTGCGACAATTGCCGTCAGCTTCGGCGTGCCAATGCTTCAGACGAAAAATTACAAGGATACGGCAGGGCTGATAATCGCCATCGCAAAGAGGGAGCAGGAAGAGTACGGAAAGGATTACTCGCCTCACCGGCTCAAGAAGCCCATGACCCTCAGGGAGCAACAGGAATATCTTATCTCCGCGCTTCCGGGTGTAGGTCCTTCGCTCGCAAGGCCGCTCCTATCGAGATTCGGCTCTGTAAAAGAGATAATGAATTCCGACGTGGACAAACTCAAGGATGTCGAGCAGATAGGCGATGTCAAGGCTAATAAGATCAGGGAAGTCATCGATAATAGCTACGGGTAGATGTGGACATTGTAGAGGTTGATTGTGTGCGGGGTGTACATCTCATTCACGCTCATGCCGCCGTACATCGGGACGAACATGAACTTCAGGCTCTCATCATCAAGTATCGGCCTTGCTGACTCGAAGTATATCTCGACCTCCTCTCCCGGAATCAAGTAGCCTTCCTTGTGTTCCGGCACTGTGTTGAGGTATTTGACAGTGAAGAAGCCCGAGTATATCCCGGAAATGTTCATCTCAACAGCCCCGCTGTGCCTTAGTCCTTCTATCTTGTACATCCCTCCCTTGACGGAGCATGTTATGCCGTCGTATGTCTCGCCCTGGTCGCATTTCCCAAAGTAATACTCGTCAGTCCCCTGGCAGTCATCAGATACGTCATTTATGTTGTTCACATCCGAGTCCTTGACGCAGAGCGAGCCTGCGCCGAGGCGCTTATCCAGGTAGACCGTCTTTCCGACTGTTGTCGTCTCGTTTATTCCGCTGACGACAATGCCGTGCCTGTTGTGGGCCTCCTGCTTCTTGATTTTCACGTCATATAGGTTCAGGCTTGAGTTGGTGAAATCCTGCGAAAACTCAACCAATGTCTTATTGTCCGCGACGAACCTGACAGACTGCATTCCTGTGACATCCGAAGAGGCGCTGTCATTTGCCTGGTATCCGCCGACAAACACTTGAAGGTTCGCTATTCCCTGTACTGTGACATCGCTGCTTGTCCCTATCACGCTGTCATTGTAATCGTTTTGCCCATCACCGTCCTCATCGATGGCCTCGCAGGCTGAGTGGCAGATGTCAAAATCATCATTGCAGCCGCTGGTGCAGTTGTAATAATCAGAGCCGCAACCTCCACCGCAGTACAGGCTGTAGCAGTCATCATAACACGAACCCCTTTCTATATAGCAGGCGGACACGCACTGATGATATTCATCTGCTGTAGCGAATGACGTGAACAAGAGTAACATAAAGATGCTGAACGTTATCAGGAAGACTGCCTCTACAGGCATACTGCTTTTCCCTGTATTATCTGTATGTGAAGAATCCATTTTGTGCATCCCTTACAGGCTCTCCTTTCCTGTATATGAGCCTGAGCGTGTCGTTGAACGTGTCCATGTAGAGGACCACGTCTGAGAGCTTGATTGCATCGGCACCGGGTTTCAGCCTAATGGTATACCTGAAATTGTCGAGGCTCCCGTCCCTACCGTCAGTCGCGCTCAGGTCTATCAGCTCGACTTGGGTTGTCACTTCCTTTTTTGCCGCGTTTGCAGTATTGAGGCTATCTTCCTCCTGTTGGGACTGGCTCTGTATCAGGACATAGCCAACGACAGCACCTATTAGTATCAGGCATATCAGAAGTATCATGCTCGTGACGCCCATGCCAGCACCTCTCCTGCCCACAATCAAAAGCTTGCCTCCCACCTTGAAATACTATCTACAGGCCCACATATAAAAATTTTGTCATTTTTAGAAGGAAAATTTCAGAACTTGTCGTTTATCCTTTTCCTTATATCATCAGCGCTTTTGCCTGACTCGGCAGATTTTTTGAGATACTCTTCATACCTATTGACTTTGGGCTGCAGAGGAGACTCCATTTGCGGCAGATTTCCCGGGGAGAAGACCTCGCCCCTGTCGATGCCGCCGCCTATTTTCGTCTCCGGATTACCGCCGTGGTTCGATATTGCAATGATGAGTATTATTGCGATTATCACAACAGCAATAGGTATCAGGATGTATAACAGCAATCTTGTGATTGTTGGGCTGCTGACCTGCCCAACAGAAGAATCACCTGATGAACCGCTCCCTGTCGATAAGGATTGCGGGGCCGAATCCTGCCCCGAGCCGATGCCGGAAGCCAGTGAGGTCTCATTGTACTGCACTTTTTCGCAAGGACTGCACGATCCTCCGCAATCAGTCCCATTCTCACCGAAATCAGATACGCCGTCGCTGCATGCGTCTGAGATGAAAGTGCATCCGTCGTCAATCTGGCCGTTGCAGTCGTCATCTATGCCGTTGCATAATTCATCCATTGGGGTGCCGCCGCCTGAGCATCGGCATGTCGATGGGTCGTCCACGTCGTCGACGATGCCGTTGCAGTCGTCATCAATCATGTTGCATGTCTCCGCGATTGGGCCAACTGAACCTGTGCATTCTCCCCATTTTCCTCCAGTGCAGTTCATGACACCTGTCATGCAGGCACCAACTGAGATCCCACAGGTCTTTGACTCGCCTTCGGAGCATTGGCTTGAACAAGGCAATGAGCAGCACACTGCAACTTCGGTCCCGTTGATGAGGATGCCCGGGCATGATGCCTCGTCCTTGCATTCGCTCCCTCCCCGGCTCAGGCAGGTCGCGTTCTCATCTATGAGCCCGTCACAGTCATTGTCTATCTTGTCGTATATCTCGCGCTTTGGTGCGCTGCCGTTGTAGCATCCGCATGAGGAAGGGTCGGGCGTGTCGTCGACAATTCCGTTGCAGTCATCGTCCTTGCCGTTGCATACCTCTTGTGTCGGCCCCGTCTCGTCGATGCACTCGCTCCAGATGTTCTTGTGGCAGACAGAGTATCCGGAAATGCATTCGCCCTTTTCAGTGCCACATGTCCTGGTATCTCCTTCAGGGCAGGTCTGGTTGCACTCAACTGGACAGCAGGCAGGAGAGTCGAGCACGTCAAGTAACGGCTCTGTGCAGTACTCGCTCTGGTTGCATGCAAACCCCCCTGCCTTCTCGCAAGTCGTGCAGTCATGCCCAGTATCATCAACGATGCCGTTGCAGTCATCATCCTTGTTGTCGCAGACCTCAGTCGCGTTCGGGTTCACCGACGGGTCGGAATCATTGCAGTCGGGCATGCCCAGGCAGTCACCAGTGCCGAACCCGTCATTGTCAAGATCTTCGCATCCTGCCTCGTACTCGATGTAGAGGAATGGATTGCTGCTCTGGGCTTCTGACGAATATGCGGTGAAATTCGAGGTCGCGTCCTTTATCACGAGCCCGTCATTAGTCCCTTTCAAGAACTGGTTAAGGATGTATATAAGTCCGTATCCGCTCGTACCGAACCAGCCTGTCTCGTTGTCACACACTCTGCCGCAGTCGATGTCGTTCAGGCTTCCAACAAGCTGACCGTAGCCAGGCTGCTGGCTGTCATCTTCCTGCCACCCGCCTATGACAGGGTACACCTTTGCGAAATCTGTCCCGCCTGTAGTATTTCCCTTGTACCTGAACAGCAGGTATGCGTTCTTAATATCAGCGCCTTCTGGCACTGCGGAGAGATCGAACATGATGTAGACCCTGGCGGCCGGGTTGTCCGAGAACATCAGCTCGCCGGTGTTGAAGCAAGGCCCGATGCAGTACTTGTCCTTTCCGTTCCCCTCAGCTGCGGTTATATTTACATTCCCCGCATACGCATAGCTTGCAAGTACAAGGAAAGCGATGCATAATATGAACGCACACCTCATTTTACAGCATTTCAATAAGAATCATATTATAAATATTTTGCTGTTTGTTTTATAAAATAAGAAGAAGGAATATAAAAAACCTTAAATTCATGCACTCAATCTATTTCTTACCGCCACAGCAATTTCCGCCCATTGAAGTCCACCTCGCAAGTATTTTTGAAATATTTATCTGATGATGTTTGATATATCTTTTTCATTATAAATGTTTCCCTTATTTTTCAAATGCAGCTTGAAACGAACCTCACCAGGCCCTGGACATGGCTGAGACGGGTCCTGAGAAGGAATTCCCTGAACTTGTTGTCTATCTCGACACCCAGCTTCTGGAGCCCGGACGAGAGCCTGCCATAGAGCTCCCTGCCTTTCTTGTCGAAATCAGTCAGTATTATGACCTCCCTGCTGTTCTCTGCAACCTCCTCTATTATCTCGAAGAGTGGCTTTTTGCTGAGCATGACGATGTTATTTATACCGAAATACTCGAGCGCTTTCCTGTCCTTGGGCCCTTCGACGATTATAGTCTTTGCTGTGCTTCGCATGCCCTCCAGCCACTCATCGATGCTCTCCATTGTCATTAACCTTCGTTCAGGTAATCCATCAGTATCTTCCCGTGGTCGAATTCCAGCTTAGGATGCTCATCGACATCAAACACCTTAGCGTCATCTGCATCGTCACCTGCCCTAAGCTTTCCCTTGCCCTCTGCAATGAATACGGTTGTTATCACATGGTTCCTCGGGTCCCTTTCAGGGTCAGAATAGGTGTGGAACTGCCTGATGAGCCTTATATCGAGATTCGTCTCTTCCTTGGCCTCCCTGACCGCAGCAGCCTCGAGAGTCTCATCAATCTCAACATAACCTCCTGGAAGGGCCCAGCCCACAGGCTCGTTCTTCCTTTTCACGAGGACAAGGCCTCCACTGTACCTGATAATTATGTCGACAGAGACTTTCTGCTCCCTCATGTTCGGCTGAGAATGTATCCTCTTTTTTATAGGTTTTCATGCGACGTTTATCTGGAGCCTAGACGCTTGCTGTTCTTAATCCCAGCATTATAATCACCCTGGTCGGTATTCCAATGCCTTTCGCACTATGTCCTCTGGCCAGTTGTGCTGGACGAGGAACCTCAGTATCAGATCATCCGTATGCCCCTGCTGCCTGTAATGCTTGATGTAGGCAAGCAGCTTGACAGCTGCAGGGTCGACTGATTGCGAATACCCTGCCTGTTCCTGCGCAGCCTGTGGACCGGGTGATGCCTGGTTGGATGGATTGCTCCCTTGGGCTGGAGCATTTCCCTGGCCTTGAGGAATCATATCTGCAGCAGGAGAAGACTGTGGGTCTTGGGCAATGGGATTGGACTGCTGGGGCTGATAAGCAGTCCCTGGCATCTGTGCCGCTGGCATGGCAGCCATCTTTGAGACAGGCTTGTAAAGAAGATAATTCGTCACTTCGGCCCTGTACTGCTCGGGGATGTTCATGGGAATTGTCAGAGCAGTGTAGAATATCGTGAAATAGACAGTCTTTACCATGTCGACGAGTATCCTAGATACCACATTCAGCCCTATTATGAGAACTATCATTATGTAGAATGGGATCCAGGTGCCAAGAAAATATCCTATTGCACCTGTACCAATAAGCAATATGACATATATGTATCCTACAAGACTCATCAGCATGTTCCCGGCAAAATCGATCCCGAACACGCCGACAAGTGCGCCAGGCACGTTGTTCTTTATGTTCTTTATGTCAGGAAGTACCTCGCGCACAGACTTGTCCTGAATTATTGCTGCCGGCAGGAGATAGTGGCCGATGAGGTCCCATCCTTCCTCTATGCCTTTTGCGAGAAGCTTAAGTAGCAGCCCTACCACCACCCATATTCCTCCCTTGTTTGAACGCTCCTTCAGCTTGTTCGCAATCCATGTCAGCACGATGTCAATGGTACCTATGACGAAGATGTCCATCTTGTTCTCTTTTGCCCTCTTTAGCCCGTCGTCATATGATATGTTGTGCCCTGTAAAGGTATGGTAGACGATCCAGCATTGCGCAGCATTGTAGTACACCTTGATATAAGGGAACAGGGGAATTATGATGAAGAGGGCGATCAAAATCCCAAAAAAAGCTATCAATGTCATCACTCCGGTCGCAAGATATACGGCGATGATGCTTGCGATGAAGATTGCGTAGAAGATCCCGAATATAATTATCTGGGCGACTGTCGGCCTGAAGATTGCAGGATTCCTGCCTATGACCACGAAAGTGTTCTTCAGCAGCTGCATCGTGTCTTTGAAGCTGTCAAAAATGCCCATAATCCAATCCCTGTCATAAAAAATATATAAAATCTTTGGATGACTGGATAGTAGTTTATAAATGAAAACATTAAAAAACAATCTCACCTTCCGCATCATTATGATAGACATAGGCACAGTGCTCAGGCACTACAAGCGCCAGGACATCCAGGAAGAGATGGCAAGGTGCGCAGAAGGCAGGGAGGTCGCTGTAAGATACGGGGACAAGGGATTCGGAAAAAGGCCCGACACCCTGACTTATCCGAAGGACGTAATCGAGTTCGCAAAGCAGCGCGCGACGTCTTTCCATGTCTCGGAAGAGCACTGGTCGAACGTGTTTGGCCTGAGCCCTGAACTCAAGACAGAGGAGCTTGACGGGCTCAGGACAGGCTGGGACCTGGTGCTTGACATCGACTGCTATTTCTGGGAATATTCCAAGCTTACTGCGCAGATGCTCATCCAGGCCCTCAGGCATCATGGAGTGAGATCGATATCGTGCAAGTTCTCGGGCAACAAGGGTTTCCATATCGCCGTGCCGTACCAGGCATTCCCTGTCAAGCTCCATGGCAAGGACACCAGGCTGTTCTTTCCGGAAGGCGCCAAGCGGATTGCCCTGTATCTGAATGAATTCATCAGGGTTGCTTTGTCCCGTGAGATACTTAAGACAAACAGCGTGGATGACATAATTAAGACCACAGGAAGGAGGTTTGACGAGATAATAAGGGACGGCAGGTTCGACCCGTTCTCCATAATCGAGATTGACACCCTCCTCATTTCATCCCGCCACCTCTACAGGATGCCGTATTCTCTCCATGAGAAATCTGGCCTCTGCTCTGTCCCCATGGACCCGGATAAGGTGCTCGAGTTCGACAAGAAGACGGCTGAGCCTGGCAATGTGAAGGTCTCGCGATTTAAATTCCTTGATACATCAAAAACTGTCGAGAACGAGGCACGGGACCTGATACTCCAGGCATTCGACTTCTCGATACCGCAGACAGATGATAAGCCGAAGCGGGACTATGAAAAGGAGTTCGAGACCCTGACATCGGCGATCCCGGCAGATTTCTTTCCGCCATGCATCCAGAACATACTAGGCGGTGTCGAAGACGGCAGGAAGCGCTCGATGTTCATACTGATTAACTTCTTCTCGAACACCGGTTATGATTATGACAAGATAGACGAGCTCCTGCATGAATGGAACAAGAGGAACAAAGAGCAGCTGAGAGAGGTCAATCTCAAGGGCCAGGTGAGGTACAGGAGGATGCAGAAACAGAAGGTGCTCCCACCCAACTGCGACAACCAGGCGTACTACAAGAGCTTCGGGGTCTGCACACCTGACAATTTCTGCCCGAGGATCAGGAACCCTGTCAATTACGCTGTGCTCAAGGCGAGGATCGCCCAGGGAAATGAAAGAGCGGGCAGGCAGAAGCTCACGGATGAGCAGAAAGAGATGAGACGGAAGTACAGGGAAAGGAAGAAAGAGGGCGGAAACGGCAAATGAGACAATCTCAAGCGAAGTATACAATCATTTAACAAAATATTTATATAACTGATTCATGCCTTATCTGAAGGTACGATCATACCGGGGTGATACTATGATAGGATGGATTATCGGAATAATAGTCGTCGTGGTTGTCCTGTTCATCATATTGATGTACAACAGCCTGATAAGGCTTCGGAACCAGGTCAAGAACAGTTGGGCCCAGATTGATGTCCAGCTCAAGAGGAGGAACGATCTCATACCTAACCTTGTGAGCACTGTCAAGGGCTATATGAAGCACGAGAAGACCACGCTTGAGAACATCACAAAGGCGCGTTCTGCAATCCTTGCGGCCCAGACAGTCGAGGACACTGCAAAAGCGTCGAACATGCTCTCGCAGACCCTAAAGTCATTGTTCGCAGTCTCGGAGAACTACCCTGACCTGAAAGCCAACCAGAACTTCCTCCAGCTCCAGGAAGAGCTCACAGGCACAGAGAACAAGATAGCTTACTCGAGGCAGCACTACAACGACATCGTCATGATGTTCAACACCAAGATCGAGACATTCCCGAACAACATGTTCGCAGGCATGTTCCATTTCACAGAGGAGAAGCAGTTCGAGGCTGAAGAAGAGGAAAGGAAGAACGTCAAGGTCGAGTTCTAGGTGGTCGCAATGCGGATCTCCTTCAATGAGACGAGGAACAACATGATCAAGTCATGGTTCCTCATCTTTTTTTTCATAGTCCTCATATCTTTCCTCGGCGTGGGCTTCGGCTTATACTGGGGAAACATCTATTTCGGTGTAGTCATGGCCATGATTATAGCCGTCATCTATTCTTTGATAGGGTATTATTCAGGGGACAGCATGATACTTAAGATGTCAGGGGCGAGGCCGGTGACCAAGCAGGAAAACCCATACCTGTATCACACAATCGAGGGTCTGGCTGTCTCTGCAGGGATTCCGACGCCCAAGGCCTATATCATAGATGATTCCGCAATGAACGCCTTCGCCACAGGAAGGGACCCGAAGAACGCATCAATAACTGTGACAACAGGACTCCTGAAAGTCATGAACAGGCAGGAGCTCGAGGGTGTGCTCGCCCACGAGATGTCCCATATAAAGAATTACGACATCAGGTTCATGATGCTCACAGCGGTCCTAGTGGGTATCGTGACTCTCCTAAGCGATTTCATGCTGAGATCGTTTCTATGGGGAGGAAAGAGTCGGGACCGGGACAGCGGGCAGCTGGGCCTGATAATGATTGTCATAGGCCTTCTCCTTGCGATACTCGCCCCGATAATCGGCCAGCTCATCAAGCTCGCGATAAGCAGGAAGCGGGAATACATGGCAGATGCGAGCGGGGCGACGCTCACGAGGTATCCGCCCGGGCTTGCAAGCGCCCTTGAGAAGATATCAAAAGACCCCGACCCGCTCGTCGACAAGGCAAACAAGGCGACTGCACACCTGTTCATATCCACTCCATTCAGGAAAAAGAGCGGGTTCATGACAGGGCTTTTCTCGACGCATCCTCCGATACAGGAAAGGATAAGAAGGCTCAATGAGATGTGAATTTCCCTCCTGTAAATACAGGCAATCCATGCGTCCCTGCTAGATCAGCTGTTTCAGTTTCTTGCTCCTAATAGGATGCCTCATCTTTCTCAGCGCCTGCGCCTCTATCTGCCTTATCCTTTCCCTTGTGACTCTGAAATCTGCCCCCACCTCTTCAAGGGTTTCCGAGTCGCCATAATCGTCTCCTGTCAGCATTCCGAACCTCCTTCTCAGGACTTTCTCTTCCTGCGGGGTCAGGGTCGCAAGGACCTTATTGAACATGTTTTTCTTGTCAGATTGAAAAGCCGCAGCTTCAGGCGTATCATCCTCCCAGTTATCGTATGATATGAAATCCACCCTGGTCTTGTCTGAATCCTCGTTCTTCAGGTTATACGCGACAGGTTCGTCAAGAGAGATTGTATCCAGGCTGATCTGCTTAAGCTTCAACAGTTTTTTAAGTGTCAGCGGCCTTTTTGCAGTCTTATTGTAAGCCTCGAGGAATTCTTCATCCGTAGGCAGCCTGTCGTATTCCTGGATGAAATACCTTTCAAAACGCCGGCATTTGTTTATTGTTTCTAATACATGCACGGGCTTGCGGATGGTCTGACCAGTATCCTTTTTGCCTCTGTCAATGCTCTGAAGTATCCAGTAGGTGACATAGGTGCTCAACTTGTAGCCTCTCCTGTACTCGAACATGTTGATCCCTTTTATCCCCCCCTCCACAGCCCATGAATAATCGACCTCGTTGAAATGAGCGAGCTTCATAACAAGCCGCAGGTTCCTCACAATCAGCTCATTTTTTGAAGTTTCAATCACCTTTTCATACGCAAGTATCTTTTTTACGGTCGAGTCCAGCTCATCATAGCTCATGTCAGCAAGCTTTTCGAGACTGTCCATCTGTTTTTCTGCATCTGATATCCTCCTTTTCTGTGCAGCCTCGTGCTTTCGGGCAGAAGGGGTCGTGCCTTCTCCATCATTCTTTATGCTGTCAATCAGGCAATTTTGGCTGGAGATCTCCTTTTCGAGTATCCTCATGTCCCACAAGATGTTCTGCAGTTCCAGAGCAACAGACGAGGTGACCGAATATTCCACTTCCATCGACCGGAATATGTCGCTTATTTTCCTGTCCAGCCATTTGATGCTCCTGCCGTCACGTTTGCCAAGGTTCCTTCGATTCTCCGCCTCGGCGAAAAGCTCCATTATCTTGCCGATCTTTTCCATGTATTCGTTCCTTAAGAACCCTAAATCCACATCTCCCGACTCCTCGAGGGAATGGAGCTTCCATTTGCTGACATTGTCATAGAACCTGTGGTTCCTGTCCCTTGCGAGCCTGTATATCCCGGCAAGCCTGTCCTTCATCAATGATGTAGTGGATACCAGGGCTTCAATGCCTTGCTTTGCATCCCCTATCCTTTTGCATATCTCAATCTCTTCTTGCTTGTTTGGAAACCTTATCCTCTTTATCTCCTTTATATGCTTCTGGATAGATGTCTTTGAAGGGAGATGCTTGACACTTATATCCGATCTGGGCAGCTTAGGCGCAGGCGAAGACAAAGCCTTGCTTACGCTGTTTTTGTATCTCCCGTCACCGTTCAGCATCCTGCTGCAGTGGTACAGCACGCTCCTGGCTGATATCTTCCTGACCGGATTCCCTTTGTCATCGAGGGACATGACTGATTCCAGGAAACCATGGTTGATCAGGCTCAGAATGTCGTCATAATCCATGCCCGAAAGTTTCATATACTGGCTCAGAGGCAGCACATCATTGGGATCAAACCCTGATGACGAGCGCTTCTGCTCGACAGTATGCCGTGAATAGAGCTGCCTCAGCTTTCCTGCAACTTTCCTGTAAGGCAGGATGAGCTTTCCGCATTTGTACAGCAGCAATTCAACCTTGACCGGATCCTCGCCGCTAATGCCTGCGAGCTCGTGAAGCTCCTCATTCCTGTAATTTGCAAGGATGTATGCCAAAGTGAAGAACGGGTCGGAACTGCCGTTCTTGATCGCTATATTCGGCATCCTCCCTCTGGTGAGGTTTTTCCTGTTCAGGATGCTCTCAAGGGACAGTGAGGCGGCATTCTTGTCCGTCTCCTCCTGATGATTTTCTGCCAGGAATGACACCCTGTACACGTTCTTGAGCGGGATGCCGGAATACCGTACTCCTGAAATCTCCGCTGTTCCGAGCAATCCCGGGTTCTCATCGATTGTCTCAAGAAGCCTGAGATGGTTTTTCCTCGGGTCTTGTTCAGAGAGCGCCCTTGAGAGCCCGAAGATATCCACGATGCCGGGAGAAATCATGCCCCTGTCTATAATCTCCTCCCGGGCAAGATATGCCTTGACTGTCGCATTGAGGTATTCAACCTTATCCCCTGCCATGCGGGAAACAAGCCTTCTCTTTCCTTGAAATTCGCTTGTGTCTATTCCAAGTTCCTGCAGCCTGTCTTCGCCTGACCACTCAAGGTCAGGCATGCTGTATATCGTCTCTTTATTCATTGCACCCTGACACCCCTGCTCGTAAGGCTTGCCTTCACCCTAATCAGGTCGTCGAACAGGACCATGGTCATGCTGTTCTCGAATTCCCTGCTTTTGAGATGGCCGCCTTCCACCAGCAAGCCTATGCCCGACACCCCCAAATCGAGGTAGTCGGCCGCCTCTGCAATGCCTGCATATTCCCCGCCCGCACGAAAAACAGTGGGAGGAGAATATTCCGGTATGAGCGAGAGAGGATAATCCATGATGTCTTTGAGATAATGGAATGTCGCCCGCGAAAACGAGAGGGAACCGTTCTCCCGGATATAGAGATCCTTCGGGATATCCATTCCCATGAACAGCTTGCCCTTCCTGGCTTCAGCCCGCAACCGGGGCGACATGACTGCGTGTTTTTTAAATCGCTGATCAAGATACTCTGTCAACCTCTCAAATGGCACACAGTACTTGACCCTCTCCACGATCTTGTCAGACAGTTCCGTCGGCAGGTTCTTCAGGGCTGCATAAACCTCGTCGGCTGAATATCTCATGCCCATGCCGCCCGGGACGTGCCTGATTCCTGCAAGCAGGTTCGTCACTTCATCCGGATTCAAGTAGGGGTTCTCGTTGCTAACAAACTGACGAAGATTGTCCAGGGAGATGAATCCTCCTTCATCGACCCACCCCTCCTCATCCTGGGACACGGGACTGATATTCTCCACATCACCACGCCTATACCTGTCAATCCTTCCATACGGCCTGAATGTATCCAGGCTCCTGAGCAATTTCAACGCATCGTGCCTGCTTATATTGAATTTTCCCCTAAGGTCTCCGACTGCATCGTCAAGCAGCATGTATCTGTCAAGGTTTGGCACGTTCCTCTTGAGCCAGAAGCCTAGTTGTTTAACGAGCATCGCCGGTGTGTATTTTTTCTGACAGTCCCTGAACAGGAAAGGAGTGCCGGAGACGATTTCAGATATCATCCGGCCAGTCAATGATGCGTCTTTTTCTCTCAGAAAATAGACAGCGTCTATGAAATCCATCTCCTTGTTCTGCTTCATGTATTTTTCAGTCTCGCTCTTGACGATCAGGTCCAGGCTTTTTTTTGTCACGAACATCCTTCCCCCTGATTTCAGCTTGACCCTTTCATACCTGCTTTTCAGCTCGCCGATTCCAGTCCCCTGCATGAACTCAAGGTTCTTTCTCAGGTAATTGCGGGACTCCTGCATCGTGCAGTATTTCCTCTCATCTGCTGGTTTCGAGAAGTAGAGTTCCAATGCCTTTTCAGTGAATAATGCCTTGTCAGGATATGATATATTGAATTCTTCGGAGATATTCTTGAGTACGGTGTCGATGTCTTCTTTTTCAAGCACCGAAAAGCTGTAATAGAACTTCTTCAACATCTCAAGTTTGGACCTGTTCATGTGCTTTGCAGGATGCTTATTCTGAGATGGAGCCTCTGTGCCCTTGGTACTTTTTTCAGCTTTCTTCCTTTTCCCCTTATGCCTCCTTGTTTCTCCCTTCCAGGGCCTGTTCAGCGCATCCTCTTTGTCGACTCCCAGGTCAGAGCATAGCTGGTCGATGAACGGTTTGAGATTTTCCGCAGGCAGAACAAGTCTTGATTTCCCATTGTGCTCAATCCTTTCGAGATAGGCACCGCATTTGCGCCTCAAGCCTCCACGGACAATGCTCGAATAGACTCTCATGAATGCCTTCTGCTGCCCAGCAGAAATACCTTTGTCGATTACCTGGCAGAGTATCTTATGAAAACCCAGATACTGCACACCCCCTGTATCTTTTTGATTGCATTCGATGAAATCTTTCAGCCTGTCGTCAATGCTCCCCAAGATGTATCCGCTCCCATTTGATATATCCAGCTATTTTTTTCTGTAACTAAACAGAAATATTTAAAATTTTGGATTGGGCATCATCCGGCAATGAAGACAATCCCTGTTTATCAGGGCAGCCATTTCTTCTGGTCAGCGAGTTTCTTCGGAAGGTAGTCAGATATGACGAAATTCAGCCCGTGCTTGGCAAGCGCCTGCTGCTCTGCCCTCTTCTTCAGGGCGATCTGCTGCTTTATCGCGGTCTGCCAGGGCTTGTGGTGTATGACGAACGGGTCGTTCTTCATGGCATCCCTGCCTCGCTTTATGTCGATATCTTTCATCGGATGAGTCGGAAGCTGGTACTCGATAATATCTTCCGGGGTTATGCCTATGAACTTGGCGTTGGGCACGCAGAAGTACTGGTTTATGTGCGCCGCATTTCCTGAGCCAACTTTCAATGTCCTGTAGATGTTGAAATATCCGTAGAAATCCCCGTCAGTGAATGCGTAGACAGGCAGCTTCTTCTCGTCCGAAAGCCTCCTGATGAACCGCCTGCACGCCCTCGTGGGCACTCCTCCCATGGATATGAGGATGCAGTCGGCTTTCTTCCAGTAGTTGTGCTTGACAAGCCTCTGGAACATGCCCGCTGTCTCTATAGCGAGGATGAACTTCGCGTTTGTCTCGAACTTTAGCTCCTCGACAGAGCTGGGGATGGAATAAGCCCCTGAGCCGAACTTCGTGCAGTCTATCCTTATCTCCTTTCCTGTATCCGGATCCTTGTCGATTACAATCAGCCTTCCCGCGATGTCCCCGCCCTTCTCCTCTGGGATGAAACCTATCTGCTCCCTGTTGACCATCATCATGGCCTCGACATCGTCCATTATCGTGTCTGACTCGGGCTGCTCCTTGAAGCGCGCCTCCCCCCAGTTCTTGCTGATGTAGTAGGCCTCCCTCTTTGTCGCTATGTCATTCGTCTCGATGAGCTCTTTCGAGAATCCCATGACCCTCAGGGTCTGGGCGAAAGTCTTGACAGTGGATGCAGTCAGCGTCCTCTCCTTCATCTTGCCCACGAGCTCGAAATAGCCGTCCTTCGGGTCGTACTTCACGTTCTGCAGCGACCTGATGGGCATCGACAGGGAAGGGTGCTTCTTCTTCATTATCTTGTTCAGAACACCTGCTGCGATGTTCTTCAGTTCTGCAAGCGTCTTCGTGCTCATTCTTGATCACCTTCCCCGCTGTCATCTTCGCCAGGATCATCACCCTGGCCAGTGCCCGCATCGTCATCGGATTCCTCTTCCCTGCCGATCTTCGCGAAATTCTCGTCATAGTCGACGTTCTTTGAAGGATCGAACTGCATGTCGTCGAGCTTCCCTCTCTTGGACTCGAGCATCTCCTTGAGGTTCCTCTCGATGGTTTGCAGGTCCGCGTGTCCAAGGATGTCTTTGAGAGCTTCTGCCACATGAGGGATGTATTTCTCGATATAGCTTCTCTTCTTGAGTTCGTCCTTGACCCTCTTCTTCTTGTTCACATAGCTTCCGAGCATCCTTCCGCATTCCTGGAGAGCTAGCTTAATCTCCTTTATTATCTCCGGATAATGAGCTATAGCCTCCTTGCTCTCCGACGTGAAAGGCACCCAAACTGATGCGATGTGCACGAGAATCGTGCACGGCCCCTGGGGTATCGCCCCTGAGCTCTGCGACAGGCCATACGACCTCCAGTTGGTGGCTGTTATGGATTTCGTGACGACGCAGGCGCCCTGCTGGTAAAGCAGAGGCACCCTGTTGGCGAACCTCATTATGCTAACCTGGCCCTCCCTGTCCTGCGCGCCTCCGTACGCTACCCCTGCCTCGATTATGAACGGGTTTCCCCTGTAGACCGAAGGAGGCCTCGTGGTCGCGCAGTAGAATTCCGCGTTTATCTCCTTCCTGAGCCCCTTCTCGATGAGGGATTTTCCTATCGGGCTTATGCTGTCCGTGGGCGGAGCTATAATCTTCGTTTTCTTAATCCCGTCTATGAGCTTGTCGACCTGCTCTCTTGACAGGCGCTTTGGGTGGTTGTTCGGCAGGAGCGCTGCGTTCTCGCATATCTGCTTCGCCGTCCCTGCACCCACGCGCGAGAACTCGTTTGTCAAAAACGCCTGCAGGGTGCGGAACTCGGTCATCTTCAGCATGTCCATGAGCA
Source organism: uncultured Methanosarcinales archaeon (assembly GCA_964469935.1). Lineage (GTDB taxonomy): Archaea > Nanobdellota > Nanobdellia > Woesearchaeales > DSVV01 > CAYXZQ01. The sequence continues at coordinate 29,999 of CAYXZQ010000016.1, forward strand.
CGCCGAGCTCTACACCGTATGGATGGGGCTTTATCTCCTTTGCCTCCTTGGGCAGCATTTCCGTCGCCCGGGGAAATATTATCTGCTGGGCCTTGGGATTCGTATATATTATAGTGACATGGGGGTTGATTATCGCGGTCTCCTTGAGATACTGGTCGACAGACTGCTGTCCGCCCGCGTATGTCGCCTCGATATCGATCTCCACCCTGGTGCCGTGCTCCTTTGGCCAGTCCATCATCGCCTCCTTGAGTATCTCCGGAGTGTTCTTATGGGTATTTATCTTCAGCTCGTAATAGTGCGCAGGCTCCTTCGGGTCTATCTTTGAGATTATCTTTGCGGGCCTTCCCGTTGTAAGCTGGCCATACATCACGCTAGCTGATATTCCTATCCCCTGCTGGCCCCTGCTCATCTTCAGCCTGTGGAATTTCGAGCCGTAGAGGAGCTTCGCGAATATCTTCGGTATCTGCTTCTTGACAATCCCCGGACCGTTGTCCTCGACAACCACCCTGAACCTGTCGTTCTGCATGTCTATTATCTCGATCTGGACCTCTGGTAGGATGCCTCCCTCCTCGCATGCGTCAAGAGAGTTGTCGACAGCCTCCTTTATCGTGGTCATCAGCGCCTTCTTCTTGTTGTCGAAGCCCAGAAGGTGCCTGTTTCTCGAGAAGAACTCGGCAACGCCTATCTCCCTCTGTCCCTTTGCGAGCTCGACTGCCTTTATCCCTGCTTTTCCATTAGTCATCTTTATCCTCGATATCAAACCTTTTCTTGTCCCTTCTCATCTTCTCAAGCCACCGGAAGACGTTTGAATGCGGGCTTCCCGAAAGCAGCGATTCGACCGCCCTTTTCGCGTTTGTGACATCCTCGGAGAGGCCGATGATGCCTATTGTCTTGCCGTAGACGCAGATATACGTGTCGGTCAGGGTCTCGATGGTCCGCCTTGACTTGCCGTCCCTGCCTATCACCCTTCCTTTCAGCCTCAGCTGGCTGTTCTTGCTCTTGACAAAATCATCGGTCCTTATGAGCTCGAAGCAGTAGTCCTGCTTGAGAAGGCTCTGGGCCACCTCCGGGTTGAAGCCCCTGGCTATTGCCGTGACGATTTCCTTCGCAGTATATAAGCTTATTGCGTCATTGCCCCTGACAAAGACGTCTCCCTCCTTGGAATCGACTGTGATGTGAGTCCGGGTGTTATGCTCGAGCTCCTTCTTTATCTCGCCTTTCTTGCCGATGAGGACCGCCACCCTGTCCTTGGGCATCTTGAGCTCGTACTGGAATTCTTCCATGGACTCTGAGAAAAAATTATTGTTTTTAAATGTTTGCGAAACCCCAAAAAAGAAACATTTAAAAACCTCAATATCGACAGAGCTGTCCATGGCAATCGACCTCTCAGCCCTGAACATGACCTTCTCAAATGTATCCCTCTCCCATTTCACGATATCGAATTTTTCCTTCACAGACTTCATGAACGGGGTCAAGCCCCTGGTGTATTTCATCATCGGCATGACCATATACGCAGTTTTTGTCTACAAATTCTACAAGTTCCTGGCAAGAAGGGACATCATCCATTTCAAGACAAGGTATTATGAGCAATATGAGGGCATCCTGAATCATATTGGCAGGGGATTGTTCTATGTTCTTGAGAACCTCATAATAATCCCGGCTCTTGTCTTCTTCTGGTTCTTTGTCCTTGCAGCGCTACTTATCTTCCTATCGAAGAATTCAAATCCTGACTCCATCCTCCTGACATCAGCCTCGATTGTCGCTGCTGTGAGGATAACATCCTACTACAGCGAGAACCTGTCGCAGGACCTCGCAAAGATGGTGCCATTTGCGCTTCTCGGCGTGTTTTTGGTAGACATCAGCTATTTCTCATTGAGCAGCTCGCTCCAGGCAGCAGTAGCTATTCTGGACCTTGCCCAGTACCTGGTCTATTACCTGCTTTTCGTGACCATGCTTGAGTTCCTGCTCAGGATAGTGCACGGCATATCCAACCTATTTATCTCTAAAGAGATGAAATCAGCTGAGGACTGAAAACATCGTTAAATATATTAATGTGCTCTGATTAGTTTATCTCATGGACAAGCCCATGGAAAGGATCAGGGAGTTCCTTGAGAACATAAGCCCGGTGCTTATCAGGCCCACCTCCTCTTCCCTTACCATCGGCATATCCAAGAGATTCTTCCTGTTCAAGCTCATGAACAGGCTCGTGAACCTCATCGAGGAGGAGCCCCACCTGAATTTCATATCCGTGCTCAAGAGCTACAAGATATTCGGCAGGCTCCTGACAGGCACGCTCCACGAGTTTCACAGGGATAGGAACAGGATCTATTTCAAGAATTTCTTCGCGGACCTCGAGCTGTATGAGCTTGTCAAGAAGGACCTGGAACTACTCCACCCCAGATACAGGGACGTGAAGATGACAATCACGAAGAACGGCGTGATAATCTATGACAACTACAGGAAAGATTCCTTCAATGTCCTTCTCCTCACTATACACTCTGGGACATGGGTGCCAGCAAACCTCAGGAAGAAACAGCTCGTGACAGAGAAGGACAGGAGGCTCGAGGAGGACAGGGACACGCACATAATCTACAGCAGGCTGGTGCTCGAGAAAGGCGGTATCTGGATCGACAACAAGAAATCGAGGTTCGTAATCGATTTCAACAGGAGCATTGAGAGGGCTGTCTATGACAACTACAACATCCGCAGGGGTAAGTACTCCGATGTCTGGAAAGAGCTGCCGTCGAAGAGCGAATACAGGGATATTTTCAACTCCTACAGGGAATTCTATTTCATGCTCTCGACTCTTGTCAACACGTACAAGTTCAACATAATATTCGACGGACATTCCATGAAAGATCTTCCCGGCAGGCCGAGCGTAAGCTTCGGCACGAGATACATACCTAATTTCTACATTCCCATAGTAAAGAGCATGCAGAGGAAGATGATATCTCTCGGCTACAGCCCTGTTCTCCTGAACACCCCTTACGGAGGCGGATACATACTGAGATGGCTGAGCACGAAGTACCCGGACGTGTTCATATTCTCCATGGAGGTCAACAAGAGGCTCTACATGAACTGGAACAGGACAGCATCCGTGAAGAGTAAGCTCGAAAAGCTCTCTTCCGATGTCGCGAACATATTTGACATAGAGCCGCCGGAGGAGAACATCAAGGAGTGGCCTGAATTTTCAGACAAGACGACAAAAGCCTCTGAGAAGATGCTGAAGTGATCATCCTTTAAGGACATATGTGGGTATGAGCCCTCCTTTCCTGCTGATGTTTATTATCTTCGACTCCGAGACCCTGGTGAAGAACCCGGACAGATTTCCTCCTATCACGAACGGGCTGAGATTGATGTATTTCCTCTCGAAACCCCCTGTTCCGAAGACGTCTATCTGCGGGATATCTACATACTCCTGCACGACCCAGTCCTGTTCTGCAAATGCAGTCTCCCGCGTCTTTTTCCATACGTTATCCGAGACCTCGCAGCCCAGCACCACTTCCTCTCCGCCGTAGCCCCTCCCGGGCTTGAGCACGAGCCTCTCCCTGTTCTCAAGGATAAAATCAGAAAGCCTGACCTTCCTGCCTCCGGGATCCAATGCAGTCCTGTCAACCGCTCCGCGTGTCCATGGCACTATGCCTCTCACCAGTCTTATCTCGTCCTCATCGAGCAGCATGTCAAAATCTCCCCGGCTAAGATGATGGAGTATCCTCTTGTCATTGAGTATTATGGATATCCCCGGGTTGATAACACAGACCTTCCCGTCTTTGAGAGCATTGATGAAATCCCTGCATTCATCCTTCCTTGCAAGGAGCTCTTTTGCAATCACCCTCCTGAAGACTATGTCTATCTGCTCCTGCCCGTAGAAAAGCCGGCTGTTTTCATACCTGAGGTTCCCCGGCTCGCAGCCGAAGGCCCTAAGCCCTACGGAATTCATGTTTGATATGATGTATTCCTGGTCTGCGATTGTCCTGACATCCTTCCAGTCCACAAAGGCGATTGCCGGCTTCCTCTTCCTTCCTCCGTCATCCCTGTAGGATTTCATGGTGAATCCTGCAAGCTCATGCATGATGTCAGGAAGCGGCATGATCCTTCTCCTGAACATCTCGAGCTGGGGAATGTCCCTGAATATCTTGTCGATGAGCGATATCCTTCCCATGCCTGACGGGCTTTCGCAGTTGTACTCGACAAGCTTCAGGGATGTTCCGTCAAAGAACATGTCGAGCCTCATTATCATCCCGGCCCTGCATCCCCTGCCTGGGGGAAAGAGCCTGTACTGCTCTTCATAAGGATCCAGGGAGGCTCCTGGGTCAGGTTCACTGCAGATGTGGTCTGCAATCTTTCCCAGCACCCCTGCAATGGACTCAGCCTGTTGCCTGATGCTCTCGAACTGGCTTGCCGACAAAAAATTCGCAGAAAGATAAGCAGGCAGTGTCCTGCTCCCGACCTTCATGCCTGCTTCAGAATACATTTTCTTTATCGCATCAAGGGACCTTGAGGCAAGAGCCCTGTCTTCCTGGATGTACTTCTTGAGCTCATCTCGCGCCTTCCTGTGCATCGTTTTCGGGAATCGTCCTGGATATTTAAAATATCCGGGAACAGTCCTGCCGACATATCGATAAGAGAGTGAAAATAATTAATTATATAAATGATACCCAAATCTAAATCAGGCATGGGGAAAAAGAGAGAAAGGCCGCTGAAGAGGTCCAAGACCGGCATCGAGGCGGAGTTCCATATCATCGACGACAAAGGGCGAATATCGAACAGGGCGCATAAGGTAATATCCGCAATCAAGGACACGCACAAGAACATCGATGTCAGCAAGGAGGTCGGCATGAACATGATAGAGTTCGGCTGCTATCCCGATGTCCCTGCTGTAAACCCGACAATCGATCTCATCGACTCCATACAGAAGAGCATGGATATCTGCAGGGAAGAGGGCCTCAAGCTCTACCCATTCGCCACCTACCCCGGGAAATTCCAGCCCAGGTTCAGCAGAGGCCAGCAGTATGACATAAAGAAGAAGATATTCGGCTACCCGAAGATGGAGAATGCGGCGAGGGCGACAGGATTCCACCACCATTACAGCCTGCCCAAAGGCGTGTTCGATGCGAATGAGAAATTACTCAAGCTCATGAGGAAGAGCAAGCTCGAGAGGTCCATGATGGCGTCATACAATTTCGAGATTGCAGCAGACCCGGCGCTCACCCTCTATGCCCAGTCATCGCCGCTGTTCGAAGGCCAGTATCTTGCGAAGGACTCGAGGACGCTGATATACCGTGGAGGAAAAAAGCTCAAGTACATGGATGGTGTCTATGCAAAGCTCCAGCAGATAGGCGGGCTTCCGCCGTACAAGCAGACAGTGACAGACCTTCTTATCAGCCTCTCGAAAAGATGGATGCGCTGGGAGAAGGAAGTCAGGAGGGCAGACCCGTCTGTCGATTTCAATGTCCTCTACCCGTTCAAGCTCGACATAGGATGGCACCCTGTAAAGATAAACAAGCACGGCACCCTGGAGCAGAGGGGCATGGACATAAACTACATGTCCGTGGTCGTCGCCATCACTGTCATGCTCAAGTACTGCCTAAAGAAGATCCAGAGGGATTTCATCGAGGTCATCCCTGCGGATTTTGCAATTGAAGAGGCATTCAAGCTGGAGGGCAATGTGCTCTACATACCGCCTCATACATACGTGCGCAACCATCTCCAGCTCTGGAGCGCGTACAATGGCTATGAGAGGGCAGAGATGCACAATTATGCAAAGCGGCTTTTCTCTTTCACCCGCTCAGTCACGCCCAGGTCATACTACAGGATAATCAGGCCTGTATACGACATGATCGAGTCCAGGAAGTCTGTCTCTGACCGCATCCTTGCCTATGCGAAGAAAAAGGGCTACGTTGCCGACGGCAGGATAGGCAACACAGATGCTTCCATGCTTGCGTCATACTATGCCGACACATTCCCAAAAGACATAGAGAAGACAAGGGAGGCCCTTC
>CAYXZQ010000017.1:0-31942 GCA_964469935.1 uncultured Methanosarcinales archaeon
CCGGCAGGGCCGAAATCATCTACAATAGTAATGGAGGCTGGGTACAGTGGATAAGGAGATGGCTGTACGCAGGGACAGGAAGTTCGAGGAGTTCAAGATACTCCTCACCGGCCTCAGGGAAAGGTATGAAGTCGAGCTTGTGCAGCTTTTCGAGCTATTGAGCGAAAAAGAGATATTCATACCCGCATCAGTTTTCAGCGAAAGTTTGAGCACGCTCGAGACAGTCTCAAGGTACCTTCATGAGAACCTGAACATAAGCTTCAAGAAGATCGCCGAACTCACAAGCAGGAGCGAGAAGACCATATGGCAGGCATACAGGTCATCGTTGAAGAAGCGCTCTGAGAAACTGAAAATCAAGGACACGAAATACATCATCCCCATATCAGCCATCGCTGACAGGAGGCTCTCAAACCTCGAGGCTGTTGCCTATTACCTCAAGAACACATACAGCCTGAGATTCACTGAGATAGCTCAGGTGCTGCACCGTGACCAGAGGACGGTTTGGACTGTCTGCCAGAGAGCCAAGAAGAAGATGCAAAGCCTGCAAACAACAGATGGGCGGCAAAAACCAGGAAAAAATATTTAAAACAATATTGCAATAGGATGCAGAATGGCAGAAATACCAGCAACAGCATTCCTGATCATCGGGGCGGTTGTCGCAATAATCTCTCTCTTTGTGAAGTCGATATTCTTCTTCGTATATGTCGGGGCAGGATTCATGCTCTATGGCGGCGGTAAGATACTGTATGCCAGGCTGAAAAATAAAGATGCTCCAAAGAAAGCCCAGCACCATGCCCCACATCAGAGCCGGCAACGCCTGTGCCCATACTGCAACAGGCAGGTGAGACCCCATGACAATTTCTGCGCAAACTGCGGTGCGCTCCTAAAACACCAGGGGCGTCACGAACACTTCAATCAGGGCCGCTACAACCAGCACAATCAAGGATATGATAATCAGGTCAGACGCGTCCCATAATGCTGTCTCGAATTTCTTTGAGCCGAAACTGTGCCTGATTACGGCAATGGATATGATCCCGCCTGCTAGCCCGCCTATGAAATAAGCCATTATCTCGAGCACGCCGTGAAGGGAATACTTGAGGAAACCGATGGCTATTATCTGGATGTAGGCCGCGGCTTTTGCAGGCCCTGAGCTTGCGACTATGGCGTCGATGTTCTTACGGATGAATATCCCCACAGCTGCGCCGATTACAGAGGCGTTCCATGCAAGGATGTATATGGCCCCGAGGCCGTAGATGAACGAGAATATCAGGCAGAATATGAGAACCTTGGTGTTGTTGAGAAGGATCTTGAGGAACTCGCCGGCCTGAACACTGAGCCCTGTAACACCACCATTGATGTTGTAGAATGTCTCTGTCTGCGTCTGGAAAAGCACTGTGTTGCCGTCTGCTGGCGTATGGAAGAACGGAAGGACGAACCCAAGGACCGCTGTTATCTGCGGGAAAAAGACAAACCAGAACACGTATGCGATGGTGAATCCGAAGAAAAGATATATGAAAACCTTCAGGGCCTTTGAATGCTCCTTTAGCAGGATTATCTCGTCTGTCTGGCCCTCGTCCTTGGTCTCCTCGAAACGTATGGTGTTGTATATGATCGGTATCGATGCAAGGACTGTCAAAAAGACCATCACAAGCGAGGAATACTGGTAGAATATCCAAAGGCTCAGAAACATCGCGACAGAAGCGTATGTAAAACCCAAAAGAAGCATCTGCAGGGGCCTCTTTTCAGCGCTTACCGGGTTTGTCAGGGATTCAAGCACCATCAGTTGTCCTCTGGCTAGTCTCATATTTAAAGCTTTTTACGAAAATTATAAATATTGCAACACTGAATATAGGCTTATGATAAGGCCCACTATGTTGCTGCTCGCTCTTGCCATGCTCTGCTCTTCTGCATACGGGCTAGGCCTTGCCCCTGCAAGCAAGAACATAATATTTACGCCAGGCGGCAAAGAATCTGTCCTTTACAGGGTCTATAACACTGAAAATACCGCTTATACGGCAGAGATAAGCATAAACGGCAGTCTTTCCCAATACGCAACACTGAGCGAAAAGAAGCTCGTCTTCAAACAAAGTGACGGTTTCAAGGAGTTCAATGTGACCCTGGCCGAGCCTGAGGCTATGGGGCCCGGGCTCTCGGCAGACATTATTGTCAAAGGGCACGGCATCATTGTCAAATCAAGGCTGGGCCTTGAAAATGGAGGCATGATGCCGACAGGAAGCGTGATCAAGGAAAGCGGCAACGTGGACAACAGCGGCGCTGTAAGATACGTGCTCCCCGGCGCCCTGATTCTCGTAGTCATAGCGAACATCCTTTATTTTGCCTCTGGCAAGCTCAAGACTGTCAAGGCACGAAGAATCAAACACCCCGCTTCAGCAGAAGATATCCTTGCATTCCTGAGAAAGATCAACATGGAGAAGTTCAGGGAGTTCGTAACGCCTGAGAGGAACGATATAGCAGACTGGATAGAGAAAAAAGACCCGGCGCTCGCATTCAAGCTCTATGACATAAGGGACAGGAGGGAGATGATAAAGGCGACCGAGGCTCATCTCGCAAAGAAGGGGCAGGAAAAAGAGAAAAGCCCTGCCGAGCTAAAGGATGAGATTGCCGAACTCAAGAAAGAGCTTGACACATTCGATTTCAACGGTTTTGAAAAAGATTTATAAATAATCAGGGATTCTTTGGGCTCATGACATACGAGGAACTGCTGGAGCAGGCCTACGGGAAGCTGCCGGACGTCTCTACACAGAAGGCAAGGTTCGAGATACCCAAGGTCAGGGGGCACCTGCAGGGGAACAAGACGATACTCTCCAACTTCTACCAGATAGCCGCGACACTGCAGAGAAAACCGCAACATCTATTGAAGTACCTGACAAAGGAACTTGCCACGCCTGCGACGACAAAGAAGAACTACGTGATTTTCGGTACAAAGATACCTGCATCGAGGATAAACGACAAGATAGAGCAGTATGTCGAGGAGTACGTCCTCTGCAAGGAGTGTGGCAAGCCTGACACCAAGCTCATCAGGGAAGACAAGTTTTTGTTCATAAAATGCCTGGCATGCGGCTCAAGGCGCTCTGTCAAAGCCTAAGATGATTGCAAAAAAGCACATAACGCCGGACGGAAGGCTCATCCTTGCTGTCTGCGACACCGGACTCCTGGGAAAGCTTGTCGAAAGCCCTGAAGCCAGGCTGGATCTGGGCTCTGACTTCTTCAACGGAGATGAGATGGGGGAAGAAGCGCTCCTGGAACTCATGAAAAGGGCCTACATACTCAACATCGCAGGCGAGCAGTCTGTAGGGCTCGCTGTCAGGAACGGTCTTGTCGAAGAGAAGCAGGTGCTGAAGATAGGTGACATACCGCATGCCCAGGCAGTCATGCTGACCGAAGAATGAAGACCTACAGGATTATCGCAACCGGCAGGGTGCAGGGCGTCTTTTTCAGGGAGAACACCAGGAAGCAGGCGATTGAGCTTGGAATAAGAGGAGCTGTGAAAAACCTGCCCTCGGGCGGCGTGGAGATATTTGCGCAGGGCGATGAGAATGCTATCAGGATGCTCGCCGACTGGTGCAGGGAAGGGCCTGGGGCTTCACGGGTAGATGACCTGGACATCACTGAAAAAGACGTGGATGAGATGCACGGATTCAATATCGTATTCTAGAAGGATGGATCCTTGGCAAGGTCACTTTTTGAACATCCAGGGCCTCTCTCTCCTGACTATGTCCACGAACACTTCAGGCTTGTAGACACCGAGCTCTGATATCACTCCTGTCACGAGCCTCGGCTCGATTATTTCGAATGCCGGGTTCATGATTGTGATGTTTTTCGGGCTCTTGCCCCAAACCTCTTCAGGATTCCTGTTCTCCATCGGTTCCTCGACATCATACACTGTCAAGGGATCGAATTTCCAGGATACGGCGCAGCAGTACGCCGGGATGTCGTACCTTTCAGCTATCTCAAGGAACAGCTCTGTCCCTATCTTGTTGATTATTCTTCCGTCGGACTGTACGGCGTCGGCCCCGAAGAGGAAGAGGTCGCATTTCTTCAGCGCTAACCGTGCTGCCGAGTCGACATAATGGAACACTTTTATGCCCAGAGCCGAAAGCTCCTTTGCAGTACGCCTGCCCTGGAACTTGGGCCTGGTCTCTGTATTGTGCACGACAAACCTCGTCCCAGAAAACCTCGCTTTTGCAAGAACCATCATGACAGTGGAGGAATGGCAGTGGGTGAATACCGCATAATTCTTTCTTACGGTATTTGCTCCGATCTCCGCAATCTTCCTCTCAGCTTCATCGAAATAGGACAGCACTTCCTTTATCCTTTTTGATACCCCTTCAGAAAGCCTTATCACGTCCTTCCTGTCGACATTGTTCATGACATAGTTGAGGGCGTTTCTCATGCAGGGCTCGGTCGGCCTTGCGCCCACAAGACTCTTTCTTGCAGCCTCAAGTTCCCTGTACAGTTCCTTTGCGGTCCTGGCCTTAGAATTCTTGAGGATTATCCTGAGGGAATCCACTGACTCCCTTGCTATGTTTTCCGCACCCTGGACCTTAAGAGACCTGATATTTTTTATGACCCTCCCAAATTCCATAAGAACACCCGGGCAGGCCTATCTCTTCTTCTTGGGCAGCCCGATCCTTTTCTCTATCGTCTTCTCTTCTCTCAGAATCTGCTCTTCCTCTCTTGCAACCCTGGAGGCGATCTTCTCTATGTTCAAGTCCATCCTTGCAATTCTTCTCTCCAGCATAACCAGGATCCTTAGGCTGTATACTATCGCAGCCAATGTCCCTACTATAACTGCCAGGATTACCACCGATAGATTAACTGTCAAGCTATCTGCCATATTTGACGACCTCCGAATACACCTGCGAGAGGCTTACGAAAATAAGATAATTCCATTCCCGTCACCTCCTTTTGTCAATTTAATTAGCAAACTCATATAAAAAAGTTTCTGTTGAAGGTCTTTTGCCCTGGCACGAATATGCCCAGTTTCAAAATCCTGATAATTTTTTGCCTCAATGTTATCTCAAGCCAGGCCATAATCCGAGCTTTCCGCATCAATTCTGCCCAGGGTGTGACACCTCTGTTTCGTATGGAACTCTTGGAGATTTTTGGGTGTATTTTTCACTTGCGCTTCATGTTTTCTTAAATATTGTTGCCCATGTCTCAAACAGCCATGTCCGGATTGTTATTTTGTATAAGACATGACACCAACTGTATTTTTCAAATATTATTTGATGATATATATTTTTTGAACTGTATATTATAGCAATATCTACTTACATCTACCTGTATCTTCTTCTTTTCTATATTGAAAATAAATATATATAATATGCGCACAAAGAGCAGGCGCATCAATTTTCGATATTTTCATGGCGGGGCAAATTGAATCACCAGCATTGTTTTTTCCGTGTTAAAATATAATTAATTTGGCCTTTGCTGACAATTTATTGGCAATCCAATATGAAAAGACGCGAGGTCATGGACAGAGAATTTTTAATGTGAGAAAGTATGGGGACCTAGTATCCAGGAACGCTCTCGGAGCCTGACAGGGAACCCAACAATACATTGCTGCGAGAATATCGTTACCCTTGAATTTGTCTTCTGTCAACGAGTGGTCTGCGTGCGCATCTCAGACTTCCTGATATTTACATGCTGTCTAGATGCGTCTATATTTTTGAGTATTTGTTTTCCACAGGAAATCATGGGGTGACTCCGGGCCTGTACACAGCAAAATTTATAAACCTCTGTTTCATATGGAAATCCATGGTGGAAAAAGGCTTAAAGGGGTTCTTCGAGACATTCATATCCAAAGAGTCCCTCTTTAAGGAAAAGGAGGTGCTGCAGACCAGCTACACGCCAAAAGACATACTCCACAGGGACGAAGAGATAAAAAGCATAGCCCATATCATCGCCCCGGCCCTGAAGATGGAAAAGCCATCAAACATATTCCTGTATGGCAAGACAGGGACAGGCAAGACGACGACTGCGCGCTATGTCGCCGAGCAGATGCTCAACGTATCAAGGGAAAAGGACATCAGCCTGAAGATCATATACCTTAACTGCAAGCTCAAGAGGATAGCGGACACCGAGTACCGTCTCATAGCCCAGCTCATACAGGAATACGGAACCAAGGTCCCATCCACAGGCCTTCCGACAGACGACATATATAACATCTTCATAAACCTGATAGAAAAGGACAAGCAGGTCCTCGTCCTCATTCTCGACGAGATAGACCAGCTCGTGAAGAAGGCAGGAGACGGGATTATTTACAACCTTACCAGGCTGAACTCTGACCTGAAGAATACCCAGATAAGCGTGGTGGGGATATCCAACGACCTCATGTTCATCGACAATATCGACCCGAGGGTCAAGTCGTCGCTGTCTGAGGAAGAAATCGTTTTTCCGCCATACAACGCTCTTCAGCTTCAGGACATCCTCAGGCGGAGGGCGAAAAGGGCATTTCGCGAAGGAGCATTATCCGGGGGTGTGATTGAGAAATGCGCTGCGTATGCGGCAAGAGAGCATGGCGATGCCAGAAGGGCGCTCGAGCTCCTGAGGGTCGCGGGCGAGATATCTGAAAGGGAAGACCAGAAGACCGTGGCTATAGCGCATATCGACAAGGCCGAGGAAAAGATAGAGAGGGACAGGGTCCAGGATATCGTAAGGACGCAGCCCAAGCAACATCAGCTGACCCTATACTCGATTTTCATACTTGACAAGAAACAGAGAGGCGTGTTCTATACAGGCGAAGTATACGATATATACAAAGACTACTGCGCCGGAGCAGGGGTCAGGCCCCTGACGCAGAGGAGGCTCTCAGACATCCTTGCAGAGCTCGACATGTTGGGGATAATAAACGCAAGGGTGATATCGAAAGGCAGATTCGGAAGGACAAGGGAGATAAGCCTGTCACTTTCAAGCCACATAAAGCCTAATGTTAAGAAAATACTAGAGCAGGCACTCGGTGTTTGAAGATGGTTGACAATGACACGAAGAAGGAGATAGTCAGGTCGATGCTTGAGAAAGGCTTTCTTGTCAGCGATGACCTATTTGCAGGTCATGAGGATGGGCAGGCCTTAAGCACCCTGCTGAGCGAGAAGGCTCCGGCCCAGCTTGCGCTCCTCAACAATGATTCTGTTTCACTTCTCGGAAGAAAGATCACCGACATCAACTGGATGGATCTCGAGGCCGCAAGGGCCATTGCAGAAAGGGAGAATGACAACACCCATTACAGGAGATTCCTTGAGTGCGTGAAGGTTAATGACGACCCGGCGAAATGCATGCCTGCAAAGGCAGCGAAGGGCCTCAGGGTGGTCTTCGACTACGAGGAGCCTGTCTCAAAGAAGGATGTCGGTGATTTTGTTGGCTATTACAACTCCAGGTTCAGGCAGGTCGAGGGCCTCCTCAGGAACAGGCAGGAGCTGTCAGGGTTGACGTCGATTGCGCGCATCCTGCAGAAGAGGGACAGGGAGAACGTGGCGTTGATAGGCATGGTGAGCGACAAGACGACAACATCCGGCGGGCATGTGATGCTCAAGCTCGAGGACAGGACAGGTGTGATAAGGGTGCTTGTGAACAGCTCCAAGCAGGAGCTCTTCTCGCTTGCAAAGGACACTGTCCTTGACGAGGTCGTGGGCATCACGGGCATGAGCGGGGACGGCATCGTCTTTTGTACCGGCATCCTCAATCCCGACATCCCGCTCAACAAGGAGCTTAAGAAATGCCCTGAGGAAGGGTATGCCATATTCCTCTCAGACCTCCATGTAGGCTCGGTGAATTTTCTTGAGGACAAGTTCACCAAATTCTTGCGCTGGCTGAGGGGAGAGGTTGGGACAATTGAGCATGCAGGGATAATAAAGAAGATAAAGTACATGTTCATCGCTGGCGACCTCGTGGACGGCGTGGGGATATACCCCAACCAGGAGCCCGAGCTCACGATAAAGGACGTGTATGAGCAGTATGAGGAATGTGCAAGATACCTGTCGATGATCCCTGATCATATACAGGTCATCATTTGCCCCGGCAACCATGACTCTACCAGGCTTTCGGAGCCCCAGCCAGCGTTTGACAGACAGTTCGCAGCGCCGCTTTTTGCACTGCCGAACCTTACGCTTGTCAGCAACCCAGGGATAGTAAACATCGCAGCGACAGACGGGTTTTCAGGGTTCGACGTGCTGATGTACCATGGGTACAGTTTTGATTATTACATATCGAACGTCGATTCGATAAGGAACAACGGCGGGTACGACCGGGCTGACCTTGTCATGAAATTCCTCCTGCAGAGGAGGCACCTTGCGCCGAGCCATACGTCGACACTGTACGTCCCGGACAAGGACAAGGACACGCTGTTCATATCAAAGGTCCCGGACTTCCTTGTCTCGGGCCACATCCACAAGTCGTACGTTTCAGGATACAGGAACGTCTCGATGATATGCGGCTCATGCTGGCAGTCAACTACGTCGTTCCAGCGAAGGGTAGGCCACAACCCTGAGCCCGCGTACGTGCCGCTTGTCAATCTGCAGACCAGGCAGACAAAGATCTTAAGGTTTTAGCATGATAGCTTCAGAACAGATGCAGAAATATTTCGATTCCATAGAAACCGGCGTGGACGAATGCTACAAAATCGCAAGCAAGGCCAGGAAAAAGGGATATGACCCTGAGAAATTTGTTGACGTGAGGCTTGCAAAGAACATGGCTGAGCGCGTCGAGGGGTTGATGAGCTCTGTCGCGCCGAACCTCGCGGAAACAGGTTTTAAGAAGAGGATAATAGAGCTTGAGAAGGAATACAACCTGCTTGACTGGAGGGTGGCCCTCAAGATCGCCGAAGAGGTAGCAAAGCAAAAATTCTGCAAATTCGAAACAAAGAGAGAGGCAATCGAGGCAGGCATCAGGGCGGGGTTCACCTATCACACAGGAGGCATAGTCTCTGCTCCGCTTGAAGGTTTTGTGGAGCTCAGGATAAAGAAGACAAAGAAAGGCAGGGAGTACCTGGTCCCGGTCTACGCAGGCCCGATAAGGGGAGCAGGCGGAACAGCAGCTGCGTTCTCGCTCCTGTTGACAGATTACATGCGCGTCATTATGGGCTATGCCAAATACGACCCTGATGATGATGAGATAAACAGGTTCAAGACCGAGATTGACGACTACAACAGCAGGGTGACCAATCTCCAGTACAGGCCTTCGGACGATGAGATTGGCTATCTTGTCAGGAACCTTCCAGTGGAAGTGGACGGCGAGCCGACAGAGATATTCGAGGTGTCGAACTACAAGGACCTGCCAAGGGTCAATACCAACAGGATAAGGGGTGGGTTATGCCTCGTGCTGGCAGAAGGCCTTTCACAGAAAGCGCCGAAGCTTTGGAAGAGGCTTTCTGTGTGGGGCAAGGATTTCGGGCTTGACTGGGGTTTCCTTGAAGATTTCCTGTTGCTTCAGAAACGTAAGAAATCCAAGGACAAGGGGCTTGAGCAGAAAGACAAGCTGGCACCTAATTTCACTTTCATCGACGATCTCGTGGCAGGGAGGCCGGTACTCACGCATCCGATGGCGCGGGGCGGGTTCAGGCTCAGGTACGGGAGGTCGAGGTTTTCAGGTTTTTCTGCAGCGGGGATTAATCCTGCGACGATGGTACTTCTCGACAATTTCATCGCTACTGGGACCCAACTCAAGATGGAAAGGCCCGGCAAGGCAGCGTCAATAACACCCTGCGACACAATAGACGGGCCGACAGTGATTACTGAAGACGGGTCGGTTGTAAGGATTAAGACCTCGAGAGAGGCGAAATTATACAAGGAGAGGGTCAAGGAGATAATCTTTCTCGGCGACATCCTGTTCAACTATGGGGATTTTTCAGAGAACGGCCATGTACTGGTGCCTGCGGGCTACAACGAGGACTGGTGGCTCAGGCACCTGGAGAAAGCTTCATCCGATATGTTCGGCTCTGTCGATGCAGGGAAGATATCGAAACTGACAGGTGTGGGCAGAGATATCATTGAAGGGGTCCTGGAAGCCCCTTTCAGGAAGGGGATATCCGCATCCCATGCGTTCAGGATATCAGAGAAAACAGGCATACCGCTGCATCCTGAATATACGTACTATTGGAGCCACATCCAGAACGATGAGCTTGCCGGGCTAGTGCGATGGTTGAGCAAAGGGAAGGTTTACCGGGAAGGGAGCAGGGTGACCAAGACGGTCCTTGAGCTTGAGCAGCACGCAAAGAGGACTCTCGAGAAGATAGGTGTCCCGCACAGCGTGGCAAGCAACGAGTTCGTGGTCCTTGATGAAGAGCATTCGCAAGGCATGCTTGCCTCTCTCGGGCTTCTGGTTACACCCGCCGGCGAACCGGTAAAGAAGATTGATGAGGGCAGGAGCGTCCTGGAGAACGTGAATGCTCTGTCAGGGCTAAAGGTCATGGACAGGTCAGGGACATTCGTCGGCGCGAGGATGGGCCGGCCAGAGAAGGCCAAGATGAGGAAGATGACAGGCAGCCCGCAGGTGCTTTTCCCGATAGGCGACGAAGGCGGGAGGCTCAGGAGCTTCCAGGCCGCAATCGAAGCAGGCAAGGTGACAGCCGACCTCCCCATGTACAGATGCCCCAAATGCAGCAAGGACACGATTTTTCCTGTTTGTGAAAACTGCGGCGGTACGACTGACAGGCTGTATCTCTGCCCGAAGTGCGGCCTGAGCAAGGATGCAAGTTGCGCTCACGGCCAGGGCACCGCCTATTCGAGACAGGAGATAGACATCGGGCATTATTTCCAGAAGGCCCTCGACAAGCTCGGCGACAAGGTATACCCCGACCTGATCAAAGGGGTCAGGGGTACGATGAACAGGGATCACACACCTGAGCACATGATAAAAGGCATCCTGCGAGCAAAACACGAGGTTTTCGTCAACAAGGACGGGACAGTCCGGTTTGACATGAGCGAGCTTCCTGTCACGCATTTCAAGCCGAAGGAGATACACACTCCTGTCGAAAAACTGAAGGAGCTTGGCTACACCCACGATATCAAAGGCCAGCCCCTCAAAAATGAGGAGCAGATTGTAGAGATCATGCCACAGGACCTTATACTCCCTGCAGCCACGGACGCGCTTGATGAGCAGGCAGGCTCTGTGCTCTTGAAAGTCGCGAATTTTGTGGATGAACTCCTGGTGAAATTATACGGGCTTGAGCCTTTCTACAATGCAAGAACCAGGGATGACATGGTCGGCCAGTATGTCATAGGCCTTGCTCCGCACATATCCGCAGGCACTGTCGGCAGGATAATTGGATTCTCCAACACCCAGGGGCTGTTTGCCCACCCTCTGTTCCATGCCGCCCTCAGGCGTGACTGCGACGGCGACGAGGGGTGCGTGATACTTCTCATGGACGGGTTATTGAATTTCTCAAGGCAGTTTTTGCCTGACTCCAGGGGTGCAAAGACCATGGACGCTCCGCTTGTGATGACATCGAAGCTCAACCCAGCCGAGGTCGATGACCAGGTCCACGGACTTGATATCGTCTGGGAATATCCACTGGAGCTCTACACCGCAGGCAATGCGATGAAGAACCCATGGGAAGTGAAGATCAGGCAGCTCAAGCACACTCTCGGGACAGAGAAGCAGTTCGAGAAGATGGGGTTCACCCATGACGTGTCGAACATCAACTCAGGGGTCAATTTCTCAGCTTACAAGTCGCTGCCGTCCATGCAGGAGAAGCTCATGGGCCAGATGGCGATCGCCGAGAGGATACGGGCAGTAAATGAGTCAGATGTCGCAAGGCTTGTCATCGAGAAGCACCTCTTGCGTGACACCAAAGGCAACCTCAGGAAATTCTCGACGCAGCAGTTCCGGTGCGTAAAGTGCAACGAGAAGTTCAGAAGGCCGCCGCTGGCAGGGAAATGCGGCTGCGGAGGGAGGATAATATTCACGGTATCGCACGGTTCTGTGATCAAATACCTAGAGCCGACAATCAGCCTTGCGAACAAGTACGAGGTGCCTGTGTACCTTAAGCAGACCCTCGACCTGCTGCAGCTCAGGATAGACAGCGTCTTCGGGAGGGAGAAGGAGAAGCAGGAAGGGCTCGGGAAGTGGTTCGGGTAACATGCATGACACAATACTGGTGCGTTACGGCGAGATCGCCCTCAAAGGGAAGAACAGGACAGACTTTGAGAAGAAGCTTGTCGCAAACATCCGCAGCTGCCTCAAGAAGAATAATGTCTGCTTTAGGAATATTCTGAGGAAGAGAGGCAGGATTTTGATAGAGACCGGCGACAGCTGCAGGGAGCTCTCGCGCGTGTTCGGGATTGTCTCCTTCAGCCACGCGAAGAAGACAGGCACCGACCCGGAGAGCATCAAGAAAGCGATATATTCAATTTTATCCGGGAAGAAGTTCAGGACGTTCAGGGTATCAAGCAACCGCGCTGACAAGTCGACAGGCATGAATTCCCAGGAGATGAACGTGCATTTCGGAAGCTACATTGCCGAGACTTTCAGAAAAAAAGTGTCTCTGAAGGATTTTGACGTGGATGTCGGCATTGAGATAATAGACGGCAGCGTATATGTTTTCATTGACAGTATCGAGGGGCCAAAGGGCCTGCCATGCGGGGTAAACGGCATAGCAATCGCCCTCATAAAGGACAGGAAATCGCTTCTTGCAACATGGCTCATGATGAGAAGAGGACTGAGGGTGATACCTGTCGGGACCAAGGCAGCTGACATCTCCCTGCTGCAAAGATACAACTACGGCTCCAGGGAACTGGAGTTCTTGCGCTTAAATGACCTGTCTGAATTAAATGCCATTGCAGAAAAAAGGGAAATTTTCACCCTGGTAACAGGCGATACTCTGAAAGACATAAATGATTACCCTTCCGGCCTGCTTGTCCTTCGGCCTCTTGTCGGGTTTAGCATACGTGCGATCGAAGGGAGACTGAAAAATATATAAATGCCGGAAGTTTATCCTCAACCGATGAAAATCTACATCCAGAAATCCCAGGAAAGGAAGAACATCCGTTTTTCAGGTCCGGCAAGGTCTCTGTTGACCAAATTGAAAATCAACCCCGAGACAGTCATTGTCACGGCAAACGGCGCTCTGGTCACTGATGAGGCCGTCCTGAAGGATTCTGATGATGTCGAAGTCCTGCAGGTCGTGTCAGGAGGATAGCTTAAAACATCCTGCCGCCCCACCAAAAAGTATATAAACAATTCTAGAAACAACGGAACCATGGAAGAGGACCTTTTGAGGAGCATCGAGGCGATACTGTTCTCATGCGGCAGGAAGATCGGGCTGGACGAACTGGGCAAGCTTGTGAAAGTAGGCTCGCCCGGGCCTTTGAAATCAGCACTGAAGAAGCTGCAGAAGGAATACGATGACAGGGGCTCTCCCATGATGATATCAGAGGACGGCGACGGCTGGAAGATGAGCGTGAGAGAGAAATATCTCAGGACAGTCAGGAAGATAACGCCTTACATGGAATTCTCAAAGACACTAATGGAGACTCTTGCAGTGGTCGCCTGGAAGCAGCCCATTGTCCAGAGCGATGTAATAAGGATAAGGACCAACAAGGCATACGACCATATCGCAGAGCTTGAAAAGATGGGTTTTCTGTCAAAGGAGAGGCACGGCAGGTCATACCTGCTCAAGCTCAGCCAGAAATTCTACGACTATTTCGACCTTCGGGACGACGTGGATGTCAGGAACCTCTTCAAGCACGTAAAGGACATCGAACCCGAGGAACAGAAGAAGGTTGTTGAATATGAGAAAGAAAAAGAACCTGGGGGTGTTGTTCCAGAGAAAAAAGACGATGCTGCAATTCCCAAAGACTCTCAGATCGAGAAAAAGCCCGCCGATGTTGAGGGGGGCCTAGAGAAGGCAGAAAGGGCGGCAGATGAAAGAGAGGTGCTTGAGGTCGACGACATGATAACCGGCGAGAAGGACCGGGGCGAGCAGAAAGAAGCCGACATTGAAGAGCAGAAGGAAAAAGATGGCAAAAGCAGCTGAGATGTTCCTTCTGAGATGCCCGAAGTGCAGAAACAAGATGAATTATCAGCCCAGGGAAAAGATGTGGTCGTCGAATAGAAAGATGTGCGTCTACTGCGGGAGGAGCTTCAAGACATCGGATAACATCGTCAGGAAAAATACCTCATCTCATTGACGCCTTCGCCAGCCATGCCTGTCTCAAGGCTCGCGCCGGTTATTATCTTTTCGCATTCTTCTCTTGTCATCCTTCCTGTATGATAATCATATGCAGCAATGATGTACCTGGCCGTCAATTCCACTGATCTATCCACCAGGCCCTGTATGGTGTCAGAGCCCTCCCTGCCTGTCACGGGATGCCTGTAGGCAATCCTGTCTGGTATGACTTTCTCATTTCCTACATCCGGATAGAATATCCCGAGTTCGCCCTTCCTGCTGAGAATCTTAAGCCGGGTAAGAAGCTTGACGAGATAATATGCTATGCGTGAACCGGACAGCCTGTTGACCAACAGCTCCCTCCTGAGGCAAACAGTTGTAATCCTTTTCATCTGCCCTTCGTGGGATTCGAACATTCCTGCAAGCGCTGATATTGCGCCGAGCCCCTTTAGTAGGCTGGCTGAAACAAGGCTGCAGGCACGGAACCCATGCCCCAGAGTACTGTCGATGTAGGTCTCGATCCTGTTGTGCCTGTATCTGACCGCCCCGATGTTCCTAGCATCGTCTTCATTGTAGTTTCCCGACAGATAGAACACCGCGGGATGGAAGACGATGTCAGAAGCGCAGTGGCTGAGATACCCGAAGACGAACGCCAGGTCCCTTCCTGTCGGACCTTTTTTTGGCGTGTCAAGGGTTCGGAAGACAAGCTCGCTTGTCTTCTCCATCCGGCTCCCATGAAGCCTCCTTGCTATGTAAACGTACCTGGATGAATAGAGGAACATGTCGGGGAAGAATGAGCCAAGATAGTATTCGCCTCTGTGGTTAGATATGATCGATGCTATTTCCTTGTCCCCTATCTTGCCGGTTGCGCGTTCTGCGATGAATATGTGTGTATTCTCCTTAGGCATACTCCTGCCGCTTCTTCCGTATTTTATAAATATTCTTATTACCATGCAATTAAAACAAAAGCTTATAAATGATTCTTGGGTTAAAAAGTCATATGCCGAAACTGAGAGTAAGACTGCTGCCGCTTGCGATGGCTGTTGCGCTGCTGATAATAATAGGGACGATGTTCTACTCTCTCTTCGAAGGATGGGGCTATGTCGACTCGCTGTACTTCACGGTCACTACCCTGACGACCATAGGCTACGGAGACATGGCACCCACGACGACAGCGACAAAGCTCTTCACAGTGGTATACGTGCTTGTCGGCGTCTATATGCTTTTCTATGCACTCAGCATATTCACGACGTATTACATGGAGAAGAAGAGCCCGAACATATCAAGGGCAGTCACCATGAGCCTTGAGCACCTTGCAGAGAGAAGGAAGAGGAAAGGAGATGTCGTCCTGAAGGTTGAGGCAGAGGAAAAGGCCAAGGCAGCTGCCTCAGGCAAGTAGAAATGAATAACATAAGATTAGCCTAAAATACCTAAGATAGGCACATAGCCTGCGACGACACTCATTGTTGTTATTCTGCCAGGCCGATGCAATACAAACATGGAAGAGTGAGTGCAGAATATAAAAGTTCAGACGCAAAATATATAAACATTCTATTTTATTCATGAATCCAAAAAAGAGGGGATAAAGATATCTGAAAAACCTGTCTGGCACGCCATGACTGCAAAGGATGCCATGGGTGCGCTGTATACGTCTGAGAACGGCCTGTCAGAGACCAACGCCAAGGAGAAGCTGGTAAAATTCGGGCCCAATGAGCTCGAGGAGAAGGGAAAACGCTCGGCCCTGGTGATATTTCTGAGCCAGTTCAACAGCTTCATAGTCTGGATACTGATAATTGCGACAATAGTCTCGTTCATCCTCAGGGACACCTTCGAGGCAGTGCTCATATTCGTGATACTCATCCTCAATGCCGTTTTCGGGTTCTGGCAGGAGTACAATGCTGAAAAATCAATAGATGCCCTCAAGAGGCTTGCAGCTCTCAAGGCTAAGGTCGTAAGAGGCGGGAAGGCAAAAAAGATCGATGCGAGGGAGCTTGTGCCCGGAGACTTGATCCTGCTCGAGACCGGCGACAAGGTCCCCGCGGATGCAAGACTCATCGAGGCCGTGAGGCTTGAGACAAACGAGTCAACACTCACGGGCGAGAGTACGACCGTTAAAAAAGACATAAGACCGACAAAGGACAAGAGCCTTCTTGCCGAAAGGGTGTGCATGGTATATTCAGGGACCGTGATAACCGCCGGCCGCGCAAAGGCTGTAGTGGTGAGCACCGGCATGGGCACAGAGATAGGCAGGATCGCTGACCTTGTCCAGAAGGCTGATTCAAAAGAGACACCTCTCCAATATAAGCTTGCCCAGCTCGGCGAGTTCCTCGGGATAGGCACCCTGGTGATATGCGCAGTGGTCCTCCTGACAGAATATCTCAAAGGCGTGGCGCTGTTCCAGTCGTTCGAGCACGCCATATCGCTTGCTGTCGCTGCGATCCCTGAAGGACTTGCAGCAGTCGTCACAATCTGCCTTGCCCTGGGCGTCCAGAGAATGGTCAAGAAAAACGCGCTCGTGAGGGTGCTGCCGGCGGTCGAGACGCTTGGCTCGTGCAATGTCATCTGCACTGACAAGACAGGCACGCTCACCTACAACCAGATGACAGTAAGGGAGATATTTGCGAACAGGCGGGATGTCATGGTGACCGGCCACGGCTATGTGCCCGAAGGCAGGTTTGAGACAGGCGGAAAGGAGGCAGCAACAGCAGGACTCGGGACGCTGATGGAGACAGCAGTTCTTTGCAATGACGCAAAACTGGTCCAGGAGCATGGACACTGGAGCGTGCTGGGTGACCCTACAGAGGCAGCCCTTATAGTCGCTGCAAGAAAAGCAGGGATAGAGCAGGAGACCCTGAACAAGGAGAAGCCCAGGGTGGATGAGCTGCCGTTCGATTCTGCCAGGAAGTGCATGACCACGATTCACGAGGCGAACAATAGCCGTATAGCCTATGTGAAGGGTGCACCGGACATAATAATCGACAAGTGCGACAGGATCTTGCTGGACGGCAAGGTCCGGAAACTCTCCGAGCAAGACAAGAGACTTGTCCTGACCAAGAACCTGGCCATGGCAAACAAGGCGCTGCGCGTGCTGGGGTTCGCGTACAAGGAGGTCGGCAAGGCTGAGAAGGATATCGAATCCAGGCTTGTTTTCATCGGCCTGATGGGCATGATAGACCCGCCGAGGACAGAGGTCATGGACTCCATCAGGAAATGCAGGGAAGCTGGGATAAAGGTCGTGATGATCACAGGGGACCATGTGGCTACCGCGAAGGCCATCGGCAAGGACCTCGGGCTTCCGATAGGAAAGGTAATGACAGGGTCAGAGATAGACCAGATAACCCACCTGTCGGACATCGTGGATGACGTATCCATCTATGCGAGAGTGTCGCCGCAGCATAAGATGAGGATAGTCTCGGCACTGAGATCGAAGCAATACGTGGTAGCCATGACGGGCGACGGTGTCAATGACGCGCCCGCGCTCAAGATTGCCGACATCGGCATCGCCATGGGCATGGCCGGGACCGACGTCGCCAAAGAGGCAAGCGACATGATCCTGACAGATGACAACTTTTCATCCATCGTCAATGCCGTCGAGGAAGGACGCGGGATTTACGAGAACATCAGAAAATTCGTCAAATACCTGCTCTCGTCAAACATAGGCGAGGTGCTGACCATATTCATCGCTGCCCTGATAGGGTTTCATTACCCCGGCAGTTTTAAGATAATCATGCCTCTCACTGCGATTCACCTGCTTTGGATCAATCTTCTTACCGACAGCTTTCCTGCGCTGGCCCTGGGTGTCGAGCCGACTGACCCCGATGTCATGAAGAAGCCGCCGAGAAAGATTACCGAGAAGATAATATCATGGAACTATGCATTCGACATGATGGTCATCGGCATAATCCTTGCCATGGGCACGTTGTACATATTCAAGGTTTCGCTTCCGGTTTCAGAAGTGTATGCAGTCACCATGGCATTCAGCGTGCTCGTGATCTTCCAGCTCTTCAACGTCCTGAACTGCAAGTCGGACGAAAAAAGCGTGTTCAGCTCCGGCTTCTTCAAGAACAAATGGCTCATTGCTGCAATTGCACTCTCCTTTGCGCTCCAGCTGCTTGCGGTGTACGCGCCATTCATGTATAATGCAGCAGGCCAAGCAGGACTATTGCCTGCTTCGATGTCAGGCATCGACATGTCAGCGAAGCTGCATACGACAGCGCTTGACCTCAGGGACTGGGCAGTGGTATTTCTGCTCGGCAGCACCATCCTTATATTTGAAGAAGTGAGGAAGTTTTTCTCAAGGAAACTTTCTATGATGCAAAAACATGGCGGAACTTAAAAAAACACTTGGTTATGGGACGATAATCGCTATATCGATTACATCTATGATAGGGACCGGGATGTTTGCAGGACCCGCGATTGCAGCGTCGTATTCAGGCAACATGTCACTCATCTCATGGGTCCTGCTGTCGATAATAACCATATACGTCTCGCTCTGTTTCGGAGAGCTGGTCAGCCTTTTCCCTAACGCAGGCGGGGTCTATGAGTTCGCCAAGAGGACCTACGGCAGGTTCCTGTCTTTCATGGTGGGCTGGGTAACGTGGCTTGTGGGAAACATCACCACCTGTGTCCTCATTGTCGCTGCGCTCAATTACTTGCTTCCTCCGGGCTACACACTCCCGTTCCTGCCGGGCATGTCGCCGGATTTCGTGAAGATCCTTTTTGCAGTAGTATTCATACTGTTGCTCAACTATGTATGTTACAGGGGAGTGGATGCAAGCTCGAAAATCCTGATATTCTTTGCGTTCATAACGATCTCGACCATACTCGTTGTCCTCATCCCGGGCCTTTTCCACGTCAATACATCGAACTTCCACCCTTTCTTCTTCAAGGGCGGACTGTACAACAACAGCATCCTGGTGTTTGTAAGCCTCTTCTTCATAATGGAGACTTACTTCGGCTGGGAATCGGCGACTTTCCTTGCCGAAGAGACCAAGAATCCGCAGAAGGTAATACCGATTAGCCTCATCATAACCACTTTCATAGTCGCAATCCTCGGAACATTGTTTGCATTCACCATGCTCGGCAACATCCCATGGGAGACACTGATCTACTCTGCAAGCCCAATACAAGACATAGTCCTGAAGCTTTATCCAATCGGTGCCTGGGAAGGAGTGAGGTTCGGAATGTTCATAGCGCTTCTCGGCTCTGCAGCCGGAGGGGTGGTCGCAACGCCAAGGCTTCTTCTAGCACTTGCCAGGGACAAGCTATTCATCAACAGCTTCGCTGAGATCCACGAGAAATACCGCACTCCTCACCGGGCGATACTATTCCAGACAATCATCACCATAATAATAGTGATCATCGGCTTCGGGGAATACAAGACCCTCCTGAGCATGCTTGTCCCGATGGCTCTTATCATGTACATATCCGTCCTCATGGCAGTGACGATACAGAGATTCAAGTCGCCCGAGCTGAAGCGGGTGTTCAAAACCCCGTTCGGCAAAGTCGGCCCGGTCATAATATCCGGGATCTATGTTTCCATCATCTTCTCATGGCTTATCACAGAGGCAGAGGCCTGGAGCCTCTTCAAGCTTATCCTCTCTTTCATCACCTTCGGCATGCCGATCTATCTGCTGTTGCTGTTCTACTATGACCCTGACATCATCATAAAGCTAAACGACCTGTTCGCGTATTTCACCCTTGCCTTTGAGCGGGTGCTGATTCCGAAGTCTATCGACAGGGCGATATTCGAACACCTGGGGAACGTGAGGGGCAAGAAGGTTCTCGAGTTCGGGTGCGGTGTCGGGACCTTCACAAAGGAACTTGCAAGAGAGGTCGGCGAAGAGGGCGAGGTATACGCAACAGACGTCTCATACACTCAGGTTAAGATAGCGAACAGGAGGGTCGCGAGAAGAGGACACATAAACGTCCATTTCATCCATGACATGCACCAGGTAAACAGGGTGCACCATTCCATACCTTATGTGGACTGCATCGTATCAATAGGGATGCTCGGCTATCTCCAGGACATAAAGAAGGTGCTGGGCGAGATGAACAGTCTCCTGCCTGACGGAGGCAGGATAATACTGATAGACTATACAGACCTCTTCAAGGTCATACCGAATGTCAGCTGGCTCTCGAACGAGAGCGGGCTCAAGGACCTTTTCAGGGAATGCGGGTTCTCTGTAGCTGTCAGGAAGAAGAAAGGGACTTTCTGGAACTACCTTTTCATATACGGTATAAAATCCGAGCACGATGTGCCATTCATTTGATAAGAAATCCAATCATGGGCTCATTCCTCATCGCCTGAGAGGTCCACGATGCCCATGGACTTGAGCTGTTCCTTGGCCTGCCGTATCTTCTCTTCGCTCGGCTTCTGCTTGTTGACGATGCCCTCGGCAATCCTCTGTATGTTCTCCTGCTCCCTGCTGCCTCCTTTCTGCTCAGCATCCTTTGTCTTTTCTTTTGCCTCTTTTTTCTTTTCTTCCCTTTCCAGGGACTTGGCATTTTCTGTCCTGGCCTTCACTTCAACAACAGCCACGGGGCTTTCTTTTTGGTCCTCCTCCTCTTTTGCTGCGCCTTTTCCCTCATCCTGTTTCTCAGAAGTTTTCTCAGAATCTCGTGTCTCAGCCGCCACCTCCTCTTCAGGAGCCTTTTCTTCTGTCTCTTTACCGGCTGCTTTTTTTTCAGGTTTATCCTCTGTCTCTTTGTCTTCACCGTTCGCCCCCGACACTACCTTTGCAGCAGCCACGACCTTGTCATCGCCGCTCAGCTTCATCAGCCTGAGCCCCTGGGTGTTCCTTCCGATGACTGATATCCCTTTTGCAGCAGTCCTTATGACTATGCCTTTCCTCGTGATGAACATTAACTGGTCCTCGTCTGTCACGGACTTGACGTCCACGACCTTGCCGTTCCTCTCTGAGCAGATGATGTTTATCACTCCCTTGCCACCCCTGTTGATGAGCCTGTAATTAGAAACCTGAGTGCGCTTGCCGAAGCCGTTCTCAGTGATTGTGAGCACTGTCTTATCGTCCTCGACAATCACCATCGAGACGACCTCGTCGCCTTTCCTGAGCGAGATGCCGCGGACCCCTCTGGAGGTCCTGCCAATGGGCCTTGCATCAATCTCCTTGAATTTGACAGCCCGGCCCTGCTTTGTGGCAAGGAATATCTGCTTCTCACCGTCCGTCATCGCGACATTGACGAGCTCGTCGCCCTCATCGAGGGTGATTGCTTTGATGCCGCCTGCGCGCGGCCGGGAATATGCCGACAGCTCTGTCTTCTTGACGACGCCCTTTCTCGTGCCCATGACAAGGTAATGATTGTCGTCGAATTCCTTAATCCGGATGTATGCGGTTATCTTATTCTCCTTCGGCAGGTCGAGAAGGTTGACCATGAATTTTCCTGCGCTGTACCTGCCTGCATCTGGTATCTTGTACACTTTCAGCCAGTGGACCTTGCCGTCGTCAGTGAAGAAAAGTATGTAGTCGTGGGTGTTCGCTATGAACAGGTGCTCGACTATGTCCTCCTCCTTTGTGGTGGTGGCTATGATTCCCTTGCCTCCGCGCCTCTGTTCCCTGTACAGGTCAAGGGATGTCCGCTTGATGTAGCCCGTATGGCTGATGGTCACGACGACCTCTTCCTCCTCTATCAGGTCCTCGATGTCTATGTCCTCGTCCTCAATGTCGAGAATCTTCGTCTTCCGGCTGTCTGAATAGTTCTCCCTGAGCTCTGTTAGCTCCTGCTTGATTATTTCAAGAATCCTCTTTTCCGATGCAAGTATCTCTTTAAGCTCCTTTATGAGTTCAAGCAGGCTCTTGTGCTCGTCTCTCATCTTGTCCTGTTCGAGGGCCGTGAGCTTCTGCAGCCTCATGTCGAGTATTGCCTGTGCCTGCATCTTTGTCAGGCTGTACCCTGTCATTAGCCCGTCAAGGGCTGCCTGGACAGACTTCGACTTCTTTATAAAAGCGACGACATCGTCGATATTGTCAAGTGCGATGATGAGCCCTTCCAGTATATGGGCCCTCTCCTCGGCCTTCCTGAGATCGAACCCAGTCCTCCTCCTGACGACCTCCCTTCTGTGGCTGATGTACTTGTCGATGACCTCCCTTAGGTTCATCACTTTTGGCTTGCCTTCAGAAAGTGCAAGCAGGTTAATGCTGTAGGTCGTCTGGAGCCTGGTATGCTTGAAGAGCTGGTTGAGGACTATGTCCTTGTTGGCGTCTTTCTTGAGGAATATGACTATCCTCATGCCCTCCCTGTCTGACTCGTCACGGAGATCGGATATGCCTGTAATGACCTTGTCTTTGACCTTCTGTGCTATCTCCTCGATGAGCATGGACTTGTTGACCATGTAGGGGATCTCAGTGACGATTATCGCGTCCTTCTTGCCTTCCTCCACATCCGCCTTTGCCCGGAGCTTTATCTTTCCGTAGCCGGTGTTGTAGGCGGCCCGCACTCCCATCTTCCCCATTATCACCCCGCCGGTCGGGAAATCAGGGCCCGGCAAGAGCTCTACGACTTCCCTTGGAGTGAGCTCGGGATTGTCGATCACCTGGATTATCGCATCGCAGACCTCGGGCAGGTTGTGGGGAGGGATATTGGTCGCCATGCCCACTGCTATGCCAGCGCTGCCATTAACAAGAAGGTTAGGAAGCTTTCCCGGAAGAACCGTGGGCTCCTTGAGAGAACCGTCAAAATTATCCTCAAAATTCACCGTCTCCTTGTTTATGTCTGTCAGGAGCTCCTGGGAGATTTTCGCAAGCCTTGCCTCAGTGTACCTCATTGCAGCTGCCGAATCCCCGTCTACAGAGCCGAAATTTCCCTGTCCCTGCACGAGAGGATACCTCAATGAGAAATCCTGCGCCATCCTTACAAGGGCATCATAGACTGCGCTGTCCCCGTGAGGGTGAAATTTTCCGAGCGTCTCACCGACGATCCTCGCGCATTTCCTGAATGGCTTGTTGTAGGTTATCCCCATCTCGTTCATGGCGAAGAGTATCCTCCTGTGGACTGGCTTGAGGCCATCCCTTACATCAGGCAGGGCGCGGCCGATTATGACGCTCATCGCATAGTCCACGTAGGACTGCTTCATCTCATCCTCGATCAGCCTCAGGGCTATCCTGTCATCGCTGTTTCCAGTCTCCTTGCCGTCCTCAATTCCTGACTTTTTTCCCTCTTCAGCCATAGGGATTTAAGAATAAACCAGTATATATAAGGCTTTCGGTTGAATTTTGGGCCTAGAAGGGCTGAGAAGCCCGAATTTAAGGGTTTCAGGGGTTTTTGCCCCAACCAAAACAAATTTAAACGTCAATCAGAACTCTCTGGTGATGAAAAGGCTCCTCCTCCTCGTATTGCTGCTGTCATCCCCCATGGTAATGGCTGTGGATTACTACTCAGCAAATGAGCTTGCCCTCAATGTCACTGTCTCGAACTCTCTCAGGGTGGTCCCTACCGGCAAGGATTATTCCCTCAAGAAAGCCACGGTGTTCCTCTCATACTTTCCCAAGGAGGATTACAGGCAGGAGGTAAACTCGATCACTACCCGGCCAGAGGCAGAAGAGCTGGGCGATGATTATATCTTCGTATGGAAGAACCCGATAGAAGATGAGATAAGCTTCAGCCTGAAATCCTCGCTCACGACCAAGAACAGCCTTATCAAGGTCTATGACCAGGTTGATTTTCCAATCAGCTATCTCAGTCCGGACCTGCGGGTCTACACAGAGGCGACCCCGACAATAGACTACAACGATGTAAGGATAAGGAACCTAGCATCCCAGCTCGCCTCAGGGGAAGATGACCTCTATGTCGTTGTCACGAAACTCGGGACATGGGTGAACAAGAACATCAACTACAACCTCAATACGCAGACAGCGGACGTCTCCCAGAAGGCCAGCTGGGTGATAGAGAACAAGGAAGGTGTGTGCGACGAACTTACAAACCTCTTCATCGGCCTCTGCCGGTCGCTTGGGATTCCGGCAAGATTCGTCTCGGGCATGTCTTATTCCAACACAGACCTCTTTGTCGACAGGTGGAGCCCACACGGCTGGGCAGAGGTGTATTTCCCGAATTACGGCTGGGTGCCATTCGACGTGACATACGGCGAACTCGGCTTCATAGACCCCACCCACATCAAGCTCAAGGACTCGCTCGACGCCAACAAGTCAAGTACGAAGTACGAATGGGAGGGCTACAATGTGGATCTCAAGACCGAAAAGATAACAATCAAAACTAACGTGGTATCTGCAGAGGGCAGGTGGACACCCCTTCTAGGGGTTGATGAATACGCTCTAAGGCCGAATGCAGGCTTCGGCTCGTACGATGCAGTGGTCGTCGAGATCAAAAATCCCCATGAATACTATGTCCCGACAGAGCTGTTCCTGTCGAAATCCGAGGGCATACAGACTTTCGACGATTACAGCAGGTTCGTGCTCATGAAGCCTTATGAGACGAAGAAGGAATACTGGATAGTGAAGCTCGATTCCCAGCTGAGAAAGAACTACATCTACAATTTCACAATAAAGGCATACTCTATAAGGAATGCATCTGACACGACCAACATAGTAAGCTCAGGCGAATTCAAGGTATACAGCCTTCAGGATATAAGGGACCAGATCGACCAGTCAAAGGAAGAGGAGACAAAGACATATTCGAGGAACCTTGACATCCAGTGCTCGTCAGGCGACATCTTCTACGCGGGCGAGATCGTAAGGATAAACTGCACGCTTTCAAACAGGGGCAACGTGCCTCTCAAAGGCCTATCTGTCTGCCTGGAGGACGACTGCAGGGACCTGGACCTGTACATAAGCGAGAAAAAAGCAGTGGAATTCGACATGGCTTTCAATGCACCGGGACCGCAGGACCTTGTCATAGTGGCAAGGAACATCAACGTGACGAAGACTGCCGATGTCCAGTTCGTAGTCTGGGACAGGCCAAGGGTGATGATCGAAGACCTCAGGTATCCTGAGTCCACGAGGCTTGCCGACAATTTCACCATAGGGTTCAGACTCAGCCCGAAGACGGCATCGATTCCAGAAGACGTGAAGGTGAGGCTTTCAGGAATGTCGTTCGAGAAAGAATGGACAATCGACAGGCTTGATCGGGACAGCAAGTACGTCCTCAATGTCGGAGGCGACAGCCTTGCCGAAGAGGACAACAGGTTCACCTTATCCGTCTCCTATTCAGACGACCTGGGTCGGCAGTATTCAGAGAATGTCGATTTCACAATTGGCCTCATGGACGTGACGCTCAGGGACAAGGCAACGATGTTTCTGAACAGCCTCGGCAGGGATGCCAAGAATGACGTGATAGTGCTGTCACTCTCTATATTCTTTGCAGCAATCGTTGTAGGGCTCATCTTCAGGACGAGGAAAAGAAGGGACGGCTGAAGACGACAGGCCCCTGTTACGCCTTAGGATACTTTTAAATAAACAGCAATGTTCCTCCCCACCGATGAAACTTGTGCCTGACATGTCGGTGATAATAGAGGGGCTTCTCAGCAGGAGGATCATGGAGAAGAAGCTTCTTGCCGAAGAGATAATCATACATGAGGCCGCGCTTTCTGAGCTCGAGAGCCAGGCAGCCCAGAACAGGGCCATAGGCTTTCTCGGCATCGATGAGCTCGACCGGCTCAGGCAGATGCAGGAGAAGGCAGGCTTCGTGCTGAAATTTTCCGGAAGCAGGCCCTCTGCGGCAGAAAAGAGACATATGGGGCTTGGCGATATCGATTCCATGATCAGGGAGCTTGCTCATGACGAGGACGGGACGCTTGTCACAGCAGACAAGGTCCTTGCCAGGGTTGCAGGGGCTAAGGGCGTCCCGTGCATACTCGAGGCTGTGGAGAAGAAGAGAAGGAAGATACAGCTCGAGAGGTTCTTTGACAAGGAGACCATGTCGGTGCATCTCAGGGAAAGCGTCAGGCCGTTTGCAAAGAAAGGAAGGCCCGGCGACTGGAGCTTTGTGCCTGTCGGAAAGGACGAGCTTACAGCAGACCATGTCCAGGACATCTCCAGGGAGATTATCGAGGAGGCCAAGATAAGGAAGGACGGGTTCATCGAGATAGAGAGGCCGGGCTCGACAATCGTCCAGCTGGAGGATTTCAGGATAGTCATCACGAGGCCGCCGTTCTCGGACGGCTGGGAGATAACCGCTGTTCGGCCTGTGAAAAGGCTTGCGCTCTCCGACTACGAGCTCAGCAGCACACTCAGGCAGAGGATTGCAGAGCAAGCCGAAGGCATACTGATTGCCGGGGCTCCCGGCATGGGCAAGTCGACGTTCGCTTCAGCGCTTGCAGAGTTCTATGCAGATAATGAAAAGATAGTCAAGACAGTAGAGGCGCCGAGGGACCTTGTGCTTCCGGAAAACATAACCCAGTACGCCATATCCCACGGAGACGCCCAGGAGATACACGACATCCTCCTTCTCTCTCGCCCCGACTACACGTTTTTCGACGAGATGAGAAACACCGATGATTTCAGGCTGTTTGCCGACCTGCGTCTCGCAGGAATCGGCTTCATAGGCATAGTGCATGCGACAAACCCCATCGATGCCATACAGCGCTTTGTCGGCAGGATCGAGCTCGGAGTGATACCACAGGTTGTGGACACTGTCATCTTCATAAAGGACGGGGTGATAGACAAGGTGCTCTCGCTCAGGATGGTCGTCAAGGTGCCTTCAGGGATGACAGAGGCCGACCTTGCAAGGCCCGTGGTCGTGGTGTCGGATTTCGAGACAAGGAAGCCCGAGTTCGAGCTCTACAGCTACGGCGAAGAGACTGTTGTTATTCCTGTGGACGACAACAAGAAACCCGTGGTGCATGAGCTCGCATCAAGACAGCTCGAGTCAGAGCTCAGCAGATTTTCAGACGATGTGGAAGTTGAAGTGATATCGGACAGCAGGTGCGTAGTATATCTTCCTGAAGAGAAGATAGCTAAGCTTATCGGGAAGCAGGGCAGAAACATCAACGAGCTTGAGAAGAGGATTGGGATGGGCATCGACGTTAGGCCCATAGGGAAAGACAGGGCAAAGGCCGGAAATGAAATACCTTATGATGTCAAGATACTCGGCAAAAGCATTGTCTTCACGGTCAAGATGAAATATTCAGACAGAGAAGTGCAGGTCAAGGTCGGCGATGACTATCTCCTCACGGCAAAAGTCAGCAAGAAGGGCGTAATCAAGGTCAGGAAGAACAACAAGATAGGAAAGATAATCGCTGATGCCGTCAACACAGGAGAAAACATAAGGCTGGAGGAGGCAGATGCCTGAGAAGATCCTATTCTGGCTCGGGATGATGCTTGTCTTCTTCATAATATTCCTTCTCAGCTTCGTCAGCATGGGCCAGGGCACGGGGATCCTGGGCATCATGCCGTACAGGTATGAGGACCCGGTGGTCATGGGATTCTCAGTTCTGGGCATTGTCAAGTCGATCTATGAGAACCACAGGAGATAGAAGGCCAATAAGGCACCTGTTCCATGCCTTTAGAGCAAATTATATATATCATGCCCTAACGCTGATTAAGAGTCAAGGCACATATCAAGACGCAAAAAAGCACGACCACATGAATGTGCGACTACAGGCAGAATGGTGGACTCTGAAGATAAATTTGGATGGCTTGTCCTTGCAACAGTCATCATCGGAACTTTTCTCGGAAGCATAGACAGGACAGTCGTAAATCTCGCTCTTCCGGACATAATGAGCACTTTCAGGATAACCGTGTCGACAGCGGGATGGATAGCGACAGCATACATCCTCGCAAATGCAGTGTTCGTCCCTGTCTGGGGGAAGCTCGCAGACACGATTGGACAAAAGAAAGTATATATTACCGGACTGGCCATCTTTATCGTCGGCTCTCTGCTTGCGGGATTTGCCTGGAGCTACAGCTCATTGATATTCTTCAGGATCATCCAGGCGCTGGCTGTCTCTTCGAATTATCCCACTGCGATGGCGATACTCACAGTCACTTTCAAAGACGCACAAAAAAGGGTGAGGGCCCTCGGCCTCTGGTCTGCTAGCCTTGCTTCAGGCGCAATCCTAGGGCCATTGCTGGGCGGGCCGCTCACTGATTTCTTCGGATGGCGCTCCATATTTTTTGTCAATCTTCCGATCGGAATAATCGGCATTTTGATGGCAATATTCTTCATCAGGGAATCTAAGGCAAAAAAAGCCAACGGGAGATTCGACCTCGCAGGAGCGGTCATACTCGGGATTGCCCTATCGACGCTAGTGCTTGTGCTGGACAGGGGCGAGAGCTGGGGATGGCTCTCTCTGCCGAGCTTCATCTGTTATCTCGGAACAGTTCTATTTTCAATATGGTTCTATAAGATCGAGAAGGACCACAAGGACCCGCTGATCGACTTCAAGTTCTTCAAGGACAGGAATTTCCTGCTGATCCTGCTGAACACATTCATCGTTTTCATGGGGATGATGGGAAGCATGTTCCTCATCCCAATATTTGCAGAGACTTTCCTGGGGTATTCCGCGACACAGACAGGCTACATGTTTGTTCCCATGGCAGTTGTGCTCATGATAGCAGCGACAATCGGAGCAAAGCTCGGGAACAGGATAAGCCCCGTGAAGATAATAGCATGGGGGACGTTCATCGCCGGCGGAGGGCTCCTGCTTTTCTCTTACCTTGACCCGCGCTCAAGTGCACTTGACATAATCATCCCTCTGTCCGTGATGTCTTTCGGCCTCGGCCTCGGGATGTCGCACAGGCCAAACCTGGTCGCGATGTCTGCGCCTGAAGGCGAGGTCGGCACAGCGTCTTCCATATTTGTCCTCGTGAGAAACATTGCAGGGGCTTTCGGAGTCGCAATATTCGCGACGATACTCGACAGCACGATAAAGAACAATGTCCTCAATATTGCACAGAACACATTGATCAATGTGAAGATGCCCGTCATCATTCGACAGGTATCGGCCCTGATCATACTGAAAGCGCAGGTCCTGGCATACGGGCATGTGTTCGTGATATCATCGTTTTTCCTCTTTGTTGGAGGGTTCTTCGCGTTCTTCATAAAGATAAAAGACATGGAAGCGAAGAGGGCTGCAGAAACAGAAATCATGCCTGAATGAATTGGATAAATTTATTAATGCAGCATATCTTAACAGCCCTATGAAAAGAGGTCTGTTGTATTTATCATTTCTGCTAATGCTGATGAATCTTGCAGCTGCGACGACGTACTATGTCTCTAATTCAGGAAATGACAGCAACGGCAGAATTACGATATGGGAATTGATAGATTTTATCACCGGATGGAAATCAGGAAATGCCTCATCAGGAAATGCCTCGATTGCCGAACTCGCGGATGCCATAGGGAAATGGAAGGGCGGGTGCTGAAAAAGATTTATATATGAGGATTGCCAGTATCCTGAATCATGTTTAAAAGAGGCATCTTATTGTTCTTTTGTTTGGGCGTCCTGTCAGGCGTTGCTTGCGCAGCTGACTATTATGTCTCGCCCACAGGCACTGCATCATGGAGCCAGTGCACAAGCAAAGCTTCGCCATGTTCCATTTTCACAGCCAATGACAATGCTAAGGCGGGTGATACAGTGTACCTCCGAGGCGGCGAATATACAGGGACAACAGAGAAACGCATGGCATTGATGCCTGCAAACAGCGGCCAGCCAGGTGCGTATATCACATTTGAGGCATACCCGGGCGAGACGCCCATATTGAGAAAGTACGGTGTCTATAGACCGGAACTCAGGTATTATTCACTTATAGTCCTGTTGAAAAAAGAATACATCAAGATCAAAGGGATTTCCGTTTATGAACCTATAAGCTCGTGGTTCTCAGTTGTCCAGTCAGACCACATCATCTTCGAAGACATGACATTCGACAAGTTCGACCAGATATATTACAACCAGAACCTAGGAAAATACACCTCGTCAGGCAGGCCCGGGCAGATAAATGACAGCAGCTACCTGACATTCGACGGCTGCTACTTCAATGCAGGCGACATCCCTGTGGATTCGAACATCCAGACAGACATGGTGAACATCTGGGGAGATTCAGACCATCTCTTATGGATTCATTCCGATTTCCGGCACACATCGCATAATGAGGTCTATTATTTTACGAGCGACTCGCAGTACACTGTCTTCTATGACT
Source organism: uncultured Methanosarcinales archaeon (assembly GCA_964469935.1). GTDB lineage: Archaea > Nanobdellota > Nanobdellia > Woesearchaeales > DSVV01 > CAYXZQ01. The sequence continues at coordinate 30,238 of CAYXZQ010000017.1, forward strand.
GCACATTCTCCAACAAGTGGAGGCATGCAGTCACGCAGAGGATTGGACCTCACTTGATGGAAAAAAACATATTCTTTGATATGGGGTCAGAATGTGGCCAGTGCCCGTGGGTTGCTGACAGATGCTCCCCTCCACAGAACAGGATGCCAGGCACCATATACACCCACGGCCTGGACCATTCGATAATCAGGAACAATGTCATATACAATTCATTCGGAGCGTTCAGTTTCGGCGAGCAGTACAAGAACCCGGAATACAACTGGATATACCACAATACAGTCTATAAATCCAATAAATTCGATGGCGAGAACTGGAACCATGGGATAATGTGGTACGGTGAAAGCCACCCGGACCAGGCATTCCAGAACAACCATTTCATAAACAACATCATGTATGACACAGGGAATGATGACAATTATATCATAAAAGTACGGAATGTCTATGGTCCCGGGCTGAACCCTAACAACAACGTGATAAGCAACAACCTCCTTGGCGATCCAGACCCTTTCAAGATTCAATGGGGAGACAGCACAGGGTCATTGTCGCACATCGAGGATGTCGAACCAGATTGGGTGAAAGGGACCAATATCGACGGCGACCCTATGTTTGCCGATACTGACATAACTGACCCTGATCTTTCACTGAGGCAAGGCTCTCCTGCAATCGACAAGGGGACGTGGCTTGCGACTGTCAAAGCAGTCTCTGGCAATGTGATAACTGTCGATGATGCGACCCCTTTCTTCTCAGGGCCTGGCGCGCCCTGGTATATAATACACCCTGACATCAAGGCTGATACGATATATAACCAGGACCACGATTCCGCTCTCATACAATCGATAGATTATGGTGCAAACAAATTGACTGTCGACAGCGCTTCTGGTTTTTCAGCAGGCGACAAGCTGACTGTAGTCGATTTTTCCGGTCCTGCTCCCGACATAGGCGCTTTTGAATTCAAAGGCAATGCCCCCAAGCCCTACTGTGGTGACGGAGCATGCAACAACGGCGAAACATGCACCTCCTGCGCAGGCGATTGCGGGGCATGCTCATCTTATTGTGGCGACAGCACGTGTGATGAGGACGAATCCTGCTCCACATGTTCCGACGACTGCGGTGCATGCCCTGAAGGATATTTTGAGACAGCATCTTCTAAAGACACGCTGCTCGAATCGGAATATCCTGGCTATAATTACGGCGGGATGACCACTTTCTACATCGGCTCGAGGAACGACGGCTGGGGCTCGAGGTTCCTGATAAAATTTCCCGGCCTGATATCCCCCGGCACAGTGCCTGAAGGCTCTGTCATCGAATCAGCCATGCTGATGCTGACCAATGTTGGTCCGCAGAATGTAAATTCGCCGATAGTCCTTGATTTCAGGCGCGTGCTCGAATCCTGGACAGAAGGCGACTCTAATCCTGCAGATACCGCCAGCGCCGGCGAGACCACATGGGCCTACAAGTCATATGATGCGGCACAATGGGCGAATGAAGGCTGTTCAGCACCTGGTTCGTCAACAACCTCAGGAGAGGTGTCGAAGACATATTCATCGAATCCGGCTGACGGGACCCAGTCTGTCATTGACGTGACTTCGATCGTCCGGCACTGGGCAGGCAACGGCGAGGCATCAAACCACGGCTTCGTGCTGCTTGCACCGGGCCAGGAGATGTCGGCAATGAATTTCGTGCGGTTTGCTGCTTCTGAATATCC
>CAYXZQ010000018.1:0-30976 GCA_964469935.1 uncultured Methanosarcinales archaeon
TGCCCATGATGAAGCCGGGGTGGAACACCACGTGGCCCGCGCCCAGATGATGTGCCTTCTCGCAGGAATCGAGTATCCTTTTTACAGAAGCCTCGACCTTGCTCCTGTCAGGAGATGCAAGATTGATGAAATAGGGCGCGTGCACGCTAAGAGTCAGGCCCAGGCTCTTGTTCAGCGCTGCAGCCTCTTTGGCTTTCCCGACGCTCATCCTCACTCCATGGGTGAATTCTATCTCGACAGCAGAAAGCCCTTTATCTTTTATTAGGGAAAGTCCAGTGAGAAGTTCCCCGCCTGTGCCTGCAGGTCCTAGCCGTATCATTCTATACCTATCTTGATGAAATACCTTGAAAAATGGTTGACGATGGTCGATAATATCAATGAGAATATCATGAATGTCATGGTCAGGTTAAGTACTAGCTCGCCCCAGGGAAGGCTCACGAACGTGAACCCGCCGAGCGTGCCTCCGATGAACTGGTACGAAAGCAGTGCAAAGACTATCACTGTGACAGCTATCCCTTTAGGCATGTTCAGGGTGATGAATATCTTCTCTCTCGGAGTGAAGTCGGAGTTCATGGTGGAAACGTAGACTGCCATGGACCTAATCCCGATATAGACCACGAACAGTATGACAGATGCTAGGAAAAACCCGATATTCCCGAAAGGCAGGTGGATCTGCAGCCCGACAAGCACAAAGACGAGTATCATCAGGGAGTTGCCGAATATGGAAGAGAACTCGAAGAGCACCTGCTTCTGCTTGACATAGAAATTCCCGAAGAAAAGGCCGAGGATGGTCACTGCAAGGACCCCGCTGCCGTTCAGCTGCTCGGCAAGTATATAGGTCAGCAGGGTCGATGTGATAAGTATGAGCGGCGAGAGCCTCTGGCTGTAGTATTTCCTCATAATCTTGAATATGACTATCCCCATGAGAACACCTGCTCCTATGCCTGTCACTATCTGCTGGAATATGCTCAATATCTGCCTGAGAAAATCCGACAGAAGCAGGTTCTGGACCATTATCCTCTGCATTATCGTCAGGATTATGAAAGGAAGCAGGACCGTAAACGGTGTGTTCACTATGGATTCCACCTCCAGGAGGTTTGTCACCTTGTTTGACCTGTTCATGAATATGGAGAGCACCACGTCCGCGCTCGTCCCTGCCATGAGCGACGAGAAGATCAGCGCAAGATAGATGTTCTCGATCCTGAACATTATCGATGTGATTATCGTCAGGAAAAGGATGTTGAATAGGAGGAATGCTATGGTTATCTTCGTCGCCTGTAGGGTCAGGGTGTCGAACTCCTTCCACTTGAACCTCGATGAGGCGTCAAAGACCACGAGGACTAGGGCGAGAACGCCTATGGAATTCGTGAATATCGGCGGGAACATGATGAGCGGCTGGCCGTTGTAGACGAGGCTTCCGAGGGCCATCCCGCAGAGGATGAGAAGCAGCATATGGGGGATCTTCAGCCTCCTTGCGACCATCGTGAAAAGGATGCCGAACAGGAGTATGATTGCCAGGTGCGTAAGTATCAATAATGGCTCCATCTTAGCTCAATTTCCCGTTAAGAGAAGGCCAAGAGAAATCCCCAGGATTCTCTCTTTCCCCTTTTTTTGATATTTCCTTGGTTCGGTTATTTATTAAGGTTTTGGTTGTACACGCTCCAGAATTCTTGTGTGAACTCACGGGCAAGCCGGGTATCGTAGAGCACAAGTATGTTCTCGTCATTGTGGTAGATGCCGTTTCCCGTCGGGTTCGCCGAGCCTGTGATGACTATGCTCCCGTCGATTATGAAGACCTTGTGGTGCATGTTTGCGGGATTCGAATCCAATCTCACGTCGATGCCCGCATCCTTAAGCCTTTCATATTCGCTCCACCTGCTTTCCTGGGAGCGTTCCATCACCCCCCTCACCTCCACACCCCTTCTCCGGGCAGCCATGAGGGAGTCGCCGATATCGTCCCTGGTGAAGGAGAATGCCATGAAATAGACTGACTGCCGGGCGTCATCGATTAGCCTCGTGAAGAGTTCGGGGCTGCAGTCCTCGGGGCAGAAATAATTCCCGACATAGCTGCCATTTACGCTTATCAGGGGATATTCCACCTCATTTCCGCCGCTGTATATACCCTTCCACATCTCATCGAACTCATCCTCAAAGTTCTTCGCAAGATATGCTGATTCGATTATCACGAGGTTGTTGTTGTTCTCGAAGTTCCCACGCTCTGTCGGGTTGAAGCTTCCTGTTGCGACGATGCGCCTGTCGAACACGCAGAACTTGTCATGCATCTGATGATTTGGCACGGCGACTTTTATCCGGTCAGATAGTCCTCCAAGCTCATCCTCGTCCTTATAGTAGTTGTCATGGTCCATGACAAGCCTTACTCCTGGGCCTTTCGCTTCAAAAGCGCTTATAAGGGGCTCCAGGCCAAGGTCATAGAAAGCACAGTCGACATTTTTTGAGGTTACGGTCAGGTTCAGAAGGATGTCCATGCAGCTGTCCTGCGGGCAGAAATATGCTTCGGGCCCTGCCGTCGTGTTCTCTAGCGGAACATGATACGGCTTTTGCATCCCGCACAAAGCCAGATACAGGCACCCTGCAAGGATGCATGCAAGCGCTATGATTAACATAACGCGGATCGTGTTTTTTTCCATCATAGCCAGCCATAATGGATGCTTTAAAAATTCTCACCAAAAAAAACTGTGGGATTTCCGGCCAAACAAAAAATATATAAAGGAGCAGAAACAGAAGCAGGTCCATAATGACAAAAGTCAGCGATATAATGACCCGCAATGTGATCACTGTCCAAAAGAAGAAGGGTCTTGCCGAAGTCATCAAGACCATGGCAAACAGCAGGATAAGCTCTGTGCTGATAACGGAAAATGAAAGGCTGGTAGGCATAGTCACTGAAAGGGACCTGATAAAGAAGATACTGCTGCCCCAGAAAAACCCGGCGAAGGTGAAAGTGGACGATGTCATGACACGGGACCCTTATTCGGTCAATTCGTTCACGGACCTCGGTGAGGCGAGCCAGATGATGAGGGACAAGAACATCAGGCACCTGCCGATAGTCGACAACGAGAAGCTCATGGGGCTTGTGACCCAGACAGACATCGCCAAGGAGACCCACAACATCCACAGGAAGAACGTCCGTTTCATGACCTATCAGAACATCCAGACCGTCATCATCGTGCTCTTCTTCATATTTCTGATAGGGTACCTTGTATACAAGAGATTCTTCTACTAGGAGTTTTCAAGTTTCAGGACCTCTCTGAGCGACTCGAACGCGACTTCGAGCTGGCTTGTATCCGGCTCCCTTGTCGTTATCCTCTGGAGCCAGATGCCAGGAAGAGTGAGTATCCTCGTCAAGGGCCCATTCCTGTTCTTTGCAGAATATTTGAGCACTTCGTATGAAAGGCCCGAAACAATAGGTACCAGAGCGAGGTGGACAGGGACCCTGAGGTACCAGGGCGGCGATACGTAAGCGTTCCAGAAAACCGCTATCACTGCATCAGCAAACGCGAACACTATGATGCAGGACAGTCCAGCGATGAGCAAAAAGCTAGTCCCGCATCTCTCATGGCATGTAGAATATGCCTTGGCGTGTTCTGCATCCAGGGGCTGATTGTTCTCGTGGCATGCTATTGCCTTGTGCTCCGCCCCGTGATATTCGAAGAGCCTGCGGACGTCCCCTATGAATGAGATTGCGTATACGTACAGGAGGAAGAACAGTATCCTTATAAGCCCCGCCGTGAGGTTGAAGAGTACTGGGCTTGACATTCTCGTTAAAGGCAGGTGCCCGGTTATATAGTAAGGCAGCGCCATGAAGAGCCCGACGCCTGCCACAAGGGCGATTGCGATTGTCACAAGTCCCGCGAACCACGACCCGCCCTTTTCCTTTGTGGTGTCATCTCCGCTTCCTGCGCTCCCTTCATCATCCTCGTCCTCAATCGCGACGTCGGCTGAATAAGATAGAGTCTTCAGGCCGATGACAAGGGACTCGACAAGAGCGACAAACCCCCTGAACACAGGTAGCCCGAGTATCCTGTACCTCTCGGAATAAGACCTGTACCTCACCACTTCCCTTGTGAGGGTGCCGTCCTGCTTCCTGACTACGGTGGAGTAGCCCTTCTTCCCCCTCATCATGACCCCCTCCACTACCGCCTGTCCGCCGATGTCCATACCCGGAACCGAATCGCAGCTCCTATTTAAATATTTGCAGGATGCGGGTGATGAAAATCACCCGATAATTTTATATATGACTTTGATATAAAATCCGGCATGCTCCAAAAAAAGGGTGTCAGTCCTCTTATCGCCACAGTACTGCTGCTGGCTTTCGCCGTAGCCCTCGCGACAGTAATAATACAGCTGAGGCCCTTTGACAATTGCAATGTCCAGCTGGACAAGCTGAACGGAAAACAGAGGGTCTGCTACAATGAGCAGACCAAGGAGATAGAGCTTTTCATCGACAACAAGGACAGCAACAGCATCGCGAAGTTCAAGACGACGGCATCAGGGGAGCGGAACGCTGTCAACAGCGAATACGACCTGAGCATTGGTCCGAGGGAGCAAGGCAAGCTAATGATATCCTATGACCCGGCCAAATACGGCAGGCTCGTCAAGCTCAGCGTCTACCCGATAATGAACGTGTCAGGAAAGCTCCAGGAATGCGATCTCAACGAAGAGATTGCATCGATCCCTATCTGCCCGTAACTTCATGCAAATATTTTTAAATTCTCCGTGATTAGGCATATTCATGGCAAGGATAATGCTGAGCCTTGAAAGGTCTGTGGAACAGAATGCAGGGGCATATTTTGACAGGGCCAAAAAGGACAGGAAGAAACTCGAGGGAGCAAGGGCCGCTCTTGAGAAGAGCAGAAAGCGTCTGGAAAGGATCTCGAAGCAGATGGAATCAGAGAGGAGGGAGGTTGAGAAGAATAAGCCTGGCCGCAAAAAGGAATGGTACGAGAAATTCCGCTGGTTCATATCTTCCGAGGGGTTCCTTGTCATAGGAGGCAGGGACGCAACCTCGAACGAGATAGTGATAAAGAAACACACCTCAAAGGACGACATAGTCTTCCACACTGACATGGCAGGCTCTCCGTTCTTCGTGATAAAGACAGACGGAAAAGAGCCCGGCAAGAGCACCATGTCAGAGACTGCGGACGCGACCGCATCCTATTCAAGGGGATGGGGCATGGGGCTCGCTTCGCAGAGGGTATTTTTCGTCAGGCCCGAGCAGGTATCGAAGACCGCAAAGAGCGGCGAGTTCGTTGCGAAGGGCGCATTCATGATCTACGGCAAGACGACTTATATCGACAATAGGATGAGGATTGCCGTGGGCAACCGGGACGGGCAGGTAATCGGCGGACCTGTGGATGCAGTGAAGGCGAGGGCTGGCAGGTTTGTCGAAATCGCGCAGGGCAGCGACAAGGCAAGCGACACTGCTAAAAAAATCAGGAAGATTCTCGGCGGAGGCGACCTTGACGAGATAATCAGGTTCCTTCCTGCCGGAGGCTTAAGGATAATCGGGAGCTGAGGCATGGGCATGAGGGCGAAAAGAAGCGCGGGCTCAAGGAAGGGGGACAACGGGAAGATTCTTGTGATAGGAGGCTCAAAGGAATACCCTGGTGCAGTCTATCTCGCGTCTGTCGCAGCCCTTAGGATGGGTGCAGACCTTGTCAGGGTAGCTGTGCCTGAGAAGGCTGCGTGGGCCATCAATTCCCTATGCCCTGACCTGATAACCATGAAACTGAAGGGAGACAGAATCACATCTCGTCACTTTCCCATCATACAGGAAGCTGCCCGCTGGAGCGACGTGATGCTCATAGGCAACGGCATGGGCCGGAGGAGACAGACTTCTGAACTCATCAGGAAGATTGTCAGGACAAACCCTGACAAGAAGAAGGTGATCGATGCAGACGCGATCAAGGCTGTAAGCCTTGCAGACGCAAGGAATAGCATCCTGACTCCCCACAGGAAGGAATTCGAGATCCTCCTTGAGAATTCCAGACTGGAGGAGGATGATCTGAGCCATGCCCTCGGCGACAACGTGATCCTGCTCAAGGGCCCGGTGGACAGGATAATCTCGGCAGAGAAGACAAGGCTGAACAGGACAGGAAGCCCGGGGATGACAGTAGGCGGCACAGGGGACGTTCTTTCAGGGATATGTGCAGGTCTTCTCAGCCAGGGAAAAAGCCTCTTTGATTCAGCATTTCTTGCAGCAAGGCTCAACGGTCTTCTTGGAGAGAAACTCGAGAAAAGGCTAGGCTTCGGTTTCATTTCATCTGATTTTCTTGAAGAGCTGGCCCGCCAATCGAAAATTATTTAAATCTCGGCCCTGAAAAGGAGGGTATGCTAAAAAGAGTCATCCTGGTCTCATTGCTTCTGATTGTCCTGACAGGTTGTTCGCAGAAGGCCATCGACCAGGAAAGGGATGCCGGCAACAGCACGAACCAGATAACCGGAAACCACATAATAGAGCTCGAGAAGACAGTCTGCAATTCTGCTGACAAGGCAGGCACATGCATGACGAGGCTTGCTGCGCTCGGCTTCATAACAAAGGAAGAGTGCTGCGAGAAATACCAAAAATGCTGCTGATAAAGAGGATTGCCGCAATATTCTGCCTGTTGGTTCTTGCCCAGGCCGCATTGGCCTCTTCAGACTGCCAGAGCCAGATTTCGGAGATAACGTCTACGAAAATCTTCACGACATATCTCAAGCAGGGACTTTACGAGTATCTCAGCAACCCCGGTTCACTGAAGGATTTCTCCTTTGACGAGCTTAATGCGACGCTTTATTTTTACGTAACCCAGACAGGCAACATCGACAGCTCGCTCATCTGTCAGCAGTCAACAGCCTCCAATATAGGAAATTACAACAATGTCAACCTCAGCGTCGTCATGGGGAAGATGATTTCGCTGCCCCAGAAGAACACGTTCCCGAGATGCCCTGCTGACGGCACACTCTATGGAGACTGCTCCAAGAACCAGCCGTTCTTCTGCTATTCGGGAAAGCTCGTCCCCATGTGCGCAGGGCCTGACATGGACATCTCGACAACAGCTGACAACTGCGGCTGCCCGCCGGCCCAACAGCCCTGCGACGATACTACCGGCTACTGCAATGTTCAGTGCTATTATGATTCAGACTGTGTGGGAACTTACCCTGATTACAGCACCTGCCTGGGTGACGTCCTCGTGACTGACACCTACAAAGCGACGTGCGTCAACAATTATTGCCAGCAGGGCAGTCTCAAAGAAACAAAGAAGAACTGCACAAAATCCGGCATGGTGTGCTCGAACAGCGCAGGCGACTGCGTCATATGCAATAGCGATTCAGACTGCCCGAAAGCATACACAGGAGAATACTACTGCTACAGCAGCTCCCAGATTAAGGCAATATACAACAACAGCATCTGCAAGAACCCGGGAACAGTTGGTTCCTACTGCAAACAGGGGACAGGAACTTCCTATGACTACAGCTACAGGACATGCAATCCTTCAACAGAGAAGTGCGTCACCGGCGGTGGCAGCACGGCTTGTGATAAATGCTATCCGCTGTCAACCCCTGCCTACAGGTTCTTCAAGACAGCCGGCGGTTCAGGTTATTACGTCAACCTGGAGATCAACACGACACCGGAATTGTCCGGCGCACCTACCTTCACATATAATTTCACAAGCGTCACCATATACGAATACCACAACGGGGTAAAGACGGGCCATTATAATTTTGACCTCAAGCATGCCGGATGCACGACAAGCTGTCCCGTCATAAGCTGGTCTCGGAACAATGCTGGCGGGACATGGGAATACAATGCCACGCTCTATGATTCCTCAGGCATCTCATGGCACCTCCCAAACGACCCGGCTGATTACACATCTAGCGACTTTTGCTTCGGCAATTACCTGGTGACAGCTGGGATGGGTGGAGAATAGGCGATGAAAAAGCTGCTGATAATATTGGTCCTTTTATCGATAGGCACGGCAGCCGCATGCCCCTCGGGCGACGTATTCACCCACCAGATTAAGAAGAGCCTGTTCAATTACCTCCAGAACCCTGCAAGCAGCCGGCTGACGCTCTATGAGCTCAAGGACATCCTCACAGTATACCTTGGCGATGATTTCGAGTCAGAGAACTGCTCACAGGTAATCGGGAACGAGTCAGGGCTGCCCATATCGACCATTCTTGCAAAAGCCAACGCGATAAGCGATGAGGCCATCCCCAGGTGCTCTGACGGTACTATGTATGGAGAATGCTCGGTGAACCTGCCGAAGTTCTGCTATTCGGGCATGCTTAAGTACATGTGCTACGGCCCCGACCACATAGCCGGCACGTCCGATGACTGCGGCTGCCCTGAGTACCAGACCTGCGACACTGACGGCAGCTGCAGGAAATCAGACATCAGCTGCTACAGCGACGAGGACTGCGGGACGAGCATGTTTGTCGGGGGCAAATACTGCCAGGGTGGCGACGTCTACAGGGACTACATCAACTTCACGTGCATTTCCCCGGGAACTGCTAGCTCCCACTGCACTTACGCAAACGAGAACATACTGATAGAATCATGCCCTGTCGACTGCACCGCAGGCTCATGCTCTGGCTAACGCTCTATGAATAGGTTGTACTTCTCCTTTCCCTGGAGCTCTGACATTATCCTTCTGACGATGGTCTTCTTAGGGTCAGGGAGGAGCTTCACCCTCTTCTTGATGTCTTCGAAGCTCTTGAAGGGCTCTACCCTCCTCTCCTCGATTATCTGCCACATGTGCTTCTTTCCCACGCCCGGCAAAAGCTCGAGCTGGTGCATCCTTGTCGATAGCGGCCTTGCCTCGTTGAAGAAATCCACGAACAGCTTCTCGTTCTTGTCTATTATCTCATTTATGACAAAATTGAGCTCGCTCCTCGCGGTTCCCGTGAGCTTTTCCAGGGTTAGCCTCCCTGTTATGTGGTGTATCTTGTCCCTCTTGCCATCGCCTATGTAGATTGTGTCGTACGGCTGCAGGAATATGTCTTTTTTCGGGACAAGCTCAAGGAGATTGAAATGGTTGACACCTATTGCTTGGGCTACAGAAGTCTTCTTGTGAATCGGCCTCTTGTCGAACGGATAGCCGTTCGGCAGAAAATCAAGGACGATTGCATACTCTTCTTTTACGGTCTTTGATTCCATACATACCCCCAACTACTTGAATCGATGATGGATAACTAGTATTTAAATCTATCCTTTAGACGTAATTTTCCACAAATAATATATACAAGGACGGCAATAAATATCCACGAACATGGAAATCAAGACCTACACTGACACAGGATACAAGCCGACGAAAAACGACCTTGTCGCGGAATACTACCTGGAGCCTCGCAGGGGGCTAGGCTTCGAGAAGGCTGCAAATCACGCGGCTGCAGAAAGCTCCATAGGGACTTGGACCGACATATCCACTCTCGACAAGAAGATAGCAAAGAAGCTCCGGCCGTCGATTTATCATATCGACAGGAGAAGGGGCACAGTCAAGATCGCCTATGACCAGGAGCTCTTCGAGCCGGGCAACATGCCCCAGATCCTCTCGAGCATCGCAGGGAACCTTTTCGGCATGAAGGACGTGGCCAACATCAGGCTGCTCGACATCAGTTTCCCGAAAAAGCTCGTCGATTCATTCAAAGGCCCGCGCCACGGCATCGCAGGCATAAGGAAGCTCACAAGGATTAGGAGGCGGCCGCTGATTGGGACAATAGTCAAGCCCAAGGTGGGACTCGACGAGAAAGGCCATGCCAGGGTGGCCTACGAGGCATGGATGGGAGGTCTTGACATTGTCAAGGATGACGAGAACCTCTCAAGCATGTCATTCAATAAGTTCAACAAGAGGATAACTGAGACCCTGAAGCTCAGGGACAGGGCAGAGAAGGAGACAGGGGAGAAGAAGATATACATGCCGAACATCACTGCCGAAAGCCTCGAGATGCTCAGGCGGGCAAAACACGTTAAAAAATGCGGCGGGGAGTTTGTCATGGTCGACATACTCACGGCAGGATTTGCGGGCCTCCAGACAGTCAGAAACAATGTCGGTCAGGTGATCCACGCACATCGCGCAGGCCACGCGGCATTCACCAGGTATCACAGGCACGGGATAACCATGCTTTCCATCGCCAAATGCGCCAGGCTCATCGGCGTCGACCAGCTGCACATCGGGACCGCCTACGTCGGAAAGATGGCTGAATCCAAGCTTGACACCCTGGAGATCGAGGATGAGATTGAGGACAGTTTCATAAAAGAAGGGGGGCATATTCTTGAGCAGAAGTGGCACAGGATCAAGCCGACTCTTGCTGTCGCATCCGGCGGGCTTCATCCAGGCTCTGTCCCTAAACTGATGAAGGCCATGGGCAGAAACATCGTGATGCAGTTCGGAGGGGGATGCCACTGGCACCCTAAGGGCACGCGCTACGGTGCCATGGCTATCAGGCAGGCGACAGAAGGCGTCATGAGAGGCATCCCTCTGAAAAGATACATGAAGACCCACCAGGAGCTGAAGGATGCGTTAGAGAGATTCGGCATTGTCTAGATGTTATTCTGAAGGAATATGAACAGCATCACGTAGCCGGACAGAGACCAGAATACGGAGACGATGACTTCTGCATGGAACAGTATGGGCCTATCTGCTTTTGTGCATTTCTTGTTCCGCTTGATGTAGAACTCCTCGTTGTTGTATATGTTTATCGCATACCCCAGCCAGAACACTGACCATAGAAGTATGAGTGCAAGCAATATCTTGTTCATGCAATGACAGTATGCGGAGGGATATATAAATTTTTCCGGTTCAGTTAAATTTAAAAATCACCTACAAAATCCATATGAGAGGCTATCCAATGAGGGGCTGTAGTCTAGCTTGGTATGATTCGCGGTTCGGGGCCGCGAGGTCGGGGGTTCAAATCCTCCCAGCCCCATTTTATAAATTCTCATCCAAAGTCGAAAGCTTTTTATTGGACTACTGGTTTTTCTAAATAAAATGGAACTCACAAAAGATGAGAAGAAAGTAATAATAACCGCACTCAAGAAGCACCTTGAAGAGGTCGAGAAGACCGAGAAGTTCAGGTATCAGAACATAAAGATGATTGAAGGACAGATGAAATACGTCGATTTCGTCAAGAATCTATTAACGAAACTTAAGTAAAAAAACAACTTTTTGGGGCTGTAGTGTAGTTTGGTTATCACTGGAGCTCGGGGTTCGTCGAGCAGGGGACGCAAGGTCCCCGTCCATGAAACGGACAGCTTCTAACCGGAGTTCAAATCTCCGCAGCCCCATTTTTTTCATTATCAGTCCTATCTTATTCCTGATACGATAATTTTATATATCCATATGACCAGAAATATCCCATGAAAAGGATTTTAAGATGGGCTATCGAGGAAAGGATTGCGCTCCTTATCCTGCTTCTTGCGATAGGGACGATTCTCAATTCCCCTCCGAAAACATTCATATTCGCTGACTTTTTCATCTATGGGGTCATCATAATCGCAGTCCTTCACCTGTCGCATAAGCTGTATCTGAAACTCAGGAAAGATTAAAATAAAAAAAGGGAAATCTATGACTTCCACAGCCCGTGCAGGTTGCAGTGCTCTCTCGCATATAGCCCCTCTGTCTTCTTGACGCAGAAAACCGCTTCCGGCCTGTCCCCGGGCTTAAGCTCCCTGAACGCGACGATTCCGTCCTTGTCGAGAAGCTCGATCCATTGGATATAATGGGACGTCTCCATCGGGTGCTCGACAGAGCCCACTGTCACCTTCACGTTATTTCCGTCTATCTCGACCACAGGCACGTGCTTCTCGAGCGCGGCATCGACCTTGTTTTCTTCAAGGAGCTCCATCGGCTCGCCGCAGCAGACAAGATCACCGTCTCCGCTGACTATGAGTTCGACAATATTGCCGCAGATGTTGCATTTATAGATTCCGTTCTTCTCAGTCATTAATCCCACCTCCTAATCAATGTACTCATGAGTGCATTCGCATTTCCCGTCCTGGCATCCGCATACCTGGCAGACGGTCTTTCCGGAAAACGTGAAGCATTCCCTGGAAGTATTTTTCTTTTTATCCATCGCAACTCACCCCCTGTTCCGGATTTCAATTGCAGCATGCGCAGTCGTCGTCGAAGCACATGCACTCCGGCTCATAGTACTCCTTTGCATGCTTGCACGAAGGGCATTTCTCAGGCGGTTCCGTGCCCTCATGGATGTAGCCGCACTTCGAGCATTTCCACCTGATGGGCCCCTCCCTCTTGTAGACAGTCCCCTTCTCGACCATCTCAAGAAGCTTCGTGTATCTCTTCTCGTGCTCGACCTCGACCTTGGAGATCTGCCGAAAGAGCGCCGCAGCCTCGGCATTGCCCTCCTCGTCAGCCTCTTTTGCGAATGTCGGGTACATCTCTGAGTTCTCGTAGTGCTCGCCCTCGATTGCAGCCTTGAGGTTCGCCTTGGTATCGCCTATGCCCTTGAGGAGCTTGAACTCGTCCTTGGCATGCTGCATCTCGTTTAGTGCGGTCTCTTCAAATATGTTCGCAATGTAGAGATATCCTTCTTTTCTTGCGACCTTTGCGAAATAGTCGTACTTGTTCCTTGCCTGGCTCTCGCCGGCAAATGCAGCCTTCAGGTTGTCTTCTGTCTTTGTCATCCTATCCCCTCCTTTATGTGGTTGACTTCAAAAATATATGAGCACGGCCAGAGTGCCGTGGATGATGGCAAGCCCTAGCGTTATGAACGCAAGCCTCGGGTGCCACTTGAATCCCAGCCACTTCCATCCTCTCAGGTACGATATTGACACGGACATCGTGAGGAGCAGCATTAAAAGCGTCACCATTCCGAGATACGCTATGAGCGGCAGGCCGAATATCGGATAATATGAAATACTGTTCAGCACCATCTTTTATCAGCACCCCGGTAGATACTACATCACCTCATCCTATATAAGCTTTATCCATTCCCTGCTGTCTTTTGACAGCAGCTCGTAAGACTCTTTCGGCCCCATGCTGCCAGGCCTGTACCTGTGAAGCCTAAGCTTGGTCGATATCTTGATTATCCTGTCTATCGTCTTCCAGCTCTCAAACACTTCCTCCCAGCCTGTGAAAAGCGTCATGTCGCCGGCCTTTATCTGCTGGAGCAGAAGTTCATACGCAAGAGGAGACGGCCCCCCGAATACGCAGTCATGGCAGTAGTCCAAATTCACCTTTGCGATGTCGAGCGCAGGGCCGGGTATCTTCTGGTTGAGCGTTATTGTCATCCCTTCATCCGGCTTTATCCTGAAGCTGAGCACATTTGGCTTCTGCATCTGGCCGTCCCTGCAGAAAAGGCTGCAGGAAATGTCCTTGAGGATCACATCGACCCTTGACTCCGTGATCGCAAGCCTCTTGCCGGTCCTCAGATAGAAAGGTACACCCTTCCACCTCCTGTTGTTGACCATGAGCCGCACAGCAGCAAAAGTGGGTGTCATGGACCTTGCCGGGACATCCACCTCTTTCCTGTAGGGTGCTGTTCCCCTGCCGTTGACAATGCCTGAGGCATACTGGCCAACAACCACGTCCTCGGGCTTTGCTATGCCTATCGAAGATAGAAGCCTCACTTTCTCCTTCCTTATGTCCCTTATGTCGAGGGATCTCGGAGGCTCCATCGCTGTCAGTGCAAACAGCTGCAGCATGTGGTTCTGGACAATGTCTCGGAACACGCCTGCCCTGTCGTAATAAGCACCCCGCTTCTCGATCCCGGGCTTTTCAGAGACGGTTATCTGGACATGATCGATGAACTTCCTGTTCCATACATCATGAAGCAGGGTGTTTGCGAATCTCGAGACCAAGATGTTCTGCACGAGATCCTTTCCGAGGAAATGGTCTATCCTGTATATCTGCCCCTCGTCGAAAACGCTCTTTATGCACCTGTTTATCCTCCTTGCGCTCTTGAGGTCATATCCGAAGGGCTTCTCATAGGCCACTCTCCGAAATCCTTTTCCCTCGAGGATCCCGCTCTTCTTAATCAGGTCGGTTATCTTCTCGAACAATGATGAGGGGGTCGCAAGGTAGAATATTATCCCTGAGTTCGGGCCGTATCTCAAGTCCAGCTTTTCAAGCTCCTTTGAAAAAGCAGACGGGTTTCTGTCGAAGTCGATCTCGATGTACCTTATAATCTCCCTGAATCCCTTCAGCATGCTGTTGTCGGTTTCCGGGATGAACCTCTTCATCTCAAGGGATCCTATGTACTGCTGTCTGGACAGCCTTTTCCTTCCCACGCAGACTATGGGATTCCTGTCATGCAGCTCGCCTTTCGAATACAGCCTGAAGAGAGCAGGCATGAGCATCCTTTTCGTGAGATCGCCTGTGGCTCCGAATATCACGAGCATCATGGGCCCGGCCTTCCTGTTCATCATGAACCACCCTCAGTATCTGAAAAGACGTATCCGTTCTTGATTTTGTGGACAAGCCTTGCGGGGCATGCCTCGTAATCGTCCGCATCCCTGCCGAACTTCTCGAACGCCTCCCTCTTGGCCTCCCCGAAGAAGAGCAGGAGCGCGGTTTCGGCCCTCAGGAGAAGACTCCTTGACATGCTCATCCTGTCCTTCGGCGGCTTCGGCGAGTCGTGCATCACGATGAAAAACTCTGATTCATCCCTTACTGAATGATGGTCTGGATAGAGGGCGCCCACGTGCCCGTCCTCACCCGAGCTCAGGAGCACGATATCATAAACACCGCCGCATCCCTTCAGCTCTTCAGCATACTTTTCAGCCCCGAAATCCGACTTGAAATTGTCCATGACAAACGGGTGCAGGTTCTCCTTCGGCAGACGGCCCTCGTCGACAAGATACTGGAGGAACGTTTCTTTTGCAAGCCTGAAGTTGCTCTTTTCATGCGTCACTGGGACGAGCCTCTCGTCCACCATGAACAGATGGACATCGTCCCACGGCATGAACCTGTCCTTCATGAGATGCCTGAATATCCCTGATACGCTCCTTCCTCCCGGGACTGCAAGGATTGCGCACTTCTTCGACCTAAGCACCCTGAATACAGAATCCCTAATGAGTTCTGCTGCCTTCTTCTCAAGCTCGTTTCTTGCACCTCTGATCACTGTTGCCAATATATCCCCGCCTCCTGCATACGCAAATCAACTGCTATTCATCATCCTTCTTTTTCACTTCGTGGCCGCCGAACTCATTCCTCATCGCTGCAAGCATCCTGAACGCTAGGGAGTCAGCATCCCTCGATATGTACCTGGCATGAAGGGCGTATGTGTTTGCAGCAAAGGGAACTGAATGCTCCATCGCCTCTATCGCGCCCCACCTCCCTTCACCGCTGTCGTCGACATACGGCTTCAGTCCGCCAAGATCCGGGCTCTTTTTCAGCGCTTTCTCCACCATCTCCATGAGAAAGGAGCTGACAATAGTCCCGTGGTTCCATATGCCTGCTATCTTCCCCAGGTCAAGCCCCTTCATCCGGCCGTTCTCGAGAAGGTCGAATCCCTCTGAGATGGACTGCATCATGCCGTATTCGACGGCATTGTGCACCATCTTGACATAATGCCCGGAACCAGGACCTCCGACAAGACCGTAGCCTTCATCGATTCCGAAGCTCTCGAACACAGGCAGGCAGAAGTCATACACCTCCTGCTTTCCTCCGATCATCATGGGATAGCCCCTCTCTGCAGCTATTATCCCGCCGCTGACCCCGACGTCGAGCATGCCCACGCCCTTTTTTGCAGCCTGCTCATGCCGCCTCAGGGTGTCATGGAAATTCGAGTTCGCCCCGTCGATTATGACATCCCCTTCCTTGAGCAGGCCCAGGACCTCCTTAAAAGCGTTCTCAGTGACATCGCCTGAGGGAAGCATCATCCATATTACCCTCCTCTCTGACTTGAGCATGCCTGCAAGCTCCTTTATCGAGCCTGCGGCTATTGCACCTTTTTTTTTGGCCTCCTCAACTGGCCCAGGGGAACGGTTCCACACGGCCACCCTCAGGCCTCCTGACCCGAGCATCCTTGCGACCATGTTTGCGCCCATCCTGCCAAGGCCGATGAAGCCTATCTCGTCTGCTCTTTTCATCCTCTCCTCCTGTGCCATGCGATTGCAGGCAATAGAAACCTGCAGATCAAGCGCTCAGGCCAAGCGCCGACCTTATCTTTCCGACGTCGAACCCGACTATTATCTGTCCGTCTATGTCAAGGACAGGCACTCCCATCTGGCCTGATTTCTCTATCATCTCATGCTGCTTCTCATGGTCAGAGCTGACATCGAAATCCTCAAACTCGATATTGTGCTGCCTGAGGAAATCCTTGGCCTTCTTGCAGAACGGGCACACTGGCGTGCTGTATACTGTAACATCCGGCATTTCTATCACCCCCGCAATATGTAATGCCATTCAGTTTATAAATATTTTTATGCAGGTTGTTAAATTATGGATAAAAGACATCTGAGCGGTCCCTGCATGGCTGTCATCTTCGACTCTGTATCTTGAACCGGCGTTTGATAAAAAAAAGAAAAAGTTCAGCAGTCGCAGTCATTGACAAAGATCTGCTCCTCTATATCAAGATCGTTCTTCTTCTTTGTCTTGAGGAAGCACAGGTCATTGCATGTCATGCTATCATCCATAATTACCACCTTCGATTGTTCTTGAAGACATCATATGCCTCCAGCTTATATAAACATGACCTTTAATCTTTCAAGGTGGATTTTCCCACATACAAGATCCAGCTTGAGCAGTCTGCGATCCTGCCCGGGCAGCTTAAAAACCTTTATAAAAAACAGGCAAGTCCTGACATCCCATGGACAAGAAGACAAGGGCGCTTCTCGAGAAGCAGCAGTACCGCTTCGCAGGGAAGCACACGGCTGTCAAGATATGCTCATGGACAAAGAAGAGCATTAGGGACGAGGGTGTCTGCTACAAGCAGAAGTTCTACGGCATAAACAGCCACAGGTGCGTGCAGATGAGCCCGAGCGTGGGCTTCTGCCATAACAGGTGCATATTCTGCTGGAGGCCGCTCGAGTACTCGGAAGGCACTGAGATGGAAGATTTCGACAGCCCTGCCGATGTCATCGACAAATGCATCGAGGGCCAGAAGGAGCTCCTCACAGGCTTCGGCGGAAACGAGAAGGCTGACATGAAGAAGCTGGAAGAGTCGATGCAGCCCCTGCATTTCGCTATATCCCTCACAGGCGAGCCCACATTGTATCCGGGGCTGAGCGGGCTGATAAGGGAGCTTCACAGCAGGGGATATTCGACATTCGTCGTGACCAATGCCATGGAGCCGGGCGTGATAAGGGACCTTGAGCCCCCGACACAGCTCTATTTCTCTGTGGATGCGCCGGACGAGGAGCTGTTCAAAAAGATCGACCAGCCCCTCCTTGCCGACGGCTGGAAGAGGCTCAATGAATCGCTTTCGCTGATTCCGGAGCTCAACAATAAGACAAGGACATGCATGCGATTCACCATGATGAAAGGCATCAACATGGTGCATCCTGAAGAGTGGGCAGGGATAATCAACAGATATCAACCGCATTTTGTCGAGGTCAAGGCCTACATGTTCGTGGGATGCTCAAAGGACAGGATGAACAAGGAGAACATGCCAAGGCATGAAGACATAAGGGCGTTCACTGAGGAAATACTGAAGCACACAGACTACAAATTAATCGATGAGCACAAGAGGAGCAGGGTGACGCTCCTCATGAAAGAGGATTTTGACGGGAGGGTCATGGATTTCAAGGGTTAAGCTTATCTTTTGATAACATCTCGCTGTACAAGCCAGTGACAGGCCCTTTCTGCCAATGCCGCAGCGCTCTACCCAATATATCTTACAAGGATGAACAGCAGAATAGCACATGAAGAGGTTATGAACAATATCCTGTTCAGACCAATAATTCTCTCCATCTCTTTGTCCAGACTCAGCCTGTCAGAGAATATTGCCTCAAAACCGAATTTGATACGATTTGCATCGAAGAACGAGAATTGCCAATAGCCATAGTCGAATGGGTTGTATTCCCTGTATTTACCAGGATGTCTTTTTTTCAATTGATAGAAGAGCTTCCTATGATTCCAATGCTGGTAGATTACCGATGCGATAAACAAGATTGCAAGAGCAACCATCAGATCAATCCTTAATCCAGGGTCCATTTTCCTCTTATCATTCCCGGGATATTTAAAAGTTTTCAAAGCTGTGCAGAAATGTACTTGCGTCAATAAGACATCATGCCTTCTCCATCAGCATGTCGCTGTAAGAACCAGAGACCAGGTCTTTCTCATCAATCCCGAATTTCTTCATGTATTTGCTGCACTGTGCAAGCAGCTTCTCCCTGCCTATATCACCTTTATCGTCGATTGCCTCTATCTCGACGAATTCCCCCAGCCCTTCCACTGTGTCCAGGTGGAACTTGACATTGCCCATGAAGTATATCTCCCTCTTCTTGTCGACGACAACAAGGATGCCGAGCGCCTTTGCCAGCATCTCCCTGAGCGACGAGCCTGGCTCTGTCCCAGTCAGCATCACATCCGACTGCTTCGGCCCTCTTTTGTCTTCCCGTGCATAATAGATAAGATGATTCTCGATATCTCCTTCCCTGAGCTTCAGCCTCCCTGAACCGACCTTGAAATACGTGTCGACCTGATGGTCCGTCCCCCTGAATTCGGCGTCCTCTCTTTTCAACATATCCCTGACCTTCCCGTGCTCTTTCGAGCGCGCCTTGATCTCGATTATTTTCCTCTTCATCTTATGGACAGTCGCTCACCTGTGTTTAAATGCATTTCCGTTCTGACCCGCAGCCTTCTTCAATGGCTCGAACTCCCAGACCTTAGACTGCCTGCCGTGCATCGTGCCCTCCTCTGCCTGCGCCATTGTCACGCCGAAGGGCTGCAGCATGCCGAATACAGCCCTTGCCATGAGCTCCCCGTACTTCTGCGTGTCGACTGTGCCGTCGAATCCCGCTATGCTCGAGTACCTCCTGTACGGGGTCCTGTTTTTCGCGTCCCTGATTATATATGATATCGACTGGCCGGGCCTGATGTCGAAACCCTCCCTCCTCATCTGCCTGATCACCGCCTTCTGCGCGATGCCGCCCTTATACTCAGTCTTCGACAGCGTCCTCTTTATCCTCAGTTCCTCTGGCGATGCATGGGAGAGCGCCCCTGCATGGTTGCGCAGTATCCGAAAGACCTTCGGGAACAGCTCCCGGAAATGCTCCTCGTCCCCTGCAGGAGAGAGGCACTCTATGACCTCCCTCTGCATGCTCTTGACCACCTCCGGCGAGTCCTTTCTCCTGAGCTCTATGCCCCTTGCCTTGGGCTTGCCGTCCGTTGTCACGCCGTAGAACCTCGTGGGCACGGGTATGTTCCTCTCGAGAACTGAAGGGAGAAAAACCATCCACCTGTAGTCTCCGTCATGCGCTATCTCAAGCCCTGTCTCGTTGCAGAGCTCCTTTCCGAGCCTCTCTGCGTCCCTTTCATCATGCCCCTCTTTTTTCACGTATACAGAGTCGATTATGCCGTGCACCACTTCCCATCCTGCTCTCTCCGCGACCCTTGCAGAGCTCATCAGGGTCTCCCTGGCGTAGCTCTGGATGGACTCGTGGTTCTCAATCGTCCCTATCTTCCTGTTCTTGAAAGCCTGGTACCCGAACATTGTCACGAGAAGCCACTTGAGGTAGTCCACCTTCTCCTTGTTCTGGGGCGTGGGCATGGCCTTGAGCGCTATCCTCCTCTTCACGAGCCTCTCAGCGACGATCGCGACGACGCCACGGTTCTTCTTGCAGTAGTTGTACGGCAGGCCCGGCACCCTGTTGTCCCTGCAGCATCTGCAGTAGAGGGTCTCGGGGCTGAGGTTGTGCCTGTTCATGATGTTTGGATAGAGGGAGACGTAGTCGAACTCAGCGACATCAGGATGGAACCCTGTCCTCGGCTCGAATATCACAGAGCCCCTGTCAGCGTCATAGAGCTCCTTCATGGTCTTGAAGCGCTCGATTATCCCTGTCTTGTAGGGCAGGAGAAATCCCATGCTGTGCGCAGTGTACATGAGGAGGTTGGTCACTGCCGCGCCTGCAGAGCGCATCTCAGTCCTCTGTATCCTCTGGCGGCAGACCCTCGCCCCGTCGAGTATGCCGTGAAGCCCTGTGTCGTCTGCAAAGAAGCTGCGCCTGTCGAAATGCAGCCTGCCCTTGAGGAATATTGAATGCGTCCTGTAGACGACCCTGGAGTACGTGAAGTAATGCTCGCCCTGGCGGAATGCCATGTCGTCCTCGCCGAACCTGCTGAAATTGAACTGGATGCCGTATTCCCTGAATTTTGACGAGAGGTAGGGCAGGACCAGGTTGCCGTTCTCTGCCCAGACCACGTCAGGGTCGAGCCGCACGAACATCTGCTTGAATCCCCTCAGCATCTCTTCTTCGCTCCCCTCGAGCAGCTCATTGTTCATGCGCAGGCCGAGAAGGCGGGTTGCCATGCCCTTGAAGAGGTTCTGCCCTGTCTTCACTGCAAGCGAGCATACCCTGAATTTCGGCATGGGGTAAACTATCTTGTCTATGTCGTCGACAGAAATAATGGATAGAATTCTTCCGGCCTTGTGCTCCACCTCGACCTCTGCAAGCGGGAAGATGCCCTTCTCGAACATGTAGTATTCCTCTGGCTTTAGGTCTGCATTGTATATCTCTGCACTGTAGCCTGTTATCCTCTCGATCCTCCTGACAGTCATCTCGTACTCCGAGAGCCTGGCCACAGGTATTGCGAGCACCCAGACATCCCTTGCGTAGAAGCTGTTTTTCTTCTCGAAGCGCGATGCTATGCCGCGGCCTGCGAGAAGATTCCTCATGCCTTTGAGGTCCCTGTGCCGGATGTATATCTTCGGCACAAAGGCATCAGCCAGCATGATGTCGCTCTCCCCTTTTTTCATCCAGAGGATGATGTCATCTCCCTGCTTCCAGCAGTCTATGAATGTCGCCTTCATCAGCATACCTCTCCCTGTTCACCCTGTATCGCACCATGACCGAGAATACCAGGAGCGTGAGATCGTCTATCATGGATGCCTGCGCAAGCTTCTCCTGTATCAGCATGGTGAAGAGCATGCTGTCCTCTACATCATTCGGCATGGGGTTCGCATAGCTTATCGCCGATATGTTCTGGTAGACGTGCAGGAGCAGGCTCTCTGCAGCTGTCCTGTCAGGCTCCCTGAGGCCTTTGCATAGCTTCTTCAGTTCAGCTATCTTTGAATAGACCACCTGGCGCATGGGAGGGACTGTGTGCCCCATCTAGACCACGCCTGCTGCTTTCATGGTAGCTTCTGCCTGGCGCGCCTGGACAATGCCCCTGGCTTTTGGGCTTCCGATTATCACATACAGGCTGTTCTCCTCTGTCAGTTCTTTCAGCTCTGCGAGTATCTGCCTGAGCACAGGGTTGACCTCGTCCTCGTCCGAATCCTCGAACAGAAGTGTGAGGGAGTTGATGAGAATCGCCCCTATCCTGTTCCTCCTAATGAAATATTTCGCAGTCCTGAGCCTTGCGAGAAGGTCATATGGCTTTGGCGTCCTTGCGCAGTAGATCCTTTTGAAGAGGCTCTCCTGGTCAGGCACCCTGTATACAGGATGATGCGGGTCCATGCTGTTCATGGTGTCGATGAAAAGGATCTTTTCGCATGACCTGGAGAGCTCAAGAGAGAGCCCTGCCATCCTGTCCCGGACCTCACTATAGGTGCCTTTGACAAGCACCATCCTCCCTTTCTCAGCCGTCATCTTCTCCATACGATATCACCCTGGACAAAAACCTGTAAAACCTCCTCTTCATGAGGCCCTCTATGTCTTTGAGTATGTCCTGTCCGGGCCTCGACTTCCTTATCTCATGATAGTCGAGGCCTTCTGTAGTGTACATCCAGTCGAAATAATTGTGGCAGAACCTGCAGAGTGTCACGCCGTTTCTTAGCGTGTTCCTGCCCCCGTGCCTCCTCGGTATCACGTGATGGGCCTCGAGCGGGAATTCCTTTCTCCTGTACCTGTCCCTGATTTTACCGCTGCAGTTTTTGCACCTGTTTCTGTCCCTTTCAAGGACCTTCTTTCTCCATGCGTAGATGCTCAGGTTCTTTCCGCTGTTGTACGAGAGCCTCGGCTCCAGGTAGTTCTGTAGTCTGCACTGCTTGATTGTATGGATTCCAGAAACAGGGTCGGTTTATAAGCCTCACACCCACCTGTCCAGTGCCTGATTAGATTTTTGCAGCGGTTCTAACAAGTCTTTGGCATTGTTCTTCGGAGAATTGACCCTAGAATCAAAATAGATATAGCGGCTGCATAACTTATGGCCTCAAGCCAATCAGAGGTTTTTCAATACATTTATATAATATATTGAGCAGATAAATCTCATGCTGAAGGAATTTATTAAGCCCGACAAGAAAAAATATCTCCTGACATTATTCATCATCATCTTTGCCATCGGCCTGATCTTCTTGATGTTCTTCATAGGGATTCCTATCCCAAAAGGATTTGAAATATTGAAGATAATAGGCCTTCCTCTTCAGTTAACCTCGTTAATCGGTTTTACATCGATTTTTTTTCTTCCTCTTCTGTTTATTACGATTTTTTGGATATATCTGCTTGCCTGCATCTTATCATATCTGGGGAAGAAGATTTTCACGACTGAATGGGATGCAAAAAAAATTATCATATTGTGCGTCATAATCATCTTATGCATTGCCGCATACGGATACTTCAATCTCGGCTGGGGAGATATCCTTATCCCGACTGCGGATGACAGCGGCGCGACAATCCAGGGGGTCAATGAAGTAGTAAATGCGAACAATCAGTTTGCCATCGAGCTTTATGGTGTAATAAGCAATGAAACAAATGAGAACATCTTTTTCTCTCCATGGAGCATCTCGACCGTTGTAGCCATGGCTTATGAAGGGGCTCGCGGGGAGACAGCCAGGGAGATTCAAGGTGTCTTCCATTTCCCCGAGGATGAAATGACAAGAAGAGCATCTTATGCTAAGGTGCTGAACATGATAAACAAGGCCAGCGGTAAATACAAGCTTCATACAGCCAATGCGATATGGCTGCAGGAGGATTATCCTTTCCTGAAAGATTATAAGGATACCATAAGCAGATATTATCTAGGCGAGATCAAGAACCTTGATTTTGCCAATGACCCAGGCGGTTCAAGCTCTTATATCAGTAATTGGGTTTCAAGAAACACAGGCAACAAGATAAAAGACATTGTTTTTCCGGGCATGTTCACTGAATCCACGCGCGCAGTCCTTACCGATGCCATCTATTTTAAAGGAGAATGGAAACATCCGTTCAATGAGGAAAATACAGAACCAGAAAATTTCACCATGGAATCAGGCGAAAAGATAATAGTGCCGATGATGAGGCTTACAGATGATGATCTTCGTTTCAATTATGCTGAGTCTGACGGGGTGCAGGTGCTTGAATTGCCTTATCTGGGAGATAAGATATCAATGCTGGTACTGCTTCCAAGAACTGGGATTGCAAATCATCTGGAATCAATGTTGAGCGCAGAAAAACTCCAGGAATGGAGAAGCGAGATGAGACCGAGAACAGTCAATCTCCACATGCCTAAATATACATTTGAGACATCTTATTCATTGAATGATTATCTGAAAAGCATGGGGATGGGCCTGCCATTCACCTGGCCTGGCGCAGATTTCTCAGGAATGGACGGGACAGAGAATCTTTACATCGATAATATCTTACACAAAGCCTATGTTGCCGTCGATGAAAAAGGGACTGAGGCAACAGCGACAACATCCCTGTTAGGGGGGATCGGAGCTGCTGTGCCGCATTACATAGATTTTATAGCGGACCACCCATTCATATTCATAATACAGCAGAGGGAGACCGGAAACATCCTGTTCATGGGAAGAGTTGATGATCCGACCAAGTAGATTTCCTGCAAAGAAAATATTGACCTAATTTCTTCTTTTTTCACACCCACCTGTCCAGTGCCTGATCAGATTTTTGCAGCGGTTCTAACAAGTCTTTGGCATTGTTCTTCGGAGAATTGACCCTAGACGATACCGCGTGCTCCTGCATCTCTTCAGTGTCGTAAGGCACCATCAGGGCCTTGAGCCTGTCTATGTCAGTCACCTCGTTGTCGAGCCATGCTTCCTCGTCTTCCTTCCTGAGTATCACAGGCATCCTGTCATGGAGCTTCTGCATGAGGGCATTGGCCCCTGTGGTGACTATGGAGAACGAGTTTATGGTCTCGCCATCAGGGCCTGTCCATTCCGAAGATATTCCGGCAAAGGCGAAGAGCTTCCTGTCCTTAAGCGTGATGTAATGCGGGAACCTCCCTGCATCCGTCCTCTCCCACTCGAAGAACCCGGAGGCAGGGACAAGGCAGCGGTGATTCAGGAAAGCGCCCTTGTACGAGGGCTTCTCTGCGACAGTCTCTGCGCGGGCGTTTATCATCTTGTATGAGAGCTCCTTATCCTTTGCCCAGTGAGGGATCAGCCCCCAGCGGAAGAGGTCGAGGATGACCTTCCCCTTTATCTTCACTATCACAGGCAGGTCCTGGGTGGGCGCTGCATTGTAGTTCGGCGCAAAATCCTCTATGACCTTCTCTGCATTGAAGGCCTTTTCGGCTTCCTCTATGGTGAAGGTTATGGTGTATCTTCCGCACATGAGGAGGGGTAATGCGACTGAAGATAAAAAATTTTTCATGGTAGGATACCACTGCTTCATAGTAAAATTTAAATGCTGAAGATGTTTCCTGCTGCATCATGCCGAAATACGAGCCAGGGATGCAGAGAAGGATGGCTGTGGACCTGTACAACATGGGCCTCACGCATAATCAGATCTCTCCTGTCCTTGGTGTCAGTGCAGAGTGGGTCAAGATAAACAACAAGAAGGCAAGGGAGCAGGGCATCCATGTCTCTCGCAAGGGATATGCCAGAAGGCAGGACGACGGCATAAACAGGTATTTCACTGAACTCCATGATGCGACATTGTCAGACGCCTATGGCTGGGAGATAAAGAAGATATTTGAAGAGCAGGTCCTCAGCAGGGAAGCAAGAAAAGCTGAGAAGGCATTTCCCCTTGACAGGATAATCGAATCAGATCCATACGTGAGCCTGCTCCATGAGATCTATGCGGATACTGATTACAGGTTCGGATTGTACAGCCAGTTCAGAGAATGGCATAGGGGAGAGTATACTATCAGGAATTTCAGGGCCTTTGCAGAAAAATATGCATTGGGCGAGTTCCAGAAGAATTACATGCCGCCCGGGCTGGTCGACAAGGAGATGCTTGAAGGCATCATAAGGAAGCTGATACCCAGACATGAGAAGGTCATAAGAGGGAAAATCCTTGAAAAGGGCACCAGGGACCTGGTGGACGAGCTAAAAGTCACTGACACGAGGATTAACCAGATCAAGACACAGGCATTGATAAAGCTGAGGTATCTCGCGGATCTTGAAGGAATGTCGAGATTCATGCATCCGCATGAGATGAATGAATATATCGCATCTCTCCGGGGAAGGATAGATTACCTTGAAAGGAGGGTGGGTGAGCTGCAGGAGACCCTCGAGACCACTGAGAGGGCCATGGAGGGGACACCGATATACCAGAACATGAGGGAATTGTTCATCCTCATGAAGCAGTTCGATAAGAATGAGCAGCAAAAAGAGCAGAACAAGAAGATGTCAAGGCATGTGACTGAATTTGATTTCGGGACGAGGGTGCAGAATTTCTTCAAAGATGAGGGTATCGAGACTATCGGGGACCTGGTGAAGTGCTCAGAAGGTGACATTCTCAGGAAAGAAAATTTCGCCAGGCGAAGCCTTAACAGATGCAAGACTGTCCTTGGAGAGATAGGCCTTGGCTTCGGCATGAAGTTCGACTGATATCCTATGCCTTAACTTCTGAGAGATACGCCCTGAGGTTCCTTGCGCTCCTCACCGGCCTGCCTGCATGCTTCGGCTGGTCTTTATTGACAATGCCTCCTGCCTTTACAAGATAAGGTAGGTTCTTTCCTCTGTCCCTGCCGGGCTTGTACTCAACCTTCCCGCAGATGAGGTCGAGCAGCGCGTCGCCTGAATAGAGCAGGTCAGTGTACTGGCCGTCTTCCCTGAAATATATGTCCTCGAACGTGAAGCCTGCAAAAGGCGCCTCTGCGCCCCTCCTCTTCGCAATGTTCACTATCTGCATCCCGCCTTTGGGCGGGCCGAAGAAGACGTAGTTCCAGAATCCTGTGAGCGCGCAGACCTGGCCATTGTAAGGCCTGACAAATCTCCTGTCAGGAGCATGGCTTGTCCATGAGCTTATCTTTTCCGAACCGCGGTCGAAATATATGTACTGCTCAGGCATCTCCGGGTTGATGTCCCTGTCAGGCTTCATGATGAACCTGTCTGTATGGAACCTGCCGTCGAAACGCATCTCTTCTGAAAACAGCTTTGAGACTGATTTTCGCACCTCGCGGTATTCTTTTGTCCTCTTGCCGAATGCGAACATGACCAGCATGTCTACGAGGCCGTCGCCTTCCGGCGGCCTGACCCTGAGGGATGTGGTGTAGGTGTCTCTGCATGTCCTCTCAAGCCTGACATCCGCCCTTGACCTGAGCCCCACAATATGATGCGAGCTCATCCTGAGGTCATAAGTTAGAGCAAGGGACTCGAGACTTTGGGGATCAGCAAGCTCGCGAAGGAATTCCGATGACCTGTCCCTTGCAGAATCCTCGAGCGATTCTGCCTCTGTCATGGTATCCTCATCTTCTGCTATGGCATACTGGCGGAGCAGGATGGTGGATAGGGCTAATGACAGTGACTTAAGAATAAAAGACCTCCTGCCCGGGTGCATATGACCCTTGCAGGAAAAAGAATATATAAATATTTTGGTCAGTAGCGCCTCTGCCGCCTGAAATTGCCCCTGTGCCTGGGCCTCTCCTGCTTGACTGCCATTATCCTCTCGACGTACGGCTTTTTCATTAGCTCGATATTGAAGTCGTATTCCTGCTCGAGCCTCCTGAAATTGTCATGGTCGAAGTCAGATAGCAGGTTGACTGCGATGCCTTCCTCGCCTGCCCTTGCGGTCCTGCCTATCCTGTGGACATAGTCCTTCGGGTCCTTGGGTATCTCGTAGTTGTAGACGTGCGAGACATTGTCGATGTGAAGCCCCCTGGAAGCCACGTCAGTGCAGACAAGCACTGTGGCTTTTGCCCCGCTGAACTTGTCCATGGTCCTCGACCTCTTGTTCTGCGTGAGGCCTCCGTGGATGGCTATCGCGTCTACCCTGTTCCTCTTGAGGTTGCTCACGACGAAATCCACTGTCTTTCTCGTGTTGCAGAAGACCATTGCAAGCCCTGACCTCTCCTTCTGGAGCAGGTGCAAAAGAAGCGAGAGCTTCATGTTGCCCTGGACATTGTAGTAGACCTGGCGGAGCTTGCTCGGGTCCACCTGGTTCATCACAGAGACGAACTCCGCGTCGTGCGTGAACCTTCTCGACAGGTCCCTTATCTCCTGGGAGACTGTCGCTGAGAAGAAAAGGGTCTGGCGGTCCTGCGGGACAGCCGAGATTATCCTCTCGACATCCTCTATGAATCCCATGTCGAGCATCCTGTCGACCTCGTCGAGCACCAGGATTTTGACATTCTGCAGGTTGACTGTGCCCCTCTCCATGTGGTCGAGGAGCCTGCCCGGGGTCGCTACGACGACCTCTGCGCTGTGCAGTGCCTCCATCTGTGGGTTTATCGACACCCCGCCGTAGACAGCGGTTATCCTGAGCCTCTTTGACGAAAGTTTTCTCAATTCGTCCTTTACCTGCTCGCAGAGCTCCCTGGTAGGTGTCAGGACAAGGGACTGGATGCCCGAGCCCTGGCTCGTGTTCTGTATTATGCCGCAGCCGAAGGCAAGGGTCTTGCCCGAGCCTGTGGCCGACTCTCCTATAACGTCCTTTCCTTTGAGGACGTGCGGGATTGTGAGCCTCTGTATCTCAGTGGGATTCTGGAATCCCAGTGTCTGAATTGTCCTTAGCAATCCATCATCTAAATTCAAGTCATCAAATGTGTTCATTCTATTTACCTCATGTACTTAATAAGCACTACTCCAGAAAAAGCGAAATGTCCAAACCGTAATTTGAGCAAGTGCTTTCTCGTCTTTATGCTCTTGCATATATAGGGTTCGGGGTCGGTTTATAAATGTTTCGGTAAAAACCATGCCTGCTGTATTCTGCGGATGGTTTAAGACTTCAAGATTAAATATTATTATTTCTTATGCTTATCGCTTCCTGAGGTGATCAGGATGAAACATACATTGCCTAAAATGGGCTATGCGTACGACGCGCTCGAGCCCTACATAGACAGAAAGACAATGGAGGTGCACTACACCAAGCACCACCAGGGCTACGTCGACAAGCTCAATGCCGCGCTCGAGGGATATCCTGCTTTGCAGAAAGAGGATGTAAAGGAGCTTGTAAGGGACATAGGCCACGTGCCTGAGAAGATAAGGGCAGCTGTGAGAAACCACGGCGGAGGGCACCTGAATCACAGCTTCTTCTGGCCCCTGCTCAAGAAGGATGTTGAGATAGGCGGAAGGATACTGGACGAGATAGAGAAGGCTTTCGGAAGCTTCGACAGGTTCATTGAGGAGTTCTCTGCCAAGGCCATGACAGTGTTCGGCTCTGGCTGGGCATGGCTGGTCTATAGCGATGGTAAGCTTGAGATCGTCGCGACACCGAACCAGGACAATCCTGTTTCCATGGGAAAGACCCCTGTTTTGGGAATCGACGTCTGGGAGCATGCCTACTACCTGAAATACCAGAACAGGAGGGCAGAGTACGTGGACGCGTTCTTCAATGTGATTGACTGGAAGCAGGTGGAGAAGAATCTGGAGAAGGCTGAGAAGTGATCCGTCATTTCTTCCTGTAGCCGAATCTTTTGTCATATCTCTTATGGTCAAGGATGTCGACGATGAAGCATATTATCTCAGTATCGTCTCCCCTGATTGTGTAGAGCAGCCTGTGATAGCTGCTCAGTTCTGCCCTCCACAGGTTCTGGACATTGTAATACCCGGGTATCAGTCTCTTAGGGATATTGTCTCCGTAGAAAGGGTCTGACCTTACCAGGTTTATCTTCTTCTCAATCGATTTTTTGAGCTGCTTTTTGTCTTTAAGCCTGCCATAGGCTGCTTTTGCATCATCTATAATGATAATCCTTACCTTTCTCTTCATAATTCCATGCCTCTCGAGGCAAGCTTCTCAAGCTCTTTTCTTTGTGCAAAGATCCAGAGGATGCCTTTTGTGCCTATCATCACCTTTCCGCTCATCTGCAGGTAGTCCAGTATCTGCAGGAGGGTCTGGTGCATCACCTTTCTCGGCAATCTCCTCTTTATCTCTGCAAGGGTCAAAAGCTCTCCAGCTTCCCTGAGAGTATCCTCAACCATCACCACTGTGTTGAGGTTTGGGGAATGTATCTGTACCATTTTGATATAAATTTATATCTTATTGATATGCACTTATATATAAAATTTGTGCTTTTGCCTGAGAGCTTTTCCTGTTGGCCTGGTTGCTTTTTATAAATATTGCCGCCTGAAAAACAGGATATTTCCGCCTGGCTTGAGATATATCCGGAGAAGTGAGTTCAGCCGCCCTTGACCATGCCCCAGGGCAGGTAGAAGCTCCTGATATTCTTGAAAAGCAGGTTTTCTTCAGAGGTGATGACTGCCAGTGGACTGTTCTTTTCAATCAGAACTTTATGTCTCGCCGAACATCCTTCCGACCCTCTCCTGCAGAGACCCCTCATCCGGGAAATCTTCATAGTATATGCTCCAATCACCGTATGCATTAGATTGTACGAATTGCACCTCATCATTGGAGTACCAGCATGCCACCAGTGCAAGGTCGATTCTCTTTATCTTCCTGCCTTCCATGGTGACCCTCGGGTTCTTCCCGGAATACTCCCTCTCGTCAAGGTCATGGCAGATCGAGGTGAGGATATTTTTCATCTTCTTGCTGGGCTTCTTGAACGGGTGGCTGACCACCTCGTAGGCGAGGTAATGGCTCGGACCTTCCTGTATGCGGGGCCTTAGAAGTATCTCAATATCGCCTGACAAGTATCTTATCAGGTCATCCTTCTGTTCCACTTTCCAATCGATGGTCTCCATTTTGGCCTGGTGTATGGGCTTGCACTTATAATTGTTATCGCTGGGCGGGTAATCAGAAGAGGCTTATGACAACAGCCCACATGCCTGCAAAGATGGTCAGTATGCTTATGTGGAACCTTATGGAGTCCCCGTGGTGCAGATGCTTCTTGTCTTTGGAGAAGAGCCTCGGATGCGTGCTGTACATTGAGCCGAAAACGACTGCCGCAAGGCCCGGGATGAAGAGGAGGAGTTGCATGGTGAGGGACGTGGGATCAGGATTATAAATATTTTTTGGAAATGTTTTTAAAGTTCGTTTCTTCAGGCTGGGATATGGAGCCTATGACAATGCTCGTGATCGTTTATTTGGGATCTTCCCTGATTCTCAGCTATCATTCACTCCGCTACGAGACCCTCAGGGGCGAGCTCGCAGACTACCTGAGGACCAACTATCCTGATTACTACAAGGATATCGCAAAATCGTTCATGGGCATGAAGAACGGTCCCGGGTCAGTCATCGCTGAGAGGATACGGCGCAGGAGCTTCACGCTCCCGAAAGACAAGTTTCTGGACTTGAAATATGCAGAGTTCTACCGAAGGGAGAGGTACATATACGTCTGCTCAGTCCTCTTCGTCCTTGCGTTTGCCATCCAGTACGGTATCTCGAGATTCACTTCGGATGGCGGATTTTTTTGGTGGTGAGCCGGAAATCCTCCGGATGTTTTTAAAGAATATCAATCTAGATTATTCAACAGCCCAGCGAGCATCCTGTCTGTGGGTTCAATGAACTTTTGAGGTCTTATCAGGTGCTCGTGTTTCTGCTTCATCTTCATCAGTTTTTCCACTGAGAATTCTTCGGGGTTTGCGTCAGTGATGGCCAGGGCAGAGAAATTCTCGAATGCGTTTCTTTCGG
>CAYXZQ010000019.1:0-14525 GCA_964469935.1 uncultured Methanosarcinales archaeon
AGTTATAGAATATTTTATAACTAAAAAAATAATATTTTCTACATTCCCTTTTCCAAATGGAAAGGTAGTTAAGAAATCACAAATCAGGTTTTTTTTATATTCTTATATAATAATAATTTTATGCTTTATTATAATAAGTATTTACATGTTTATTGTAAATTTATAAAGTTTATATTTAGACAACGTATTAAACTCAAACGAAAATGGCTAAACAAAAAAACAAAACAGGCACATTGATTTTATGTCTATTGGTATTGATTATCTCAGGCTGTACTGTAAACCAACAGCAAAATGCAGTCAGCAGGGGCATTGAAGTAGTCAAAAAAGAAATCAAAGTGCCTTTTGCTCTCGCTCTCTCATCACAAAAACAAAGCATTTAAATATTACTAACTCTTACCATCAGTAAAATGGCATACCCGAAAAAAGAAGACAACATAGTCGGATTGTTTTTCAATGAGCCTACCAAGCACTGGCACTTCAAGGATATTGTGAATCAGGCTGGAATCAGCGGGCAGAGGGCTAATTTCTGGCTTAAGAAGCTTGTTGCCGATAGAATAATCAAACGGATAAAAATTTCTGGACAAATGCCATATTACATCGCAAATTTTAATACTTCAGCATACAAAAATTCAAAAAAGATATTTGCCCTGAATAAGATGCAGGATACAGGGCTTCTTAACAGATTATCTGCCCTAAAAAAAGCCAAGGCAGTTGTCCTGTTCGGAAGCTTTGCCAGGTCTGACTGGAACACTGAGAGCGATGTTGATATTTTTGTCCTCGGCGATCCTGGAGAGTTGGAATCCGGGTCGCTTTGGGAAGGGAGGACACTTGAAGTTCATACTTGCAGGACGCAGGAAGATATCAAGGCAATACGATCAGGACTGATGAACAATGTCGTAAAAGGGTTTTTCATAAAAGGAAGCGTGCATGACCTTGTGGAGGTATCGATATGATAAAAGACCTGGAATCAACATATGGCAGGTGTGATGCTGATGGTATCTACAAAGTAAAGGAGGAAGTTGACATGGACTTGATACGATCACTGGCGGACAATGGTGAAAGAGGATTGAAATTCATCAAGAAAGCCTCAAGAACAATATCCAAAAGCAGTACTGACTGGACATTTGTATTCAGGGAATACTATGAAGCTCTCAGAGGGCACATAGAAGCTTTCATGCTCTTCGGCAAGGTGGATGCAAGCAATCACCAGTGCAAGAACGCCTACATCTGCTTCAAGCATCCGGAGCTGGAACTGGACTGGCAATTCCTTGAGACCGCCAGGCTTAAAAGAAACGCTATCAATTACAAGGGACAGATGCTTAAATTTGAAGACTGGAAGGCGCTGCAAATAAACTTTGATCTTCATATCAGTAAATTATCAAGGGAAATTAAGAAAAGATTGGATCAATCTTGACACTTTTTTAAATTTTTAAACACAAATCCCATATTCTCTCAAGCAGGAGCAATATTTAAATACCAGTTCCCTGATAAAAGTCCCCATGCTATATGACATCATAGTCGTCGGTGCTGGGCCTGCGGGCCTCACAGCCGGGGCGAACGCGGCGAACAGGGGTCTTAAGACTTTGATCCTCGAGGGCCAGGCAAAGCCTGGGGGCCAGCCCTGGAATTTCTACCCGAAGAAGACGATAATCGACTTCCCCGGGTTCCCTGACGGAATCACAGGAGAGGAGCTCTCTGAGAGGCTCTACCTGCAGGCGATAAACTCAAAGGCAGAGATATTGATGAACGAGCCTATGGTGGACCTTGACCTGAAAGGAGACATAAAGAGGATAATCACGAAAAACAATGTGTTCGAGGCAAAGAAGCTGATACTCTGCACAGGCCTTCACAACATACCGAGATCCCTTGACTCGCTGAAGGATTACCACGGCGACAGGGTGCATTATTTCATCAAGGATCCTGCCAAGTTCAAGGATAAGAAGGTGCTCATAATAGGCGGGGGCGACACTGCATTTGACAGGGCCAACATGCTTGCCGGAAAATCAGCCAAGGTCACGCTTATTGTAAGAGAAGACATGGCTAAGGCCCAGGAGACATCCGTGAAGCTCGCTGAGAAGAACAAGGTTGAGCTGATGTACAGCACGAACCTCGTCAGCCTCGACGACGAAGAGGGCACGGCAGAGCTCCAGTACAAGGACAGGGAGCATTTCAACCTCAAGATAGATGATGTCATAGTCTCGGTCGGGTTCGTCTCTTCACTCGAGGTCCTCAACAAGGCAGGGCTGAAAAAAGACAGCCACGGCATGATAGCAGTCGACCAGAACATGGAGACGTCAGTAAAAGGCGTATTTGCTGCAGGCGACATCGTGGGCGATGTCAAGCTCATATCAGTCGCGTGCGCAGAAGGCATAATAGCGGCGATAAACACCTTCAACGAGATAAAGAAGCCGTACTGGCTCAAATGAAAAATTTTTTATATCCAGCCTCCCAGAAAAACTCCAAAAAGGGCTGAAAACATGAATAAACCTACAATATATCTTCTTGTATTCCTCATTGGAGCCTCTGTTGTGCTTGCTTCCTACTCATCTGATTTCGACTACAGGAAGGCTGACAGGATAGTGGCTGCACAGTCAGAGGGCCTCAAGGTCGACCAGTTCCTGTACTCGTATTACATGGATAATTTCCAGAAGGGCGACTGCGCGGATTTCTCCTGCACAGCAAAGGAATCTGCCAATGAGTCTGACTGCAAGTGCAATGACCTCACATCAGGGGAGATGTGCTTTGACATATTCACTAGATCCACGGCAAGCGAGACAGGCCCTCCCATGTACACCCATGCGACAGACTACTGCCTGAACAGCTCGACTCTCATGGAGGGCTTTGTCAACTGCGTATGGCTGGATCATTCATACTGGGTCCAGATAGACTGCCCTGAGGGCTTCAGATGCTCTGAGGGCGCCTGCAAAAGCAGGACAAACACATCCATAGGCCCGGTCCACAACATAACCATTGACGACAACGGCACCATAACCCATGCAGACTTCATCACCATAAACGGCACAAGGATAAGCAACCTGACATATGCTGTCCTGGGCCAGGATGACTCCATAGAATCCGCAAGAAGCCTGGATGTCGACTCTCTCCATTATGAGAACGTGAGCAGGATGAGGTTCCTTAGCCCTGTCCTTCGCGACGTCTCCTATGCAGAGCTGCCTGACGTCTTCTGGGGAGGTATGGTCGTCTCCAACACCAGCAATGTATCCATCAGGCAGGACCCAAATAGCAGGTCGATGGATGTCGACATCAGGGGCGGCAGTTTCGGAATGGAAAACCCGGTCGACGGCACGAAGCTCCTTTTCTCAGGTGAGTCCCTCCTCAATATTTCGTCGGGCAACAGGACCCTGTCTGTGAATGCATCTGCACTGGACGTGCTCATAGGCTTTTCAATACCTGCGCCGCCGTTCATCAGGATAATAGGGAACAAGTCGAGTTTTATGGAATACATGAGGGACGGGAAGCTTCATTATTTTGTTAAGGATGCAGAGTTCATCTTCGACGGCGGTAATTTCCAGGAGCTGGTGAAAGCAGGCAGCGGGACTGATATCGAAGTTGATTATCAGAAGGGAATCATATGCTCCAACCTCTCAAACAGGGCAGGCTACTATTATCTTGACAAGAGGCAGGGTCCGTCGTCGTATGGCATCGAGAACAGGTACAGCGCAAGCTATGTATTCTGCTCAAGGAAGCAGGGGGCCCCTGTCCAGGAGAAAAAAGAAGGTTATGCTGACCTTGTGAAGTCGACCCTGAACCTCACAGGTGCAGTCGCATACCTCAGGCCTTCCGAAGGGAGCAACGGTTCTTCAGGGATGTTTGCCGACCTCTATGCGAGCAACTCCACAGTCAACGCCTTCTTCGACATGAGCGGCAGCATGATAAGGGGCATGATGCTTGCCCCAAGCCCGGTCGCTGGCACTCATACGCATATGTCATATTTCAGCGTGATTGAGGACAATGCCCGATACGCGTATGTGGGCGAAAAGAGGCATGATTTCGTGAGGCAGTACGATGCTTCAGGCTCGGACGCTGCCATAACAGTCATCGGCGACACTCTTGTCCAGCAGAGCCCGACAAGCAGGGTCACTATCTTCGGTCCGGGAACAGAGGCGCTCAAGAATTACGAGGCGACCCTGTATGAAACAGGCACTTAAAATCAAAAAATTTATATAGCCTTTTATCCCAGGAATGAAAACTCACGTTAAAATTCAGAAAAAAGGGGTGGTAAGATGAGTTATTTAAGTACAATCGGTAATGCTATCGGTGATCCTGTGGCCTACCTTGGGCAGCATTTTTTGAGCATTCTGCCAAGCATAATAATCCTGGCGATAGTGATACTTTTCGGCTATCTTCTCGGCTGGCTGCTGGGCAGCCTGGTGAGGCATGCGCTTCACAAGATGAAATTCGACGAGAAATTCAAGTCGCTGCACATTGCAAAGCCTCTTGAGAAGATCAAGATTTCCAGCCTAATTGGATGGGTAGTCAAATGGTATACATTCGTCGTATTCGCAGCTGCAGGGGCGAATTACATAAACCTTTATCCGATAACAGACATAGTGACGACTTTCGCCGAGTGGTTCCCGAAGCTTCTGGTCGCTTTTGCGATAGGCCTTGCAGGTGCCGTGTTCGCTGAGTTTGTCTACAACATGATCCTGCAGATACACATGACAGAGAAGAAGGTGTTTGGAAACATCGTGAAGTACTTCATACTCGTTCTTGTCGTGACGCTGGCCCTTGACCAGGTAATTGACATAAGCGTGCTTGAGAAGGCTGTCCTTATAATACTTGCAGGCGTTTCCCTCGGAATCGCTCTTGCGATCGGAATCGCGTTCGGGCTTGCGCTCAAGGACGAAGCATCCGCATGGGTCTCAAAAGCAAGGAAATAAGGAATTATTTTTTTTTATTTTCCTATCTTATTCTCGATTTGATACATTGAAGAACCAGTAAAAAAAGGAAAAAAATAGGCCTATCTCCTGACCAGGCTGACTACCATCCATACCACCAGTGCCAGGAGCACGAGCACTATGAATGCGAGGAGCACGACGAACCATATGGAGTTCGTGAATTCCTCGAATGCATTGTTGCTCACAGTCGTAGTCGTAGGCTGTGCCACTGTCACCTGCTGCGGCTGAGTCGGTTGCTGGATGACCTGGACCGGCTGCTGAGGCGTTGTCGGCTGGCTGGGCGTTGTCGGCTGCTGTGTCGGCTGAGTGGGTGTCACGCAGTCTGTCACGACCAGGTTCTCTATGTCCACGTTGCTGTCATGGCCGTTGTTGTAGAAGACCTCCATGTGTATGGGGTATGTCCCTGGCGGCACGTCGTCTGAAATCGAGAATGGCGTATCCGTGCTCCACATGGTATCCTCATCGTCATAGGAGCCCTCCTGGAGGGTGTCTGTCAACAGCTCGTTCTTGAAGAGGTCCAATGCATCGTTCCTGATGACCACCTGCACATCATCCTCGTCCCTTGAGCCCAGGTTCTGGATCTCGTAGCTGAGGTCGAAATTCCTATTGCAGCTGACAGTTGACGGATTGAGCACGGCCCTTGTGAACTCTACGTCATGATTCTCTTTCTCGACCTCGACGTCCACGTCGAAATCGATGTCATAATTGGTGCCGTCCTGGTCGTCTCCCTGGAGATTGCAGCTGATTGTGTATGTTTCCCCGTCATCAGCATCCTTTGATATGTCGAATTCCATGCTCTCCCTGCTGCTTCTCTCGTCAGGATCGAGCCTGCCGAAGTCCACGTCTTCGTCAATCTCGTCAGAGTCTCCGATGCTCTCGAGCGTGCAGTCGAGCTGGACATCCTCTATGTCATGATTGTCCGTGTTGTCAGGCCATGTGTTCTCGACCCTGACCTTCAGTGTCAGGGTTGATCCGGGCCTTACGTTCCTGATGCTTCCTGCATCTCCTCTCATGGCGCCTGAAGCGCTGAGCCCGTCGTCGTCGCATGATGGGCTGCAGGATGCGGAAATGTCATTAACCTGCAGCTTGTTCTCAGAGACCCTTATCGTGAAGTCCTGGGTCGCTACGTCAAGCCCGTCAGTGACCTGGACCGAGACGCTCTGGCTCCCCGACTGGTTGTCATTGGGTGTCCAGGTGATGGCTCCTGTCTCGACATTTATGTTCATGCCTGTCGGTGATTTCAACAGCGAATAGACCAGGTCATCGCCGTCGGCATCAGAGGCCTTGACAGTGTACCTGTAGATCTCGTCCACAGCTGCGGTCTTCACAGCCGAGGAAGTTATCTTCGGCGGACTGTTCTTGATAGTGACTATGTTTGAGGACTCTGTCTGCCCTTCTGATGACACTCTGCAGGCCCAGCCGTCCCCCTTAGTCGTGAAAGTGCTTGAGAGGGTGACTGTCTTCTCCTGTCCCTGGCTCGCTGAAAATTCCTGGGTCGTGTAGTCTGAGCCATCCTTCAGCCATGTCACGTTTCCTGTATAGGTTGACTCGTTTCCAGTGATCTGGAAGGAGCATATGAGCGTATCAGTCGTGACAGCCGAAGAAGGCGTCACTTTCACTGCTATGCCGCTCACTTCTGCTGATGCTGCAAGCGCGCTCATAAGAAACATGCTGATTAGTAAAAATACCGCCTTATTCATCTTGAAATTCATTTTGCAAACCTCCGTTTATCCAAAATCCCCACTTAAGCTATGAATGGCCTTATATGTATTATTTAAACGATTTTTAAGGCTTTGTTTTACAATTGGAGCCTGAAAATCGCTTTATTATCTTATTACAACTCTAAAGTCGTAAAATGATGTGTAATCCCATAGTGGTGAAGGATATATATAAAGGTTTTGAAAATTTCTACCCAGAAATTCCTGTCATGCCTGCTGCTTTTTCTCGCTCTCGGGCACGGATTCCTTCACGGTCTTGACTATCTTCTTCATGTTGTCGGCGTTTATCGTCAGGGGATAGCCCTGCATCACCACCTTGAGCTCCTCGAGGGTGACCGGCAGTATGTCAACGATCTTGAAAATGTGCTTGTCAGCTAGTCTCGGTATCTCCAGTTTCCTCAGCTTCTCGACCAGCTCCTTGGATTCCTTGGTCCCGAGCTGGGTGAATGTATTGAGATATTCGTCTGTCTTCTGAATCCTGAAATTGAGCTCAGGATCCCTCTTCTTTATCTTGTTGAACTCTTCCCTGACCTCGAACATGGGTATCTCGTTTTCCTCGATAATCTCAGGCTTTATTGTCATTCTTCACCTTCCTGAAATGGACCGGATGGACTATCAGTGTCTTTTCCTTTGCGCGGTCCTTGATTAGTATCTCGTAGCATCTCCCTTTCTTCCCCGAGACGACTCCTGTCTTCCCATGATACACGGGGTTGTACATCCCGTCCTGGCAGGCAGGCTCAGCCTTGAGGCAGACCTTGTCGCCTAACTTGACCTCCTGGAAATACCTTGTAAGCGATATCTTTCCCTGGGTCTTCTGGGTCTTCTTGAGCTTGTTCCTGCTCTTCCTGCGAAAACCGCCTATTCTCGTAACCATGTTTCCCCTGAGACTTCGAGGTTATATAAAAATGTTATGAAAAAATATGGCTCAGTCCTTCATGCAGTCATGCAAGAAACTCGCCCATCTCAAAGCATGAATGGAGCCTGTTCCTGAGCCCCTCTGACAGGTAATTGTTCGGATATCCGCTCAATAGCCTTTCAAGTATCATGGTCTGGGCTGTCCTGAACTGCCTTTGGGCCTCAGTTGCCCGCCTGCTGATCAGTCCCATGTCAAGCCTGCCCCGGTAACCTGCCTTATTCATCTCTTTTACTATCAGGCGCGTATAATCAGCACCTAGATGATATATGTCGGCGTGCAGCTCGATAGCATTGTCTTTTGCCTCGACAAGGTCATAACGAGTTTGGATCCTGACAGGCTTGATTGTCCCCTCTTCGACTGTTGGTGCGACAAGACTGTAGAGTCTGAGCATGTCTTCAATCCCGACCCTGAGGCAGCCTCCGGAGGACGGGGTCCCGATGGTGAAATCATCTGTAGTAGAATGGATGACATATTTGTCGACCTCCTTGCCATGAAGCCAGAATTTCATCCCGAGACCCCTCATCTCGTCATACCTGACATGATGGTTGATCTGCCTGCCTTCTTTGTCGAATGTGTAGTTCCACTTTATGATGTCACCCTTTTTCTCTCCCAGATCTGGGACATCGTGATCATACCGGAATATAACCTCCTTTCTCTTGGAGTAAACTTTCCCTTCGGATATGGGAGTCCTGTCCCTGCCCATGCATCCTCTCCCAATACCCACTTTGAATTCGTGAACATTCTCTTTGTCCATGAGTGTCAGCCTGTAGGCGGGAAGGTTGACCTTTATGTGCTGGCTTGTTTTTGGATACGCCATCCTCGGCAGGACTGAATCCAGACCGAGCGCTGCAGATATCCACAAAAATTCACGTCTTGAAAACCGCATTTTGGAAAAGGTTTTTGCTGGATTTTAAATCTTTTTCTAAATGAAGTAAAGTATGACAGGAAGCAGCAGGCAGCCCATCCCGTGCGTCCTCGTCACTTTTGTTATCGCCGGTATGATGCCTACTGCAGTGCTGATGAAGAGGATGAAGAGTCCGAGCCAGCCTGTCATGATACCTACCAGAAGCGTTATGAAGATGATTATGCCAGCGACAAGAATCCTGTAGTTGACCTCCGTGATGAGCTCTGAGAATATTCTACCTATCTTAAGGACGAGAAATACAGATATGGAGCCTGCAACGAGGGTTGCGCAGAGGAATATTATCAGCATATTGACGTCGACAGCGCTTATGAGCTGCTGGACAGCGATTATCGAGCCGTTCCTTGCCTTGTCGAGCACGTAAAGCGTCGCCATGGACAGGATGAAATTTACAGTGTTTATCGACCCCATCAGCACCATGAACCCGTTGTCGCCGAGCTTCCTTGTAATCTGCATCGATATCACTGCTGCTGTGGCAGCACCGAGCCCGGGCATCACTGCTGTTATGAACCCCGAGAACTGGCCTGATATGAGTGCCTGGAGGGTGACCTTGGGCCTGAGCTTTACCCTCTGCACCTGCTTCTGATCAGGCAGGCTCTGGCTTTCATTGAGGGATATGAGCAGTGTCGAAATCCCGAACATTCCCGATAGCATGGGGAACAGGGGGTCGGAAAAATTAGGGATATTGAGGACAATGAGCCCGAGCGTGCCGGAGAGAAGGAAGACAAACACGGCCCAGAGCTTCTTTTTGTCCCGAAGCATCATGAAGACAGCGGTCGCAATGAGCAGATAGCCGATATAATTCCTGATGATTGGATAGCCGTATTTCACAATCAGCAGGAAAACCGGGAAAAGGACGATGGACAGCAGCACAGCCCCGAAGCTGCCTACGAGCGTGAGCTTGACAGCCATGAGCCCCTGACCCCTGAGGAGATACCTGTGCCCCGGGAGCACCCCGAGGGCGGTTGACGGCTCGGGCGCGCCGAGGAATATGGAGGGGATTGAGTCAAGGAACGTGTGGGTGACAGACATGGAGATGATGAAGACAGCCAGGGAGACTGGATTCAGATACCTGAGGAGCGTGGCAGACGCAGAGAGTAGCAGGACAGACACCAGGTTGATATGGATGCCGGGGGTCAGGCCCGTGATTATGCCTGCGCATGCGCCGATGAATATGGCCAAGATGATCTCCCAGAACATCCTGCCAAGACCATTCTGGCGATTGATAATATTGTCGTCTTCAAGTAAGGAAAATCCTGGCATGTTGCAAAATATCGTCCGATTATGCTGAAAAATCAGGATGAAGTTTCATCGCCTTTATTCAATATTCCGATATAGACAGAAATCGTGATTAAGGAACCTTACCTTCGACCCCGGCCGCCATGCTTATAACCCCTTCTGCCGTGGTGATGATATCCCCTGGCGTCATGCCTGTGATTGGTTTTGTAAGGCCAGTTCCCCACCCTGTGGTTCCTGTTGAATCTATTGATATACCTGTCCTGCCCGGACGGGATGCCCAGTCTCCTGCTGCCCTGCGAAAAGTGGGGTACGTATTGAGACCCTAGATACCTGCTTGTGCTGAAATGATGATTATAGTCCCGCCAGCCGAATCCTAAGCAGCCTGTAAGCATCGTCAATGTCAGGGTGGAATATGCAAATCCCTTGACTACCCTCACGAGGCTGGAGCTGCCTTTGTCCGGCTTTGACTCAGTCGTTGCTGAATCTATGCTCTCATTTGATACATTCATGAAGATGTTAATCATAACTTGTATATATTTTTTACTATTAATAAGTGACATTATATAGGCCATAAATGTTTTCAAGTCTGCAATCCCATCGCATACCAACAGGTTTAAATATAACATCCACAAAGGAGGCAGTGATTTGACAAGAGGTGATCTATTGTATGCTGTATGAACTGCTCAAGCTCACGATACTTTTCTTTGTCATATTCAATCCTCCTGTCAGCCTTGCGATTTTCTCTGCAGCGACGAGCATGTTCGACGACAATGACAAGAAGAGGGTCAAGCATCTGTCGATTCTTGTCGCAACCCTGCTGTCAATCATATTCCTTGTGTTCGGGAACAGCATCCTGTCTGTCTTCAGCACCTCGATCGACGAGTTCAGGGTGGCTGGCGGCATAATCCTGGGAATACTCGGGCTCAAGATGGCCCTGGGCATCCCTGTTGCGAAATTCGACAGTAGCAGGGATAACAATGCCAGGGCCATAGCATCCATAATAGGCACACCTCTCCTGACTGGCCCTGCTGCCATTACTGCAATCATAATATCAGCCCAGGATTTCGGCATGGGGCTCACAGCAATCGCTCTTGCCATAGTCCTTTCCATAACAGCTGTCCTGTTCCATTACTCAGACAAGGTCATGCATATCTTCAATGAGACTGCTGTCCAGGTTAGCACCACGATTCTCGGTCTCGTCACATTGTCATGGGGCGTCGGATTCATCACTTACGGCCTTTCAGCTATTCTATAGGCGGTCTGATCTGCATCCAACCGACAGAAAAATTTAAGTATTCGGGATGATAATCGCATTGCATGCCTGACTTCAACAGCTTCCGCAGCCCGTCGCTTGAATCCGTAAGGATAGTCGAGAACACGATAAGAAGATACAGCCAGGAATGCGGAAAGATCCAGCTCTGGGAAAAGCTGCCTGAGAAGATCGTTTTCCAGACATTCCAGTTCATTCTCGGATACCTGAAGGACTCAGGGAAGATACTGATTGATGAGGACGGCTGCATAATGTGGGTCTTCGATCCGGAAGGTATCAGGAATGTGCTCTCTAAGGACGTAGTGCTCATGTAGCATGCGTCAGGTCTGCTGCCCTCATTTCGAAAGCCTGATGATGACTATGACCGTGCTGTATTCATTGGTCTTGATTGTATAGGTGATGCTGA
This sequence comes from uncultured Methanosarcinales archaeon, assembly GCA_964469935.1. Taxonomy (GTDB): domain Archaea; phylum Nanobdellota; class Nanobdellia; order Woesearchaeales; family DSVV01; genus CAYXZQ01. The sequence goes on from CAYXZQ010000019.1 coordinate 11,391, forward strand.
ATTTCTTCCCGGCCTCAAGCCTCCACATGTTTGAGATACGGTATCTCTTCGAGACCTCTGCCGGCCAGGATTTCTTCTGCACTCTTGCTCCTGATGTCGGGCTGAGCTTTAGCTTCCTGATCGACTCGGCTATCTCATTGTGCAGCAGCCTTTCGTCCTTACTGCCTGTGTCGAGGGCTTTGAATTCCTCTTCCAGGTACTTGCTGCAGAAAGCAACATATACCGGTCTTTCCTCCATCGGCAAACACCTTTAGATACTGGTTTTGTCCTTGAATATTGCTGATTAGACCCATCTAGTCAGCATAATAAACCCGATTATTGCTGCTGTTGATTTCAGCTGCGAAAAAACATGGATTCCAGGTTCTTTCTGTAATTATAAAAATCTATTGCAGAAATCTGGATAAATTCCTGAATTTCTGGATAAAATTTTACAAAACATGGCAAATGAGCACTAAAAAGGTTCAATCCTCTGTTTTTCACAGGAATACTGATGAAAAAATAGAAAAGTTTAAATAATAATATCAATAAAATGTATATTAATAGTATAAATTGGTATATCAAACATGTTGAATCCAAGGAAAGCGGAGATGGGTGTCGGCACTTTGATAGTGTTCATAGCCATGCTGCTTGTCGCTGCTGTAGCAGCCGGGGTGCTGATACAGACAGCCGGCTCCCTCCAGGAGAAGAGCCTCTCGACAGGACAGCAGGCAAGGAGCCAGATATCGACGCATGCGCGTGTGGTCGAGGTGAGCGCGCGGGACGGCAGGGACGGCGGGCTTGATGATTTCTTCACCATCTACCAGCTTTCACCCGGGTCGGATCCGATCAAGCTGAAATCTATCCTGTTCACTGAATCGACACAGAACACGACCAATAATATGAAGGTCAAGCCGGGAAGCGTTTGCATCCATGACGTGTTCAACGGTTTTTTCTCAGCTGGAAATGCTCCTGTCGATTCCAGAAGCACTGCTTTCGATGATCCAGTCTCGCCTGATTTCGGGTTTTCGTCCTCGCAGACATCCGAGATGATGATAGGCAAGGTGGCTATTGCGATTGTCTTTCCGGAAAGCGATGGTGCGGTCGAGCCGAATGTCAACAACTGGACCGCGGCAGAGAAACAATATGTCATCAATGTCACCAAGGCTGCCATGAACTGGTGGAGGAAGGTCGAGCCGAGGGCCGACATCCGTTTCGCGATCGAGACCTACAATGTCCCTGTAAGCTATGACCCTATAATGAACAGCACTTCCTATGCGAATTCCAGCAGATGGATAAATGAATCCCTGGATGCGATGGGCGTAGCGCCCGGATCAACGCCGTTTGTCCGTGCAAGGGCATTTGATGATGCCCTTCGCCAGAAATACAACGCAAACTGGGGATTCATAGTATTTGCCTGCGACTCAAGCCATTCCCCTTACGGCGGGTTCCCGGACGGATACGGCGGGATAGCCTATGTCAACGGACCCTATACCTTCATCTGCAGCGAATGCGGAAACACCGAGGCGATATATGCCCATGAGTTCGGCCACATATTCGGAGCGAGGGATGAGTATGCATCCTCAGGCTGCCAGTGCAACACGACAGGAGGCTACCTGGAGATCGAGAGCCAGAACTGCGATGCGAACTGCCTGACAAACGTCACGAGCATCATGCGCAGCTCGGCCCAGCTGGACCAGGCATATGCGACGCATTCAGTGGATATGTTTGCACGGGCCCAGATGGGCCTCGTCGACAGCGATGGGAACAATATACTGGACCCGGTCGACTTGCTGTACGGGGACTCCGGCAGTGTTGATGTGTCGCAGGCCAATATCGACGGCCTATCGTCGACTGATTACGCCTATGAACCCTCTGACAGTGATGTAGTGGGCTTCTACACAACCCAGTATCTCCAGAGCGGCACGAACCACGTCGACGGGAACATCGACAGGGGGGACGTAGTCAAGGTGTGCTATTCATCTGCCAGGGAGATCGGCCAGGATGAAGAAGTGTCTCTGAATTTCATCCCGAAGACAGGTACGCCCACGCATACTGAATTCGTCACCCCTGACGTCATAAGCCTTGAGAGGATGTATGTCTACCCATGAGAAGAACAATATTGCTTATTGCGTTTTTGCTCATCCTGGGAGGATGCGCGAGGGAAGCTTCAGTCACTCCTAAGAACAACGGTTTCGTCTGTCCTGACGGCAGGATGGTCACGGACAAGGGCATGTGCGATGTCCAGCAGGAGCCCGAGCCATCTGTCACGCCTGGCACAGAAGCCCAGAGGCCCTTGAAAGAGCTTGAGAAATCAGGCATCGCCGTCTCCAGCCCAGGGGATGCAGAGCAGGTGTTTTTGGATTACGTAAAACAGAATAACCTCAGCTACGAGTTCGTCTCTTCCGAATATCTCAGGACAGAGGGCGGCGTGGACTATTACAGGGTCAATTACAGGCATGACAGGATGGGTGGGGGCATAGGGTACCTGATAGTGACCAGCAGGGGCGGCATATACGATGAGCTGCCTGTGGTCTGAAGGATTCCTGATTTATAAGTAATGAAAAGCGAAATATTTTTATATCAAATATGGCGGTCTTGTCATTTATCACACAGGAGGGGGTAGGCTGTGCATGAGGACAAAAGAGGTAGGAATCATAAGGACGCTTTGTTACTTGTAGTTCTTGCTTTGTCGGTCCTGGCAGTCCTATCAGCATCAGGAGCGATATTTCAGTCGGGAGGGAAGATATATAATATTACATTCGATCTAACAGGGCCCCGTATCAACAATGCAAGCATTGACCAGACTGTCACATATTATGTTAATATCACCAACAATGACAATTCTTCCAACAACTATAATTTTTCACTCGTTCCCGGCAATATGGCAGGCTTCAATTATTCAATAAGTCCTGTCAATTATACATTCCCTGTGAGTGGTTCTGTTTTTGTATCTATATACGCCAATTCAAGCAATATTGGTACGTATACTTTCAATCTTACAGCCACGCTCTCAGACAATGCATCCGTAGTCCTGAATTCATCGATAGACATCGGTGGCGATTTGGTTCTGGTTGTCATGGACATGACCGCACCAAAAGTAAGTAATTTACAGAACTCAACGACTAATGAGACTGCTGACATCACGTTCTCGACAGA
>CAYXZQ010000019.1:14625-30738 GCA_964469935.1 uncultured Methanosarcinales archaeon
GTAATTTACAGAACTCAACGACTAATGAGACTGCTGACATCACGTTCTCGACAGACGATTCAGCCAATTCGAGCATAGATTACGGCACGACATCATCGCTGGGGACAAAAATCGACAATCCTGGATTTGCCACCGGCCATACCTTCAATCTCACCAGCCTCACGCCCAGCACGACATACTATTTCAACCTGACAGTCTGCAACTCAGGCGGCTACTGCAATGAGACAGGGCCGTATGCCTTCACGACGAACGCCACACCGACAGACACGACCCCACCCGTCATATCCAACCTCCAGAACTCTACCACAAACGTTACAGCAGACATAACATTCTCGACAGATGATTCCTCGAATTCAAGCATCAATTACGGCACGACATCATCATTGGGGTCGATGATGAACAACCTGGGTTTTGCAACCAGCCATACCTTCAATCTCACTGGACTTTTGTCTAATACAACATACTATTACAACCTAACTGTCTGCAACCCGGGAGGCTATTGCAATGAGACCGGTCTGTACAATTTCACAACAAATGAAACACCTGCATCTGTAGTTGGCAATGCATCAGCAGATCATGATGACGTTGAGACACAGAGAGGAAATTTACTTTACAGATTGATCCTCCGCGCAGAGAACGAGGCTGATGCAGAGACCCTGCGGAACAATGTCATCGCGAACCTATACCTGCCGAAGCTGATGTCAGACGTGAATGTCACATGGAATTCCACTAATTCCACCTTGATCAACAGCGATGGAAAGGTGACCAGGCCGGATTCTGACACATCTGTAAACCTTACAGCGCATCTCTCGAAGAACTCCCAGAGCGACACCAAGCAGTTCACATTCACTGTCAGGGCCAGGGTGGATGCATCCACGCTTGACAGCGAGGGGCATGTTGATGAAGACTCTTCCCATACAGAGATCCTCGTAAGCAACGCAAGCCTCCAGAATCTTACAGAAGTCGTCTCGCAGGCTGGCGCGAACATTTCAGTGTTCCTGAACCTGGGCGGTTCTGTTGACCAGGACAACAACATAACCATTCCTAAGCAGCTGACTTTGACCAAGCAATCGTACTCTGTCGTCATACCATCAGGGACGGAAATATCAGGCGGGACAGGCTGGAACGGCGTCTTCCTTATTCCGACGACCAAGACGACAGGGGGCTACTCTGTCTCAGGCGGCGGGTCAATAAAGTCTTTCATCAGCATAGGAGCAGGAGTCAGGCTAAATTTTTCAAAGCCCGTCAGGATAACCTTGAGCAGTGTTGGAGCAAACAAGGCAGGCTGGGTAGTTGCAGGCAGTCCGACTATCACTCCGATAGCTGCATGTTCAGGCACGTCAGATGCCGGCATCTACAGCTCATCGAACCACATGTGTTACACGACATCCGGCAGCAACTTCATTATATGGACATACCACTTCACCGAGTTCGCAACCTACTACAAGGACTCCGGCGGAGGAGGCGGAGGCGGAGGAGGTGGAGGCGGCGGTACCTACACGACCAGCTCGTCACCTGCCGGTGCCTGCACGCCGTCCTGGTCCTGTACGCCATGGTCAGACTGCAAGCCATGGGGAGTGAGGACAAGGGACTGCACTGACCTCAACTCCTGCACAGTTTCAGACAAGCCCCTGACGATTGAGGACTGCATATACGATCCCGGAACAGCCGGAAGCGATCAGGCAGTATCGACAACAGCAGGATCCTCGTCAAGCAACAGCACAACGGGGACGCAGGATAAGGCAGGACCGAAGGGTAATGCCACCCTGCAGGTAATACCCTCCGGACAGGAAGGGTATCATTACGAAATATGGATAGCTTCATTTGCCGCTGTCGTCGTGCTGCTGTCGATCATTCTTCTCACGGCATATTTCAGGAAGCGCGGGTTCCCATGGTGGGTATATCTCTGGCAGAAGCGCATCGAGAGGAAGTTCTTCAGGAGAGACAGGGAATTTTAATGCTCAAGCATAAATTATTTTAATCAAAATGCCTTTGCTCAATCAGACTAAGGGTGCGGTCCTGCTTATCATAATCCTGATGGTCGCTGCATGCACAAGCTCCATCGACAGGATGCAGGAGACGCAGATCGACAATTTCATAAAGAACGAGAACCAGATAACGGGGGTGGTCAATATCCAGGAGATGAATGTATCGAGCCCGGACTTCGGGCAGGACGAGATGATCCCGGCAAGGTTCACCTGCGACGGTGACGACATCAGTCCGGAAATAGACATCAGCGGCATTCCTGACAAGGCAAAGAGCCTGGTCCTGATAATGGACGATCCGGACGCGCCCATGGGGACATGGGACCACTGGGTCATGTTCGACATACCTGTGACAGAAAGGATAAAGGAGAGCTCGGCGCCCGGTGTCCAGGGAAAGAATTCTTGGGGAAGGAACGGCTACGGCGGGCCCTGCCCTCCGAACGGCACCCACAGGTACTTCTTCAAGGTGTACGCCCTTGACAGGATGCTTGGCATCAAGGATTCGTCGACAAAGAAGGATGTCATGGATGCGATGATGGATTCTGTGATAGGCGAGGGCAGGCTTGTCGGGCTGTACAGCAGGCAGTGAGCCTAGAGCAGCCGGATCTTTCCGTGCTCTTCTATGAGCTCTCCGTTGCCGACGAGCTCATTGATTTTGTCTTCCCCGAACCTCTCTATCAGTTCCACTGAATCAATGAAGACGTTCTCTTTGACAAACGATATTATCTCGTCGAAGTCGGATGCGTCGCCGGAGCTAACGAGCGCCTTGACAGCCTTTATGTGCTTGCAGTCCCCGCCCGTCCTCCTCAGCCTGTGGATGAAATGAGGGCAGGTGCACGTGTTCTTCTTGAGGTCCACCTCGTAGAACCTTCCGGGAGTGCTGCTCTCGACAGAATAATGCCCGTCTTTTTTTCCGATCTCCATGCAGCGCAGTATTGCTGCCCCAAATAAAAATATTGCGCTCATCCTTTCTCTATCTTATCGGCGATTATCTCATCCTCCCCATCGTACTCGTCAAGCTTTCCGGTGACCCTAACATTGTCACCTACAGAGAGTCCGGTGCCTGTGTCGCCGAACGCGACGACAGGGATGCTGTCCTCCCTGCTCACCCTGATTATGCAGAGTCCCTGCTTCTGGCTTACTTCTGTCACCCTTCCGCTCAGGGCCACTGTGTCGCCTGGGCTCTGTTCGCCCAGAAAAGCGTTGTCATTTTCAGGTATGCTGATTGATGAGGAGTACAGGTACAAGAAGGTGATTCCTATGACTGAGCAGGCGAGTGCGATCTTCAAGAGTGCCGAGTCTTCCATCCGTTCCATGAGCAGCAATGGGTTTATAACAGCTGCTAAAAAAAACACATGGAAATTCCGGAGGAAAAGAAAGATATTCAGCTCATCGCGGTCTTCTCGACAAGGTGGCCGATGAGCCCTGCAATGGCAGAGACAGGGATGCCTATGACGAGCATGAACAGGCCGAGAAAGCCGAGCCTTGTAAGGAACGCCTCTGAAAAGCTGCATTCCCATGTCCTCGACATCATGCTGCAGACATTGGGAATGCCTTTGCTCACAAAAAGTATGTCGATTCCTAATAATATCAGGGTATAGACGAGCCCGATGACAAACGAGAATATGAGGCCGAAGGCCGCGCCCTTCTGCCACCACCGAAGCCTTGAGAAGAATCCCAATTTATCTTACCTTCTTCCTTGTTATCCTGTGGTTCTTCTTCATCATGGAAAGTGCTTCCTTGTATCTGAGAAGCCTGTTCTTTGCGCCTATGTGCCTCACCACTGACGTCGCGTTTGCCATGCCCATGTTCAGGCCGAACTCTATGTCGTCCCTGTACACCAGCCCTGAGACCACGCCTGAGGCAAATGCGTCCCCTGCTCCAGTGGTCTCCATTGTCTTGACCTTGTTTGCAGGTATCCTGTAATAGAATCGTCTGTCAAATGCATACGCCCCCTGCCTGCCGTCGGTTATTATGACAAGCTCAGGGCCGAGGACTGCAAGGCTCTTGAGCAGCTCGATGACAGGGTTGTGGCCCACGAGATATTCAGCCTCCTCCCTGTTGAGCACGAGGAGCGTCGTATTCTTCAGCAGCCTTCTCAAATAGAGAGTCCCCCTCTCCGCAAGATAGCTGCTTGGGTTGAACGCGACCCTGATGCCTTTCTTCTTCGCATAATCCGACAGCTTCTCAAGCGTCCTGTAAGACTCGCCCACCATGGACGAGAAATAAAGCCATCTCGCCTTTATGCTCGATTTCTTTATCTCTGAGAATTTCAGGTTTGAGTTTGCTCCCTTGAAAGTGAGTATCGTCCTGTCGTCCTCAACGCTGTCGAGCACGACCGAATACCCTGTCTGCTCCTTTCCTGTGACTCCGATGAAATCTATCTTCTCCTTCTTCAGCTCGTCAAGGATCAGCCCGGCGTTGCTGTCTTTTCCGAGCTTTCCGAGAAAAGCCGTCTTCAGGCCGAGCCTCGAGAATGCGACACCTGTGTTCGTCCCGCCACCGCCTGTATGGAAATCGAGTCCCGTGATGAGGATCTTTGTGCCGGAAGGGTATGCAATGAGCGTCTCCTGGCTCTTGCCGTTCTTGATGCTTACAAGCTCAGCCTCTGTCTTTGCAAAGACGTCGATGGTGGCAGAGCCGACTGTTATCACATCGTACATGGAAGAATTTCAGTTGAGATAGTATTTAAATCTTTTGGCAAGCTCATGCCGATGGTCACAGGCTTTTGAGGTATGCGTCAGCAGTGCTCCTGATAAGATTTACAATTTCCATGTCGAGCTTGTGTTTTTGCAGGGCCCCTGCAAATCCTGATTCGTACATGCCTGTCTCGGTCAAGACAGATCTTGCCTGTCTTTTCATCTCGTCCAAGGCCTCTCTTGCATCCCCGCAGGCATCACGCTTGTCAGCCAGGATGCCGACACCTATCAGCAGCTTTAGATATCTTCTGCTCCCCGGTACCTTCATCGCGTCAGTCTCCTTGAGGCCCTGTTCCGAGAGTTCACGCATTATCTGGCCCTTGTAGTGGCAGATGTTCTCTGCAAGCTTCCTTGCCTTCTTGGACGTGAGGTCATTCCTGTAGTCCTTGAACTTCTCTGCAGCTCTGATAAATGATAAGTGCTCTTTTACCGGGATGAGCTTTTGCTCAGGTGCCTGTCTCTGCACCCCCATGTATTTGAGCATGTTCTCGGTCTCTGAATATATGCGCCTGTCGAGATCATTCTTGTCCATGGAGATGTATTTGAGTTTCTTCTCGTATGACCTGATATTGCCCCCTGTGCTCTGTATGATGCTCAGGTTCCTTGACATCTCGTCGACGACCTTGCTTATGTCGTCAAGCGTCCTCTTTCTCACGGTATTCGCTGAATCGCCGAGGCTGCATACCAGATAGTGGAGCCGGTTCTTGCTGCCGAACCAGCTGTAGCTCTCTGCCCTTTCTGCCTTGGCCTTGGTCTGCTCGACGGCATTCAACAGGTCGTTCATATTGTAGCTTTCAGCCTTGACTTTTTTCTCCCTGTCATAAAGGAGCCTTTCCAGCCTGCTCACGGATAGAGAGAGCTTCTGTGGGTCGATCGACAGGAGGTCCAGCCCGTCGTGATAAGCCAGTTTTCTGCTCAGAAGCTCCTTTATCCTCTTGACATCTATCTGCTCCTCCATGATGCAGGGGTAAAGGAATTATTATTTAAATCTTATTGTCATAATCACTGCATAGTGGATATGCATGGGAAGGTTTATATAGCCTGAATGCCTGATAAGGCAAGTGATTCAGTATGGAACTTCCGATGGACAGGATAATCAGGGATGCAGAGGAGAAATCCAGGACTGACCTCGAGAAGAAAGCGGCCCAGGAGGGTCTGGATGAGGCGTATTTCGGTCTTGTGGCAGGCATCCTCAGTGAGAGCAAAAAAGTCCAGGAAAGTTATCATGCGAACATGAAAGCTCTCATCAGAGAATACAACAGCCGTATTGATTTGACGGACAGGGCCAATATTTTACCTCTCATGCAGAAGTCATATGAGATGGCGAGAAGGGAACACAAGGGATAAGCCAGGTTACTTTCTCCTGTATCTCAGGATCAATGCCCCTATGATTATCGCCAGCCCTATCACAAAAGAAGGCCCGAGCAGGCTGTAGTTCACCTCTGTCTTCTCGACGACCTTGAACTCATGGCAGGAATAATCAGAGCCGCAGTAATGGTCTGCGCCGCAGTCAGAGTCGTTTGAGCATTCCCTGCCTGCAAGCCCGACGAGCCAGACAATCACGACTATTATGATTATGACGACAAGGACAGCGACCACTCCGTTGGCTCTTTTGTTAAGCATGCAGTATCGGTTTGAAGGCCTTTTATAAAAAGTTTTCTTTTTTTACCATTACAGAGTACTTACTAACGGGCCAATCCATGCCTGGCGCACAGAAATGCTTCCAAAATATTTATAAATAATCAATTTTTCAAACATCAGGATTCCACTATTCTTTGAATGGTGATTTGTATCGAACCCAAATCATAAAGTTAATTGTGGAATCTTGACAAAGTCCGCAAAAGCATACTTTACTTCGCTTAAGGCGAAGTAAGCTCGAGAACCACGCGGTATTAGGGTGTGGCAGGAAAATGTTGCTTGAGGCCAACCGTTTCTGACGGATGGTCCTTGACACTCAAAATAAAAACAAGGGTTGGGTCAAACATGGAAGACAAGATAAAGCAGGTCATGGAAGTCGAGAAAAAAGCAGAGAAGATAATGAGCGATGCTGAAAAGAAGGCAGCAGCCATCGTCGAGTCCGCCAAAAACAAAGCACTGGATATCCGCGAGGCTGCCGAGGGTAAGCTCCAGGACGAGGCTGCCCAGAAGCTCAAGGCTGCAGAGGCAGACATGAAAAGGCAGAAGGCAGGCATACTCAAGAAAGGAGAGGCTGACAGGGACAAAATCATGAAGGCAGCTGAGAAGAACATAGGCAGGGCGAGAGACCTTGTCATCGGACTTCTTAAGAAAGTGGAATAAGCGGTAAAAAATGCTCAAGGCAGATGATATGGTCAAGTTAAGGATGTTCTGTCCCAGGTCCAGCACAGGGGCTGTCATCGAGGAGCTCTACAATGCAAGGGCCCTGGACATAATCGAGCATTCAAAGGATGAGTTCCTTGACATAGGCATGCCTATGAAAGATTCAGAGGCGATGTCAGACGCCCTTGTCAAGCTTAGGTCCGTCATGTTCCAGCTGGGCATCGGCAAGGACAAGGACGAGAGGTTCAGGGAGCTGGAGTTCCCGAAGACGAAACTCAAGGAGATCGAGAGCCTTCACAGCGATGTCTCACGGCTCACTGCAGAGGCAAGGGACATCGATGCGAGGCTCAAGCTCCTGTCGGAAACAGCAGCAAACCTTGAAGGAGTCGACAGGCTGGGGATATCGCCGGGCCTGCTCCAAAAGACCGGCCTTCTCGTGTTCTTTCTAGGGTACGTGGATGATGCGAAGTCGCTGGAACTGGACCTGAGCGATAAGGTAAAGACCGGCTTTGAGGTCATTTCTGCTGTCCATGACAACAGACAGCTCGCGTGCCTCTTCATAGACAGAAACAGTGAGAATGACGCCATGAACATCCTTCGTGAGCATAATTTTACAGAGTTGAAGATATCTGATGAGTTCTGCAAAAAGGACGCTTTGAAATCTATCCGCAAAGAGACATCCGCCCTCGGCAAAAGGAAGAAGGAGCTGGAAAGGGATATGGAGAAGCTCAGGCGCGAGAAGGAGAAGGACATCAGGTCCACGGAAAAGGCATTGTCTGTGAGCCTGAAGAAAGCCGAGGCCCCCCTCATGTTCGCAGAGACAAGGAACGTCTCGGTCATATCCGGCTGGGTGCCGAAGAAAGCCAGGCAGAGCCTCGAGAAGGGGCTCGAGAAGACCACGGCCAAAAAGATATACATCGAGGAGCTTGAGACAGGCAAGGAAGACAGCGTGCCTGTCAAGCTTGACAACCCGCTCCCAGCAAGGCCTTACGAGTTCCTGCTCAGGCTGTTCTCCATCCCAAGCTACAGGGAGCTCGACCCGACCATCTTCGTGTTCATAACATTCCCGCTCTTCTTCGGGTTCATGCTCGGAGACATAGGATACGGCCTTGTAATCGCCATACTCCTCGTCTACCTCATGAAGAGGTATCCTGATTCGAAGGACCTCTTCAAGATCATGATGTTCTCGGCAGTCTCGTCCATAATCTTCGGATTCGTGTTCGGAGAGTTCTTCGGGTTCGAGATAGCGCAGCTGAGCTATGTCCAGCCGCTGATACATAATTTCCATTATCCTTTCATCGAGAGGGGCGCAGAGACAGCGACAGAGCTCATCGAGATATCAGGCGTATTCGGCGTACTGCACGTCAATTTCGGCCTCATACTGGGGTTCATAAACGTGCTGAGACAGCACGGCCTGAAGCACGCCATATTTGAGAAATTTTCATGGTTCCTGGTCGAGGCAGGCGCAGTAATAGCACTGCTGTCCGGATTCGGAGTCATAGGTATTGGAAACGGCATTTGGCCGGGGATAATGGTAGGGCTTGCAATTGTCCTGATTGCAGCAGTCATGCTCTTCCTTGGCGAGGGGATCCAGGGCATCCTCGAGCTTCCGAGCATATTCGTGCATATCGGGTCATACATGAGGCTCATGGCAATCGGCCTTGCGTCTGTATCCCTTGCAATTGTCATAAACGACCAGTCAGCTCCTCTTCTCCACAGCGGCATAGCAGGGCTCATAGGAGGCATCCTCCTTTTCACGATAGGTCACATATTCAACATCGCACTGGGGGTCATAGGCCCCTTCTTGCACTCATTGAGGCTCCATTATGTAGAGCATTTCACGAAGTTCTACAAGGGCGGGGGCAGGGAGTTCTCGCCGTTCGGGGCTGGTGAAGATTGAAGAAAAACACGGAGGTAGATTTGAATGGTAGATATCGGAAGCGGATTGATTGCGATTGGCGCGGCACTTGCAGTGGGGCTCAGCGCATACGGCTCTGGCGTCGCAGAGAAGGAGATAGGCGCAGCTGCGATAGGGGCGATGGCAGAGGATGAGAAGCTGTTCGGTAAGGGATTGATACTTACGGTCATCCCTGAGACCCTCATTATCCTGGGTTTCGTGATAGCGATCATCCTGATAGGCAAGATTTAGGATGGTCCACGATGGGATTTGAACAGTTGCAGAAAGCTGTGCTCCAGAATGCGGAGAAGGAAGCAGGAAAGCTGCTTGACCAGGCGGAAAAGGAGAAGAAAGAGATGATCTCGAAGGCCGAAGCAGATGTAAAAGCATTGAAGAAGAGGTCCGATGAGGAGACACAGCGATTGATAGAGGCACTTCAGAAGAAGGGCATTGCCCAGAGCCAGCTCGAGGTCAAGAAGATGCTCCTCATGGCAAGGAAGGAGATGATCGACAGGGTCTTTGACGAGGCCAATAGAAAGCTGGAGAAGAGCCTCAAGAAAGAAGAGAGAAAGGAGCTCCTCCTGAAGCTGAAGAAGAAGGCCGAGAAGGAGATCGAGGTCGGGAAGCTGTACTGCGCCAGGGCTGACATGGGATTTTTCAAGGGGGCTGTGTCGAGGGAAATCTCAGGCGGGCTGATTGCAGAGAGCAAAGATGGCACGACCATGGTCGACTATTCTTTCGGGACTAGGCTTGAAGAGATAAAGGAAAAAAACATTAAAGAGATCACAGGGACGCTTTTCAGATGAACAAAAAGACCATAATCAGGAAGAGGACATTCCCTTACGCGTATGCCAGGGTCAGCGCGATGAAGGCAAAGCTCCTCGGGCCTAACGAGTACCACAAGCTGCTCAAGATGGACCTGCCCGGGATAACCAAGTACCTGCAGGACTCAGAGTACAGCGAGGAGATCACCAGGAACTCTGCAAAATACTCAGGGATCGACCTGATAGACTACGCTCTTCGCGAGAACCAGGTGGCTGTGTTCGGCAAGCTGAGAAGGATCTGCCCTGACGATGTCGAGAAGGCCATAGGTCTCTATCTTGCGAGGGCGGATTACCAGAACCTCAAGGTCGTGCTCAGGGGGCTCTACAGCAATTCCTCGAGAGACGAGGTCGAGTCGGTGCTGGAGCCTGTCGGAAGGCACTCTTCAGAGCATTTCCTTACTCTGTTCGACTCGGGCTCTGTGCAGAAGGCTCTCACCGAATCCAGGATCGCCGACGAGAAGGAGACCAAGAAGGCGTATGAGAAGTACAAGGAATCAGGAAGCCTCATCGCGCTCGAGAACACCCTTGACAGGCTGTATTACCAGGCTGCGATAAAAGGGGCTGCAGGCCTTAACAGGCATGGGAGGGCTTTCCGTGAATTCCTCCTCAGGGACATAGACATGGTCAACATCAGGAACCTGCTGAGGTTCGCGAGGGAAGGCCTGCCGAGGGACGAGGTCTTCGGCCACATGCTCGTTAGGGGGCTGCGTCTCAACAGGGCTGCGCTCCGCAGGCTCGCCTCAAAAGAGAGCCTGGAATCCCTCTATGCAGAGCTGAACAAGACTTATTATGCAAAACACGTGAAGTTCGAGGGCAGGGTCAGGGACGTGGAGCTCGCGCTCCAGAGATACCACATGACAAACGTGTTCCTGAGGAACTACGACAGCCCGCTCTCGATAGTGAGCATAATAAACTACATGGTGGCAAAGATTGTCGAGCTGAAAAACATCCGCTCGCTGGTCAAGGGCAGGCAGCTCGGAATAGATGCGGATTATATCGAGAACAACCTATTGGTGATATGAAGATGAAACAGGTGGCAGTGCTTGGAAGCAGTGAGTTTGCGCTTGGGTTCCAGCTCGCTGGCGTCGGCAAGGCTTTTGCGCTCAGCGAAGAGAATCCCGAGGCGACTGTGAGAGAGCTCATGAACAATCCCGAGATAGGGCTCATCATACTCCAGGAAGAGACCATAAAGAGGCTGACCCCTGAGTTCAGGGACATTGTCAACGACTCGATCGAGCCTGTCTTCCTCACGATAACAGAGGAGGACACGAATGTCGAGCTGAGAAAGCTGATTAAGAAGTCCATAGGGGTCGACCTCTGGGACAAGGAATGATTTTCAAGGTGATAATGAAATGAAAGACGGAAGATTATACAGGATTGCAGGCCCTGTCGTGGTTGCGCGGGGGATCTCTGCTAAGATGTTTGACGTCGTCAGGGTGGGCAATGAGAAGCTCATGGGCGAGGTCATCCAGATAGACGGCGACAACACGACTATCCAGGTCTACGAGGACACGACGGGAATCAAGCCCGGAGAGCCGGTCATAAACACCGGCGAGCCTCTCTCAGTTGAGCTCGGCCCGGGGCTGCTCACGAGCATATATGACGGCATACAGAGGCCGCTTCCGATACTCGAGTCGCAGATGGGCTCCTTCATCCAGAGGGGCGTCGACGCTCCGGGGCTTGACCACAAGAAGAAGTGGGATTTCAAGGCCCTGGCAAAGAAGGGCGATTCTGTCGTGGCAGGGAACGTGATTGGCGAGGTCGAGGAGACAGAAGGCATCATGCACAGGATAATCGTCCCGAACGGCGTATCAGGAAAAGTCAAGGAGATAAAGTCAGGCAAGTTCACTGTCGACGACACGATAGCTGTCCTCGACAACGGCAAGAAGCTCACCATGATGCAGAAGTGGCCCATAAAGTTCCCGAGGCCCATGCAGAAGAAGCTCGCGCCTGAGGTCCCGCTGACCACAGGCCAGAGGATATTCGACGTCTTCTTCCCGGTCGCAAAAGGCGGAGTCGCATCCATCCCGGGGCCGTTCGGAGCTGGAAAGACAGTCTCCCAGCAGCAGCTGGCCAAATGGTGCGATGCGCAGATAATCGTATACATCGGCTGCGGAGAGAGGGGCAATGAGATGACTGAGGTGCTCACGGAGTTCCCGCATCTCCAGGATCCCAAGTCAGGAAAGCCGCTCATGAACAGGACAGTGCTGATAGCAAACACTTCCAACATGCCTGTAGCTGCCAGGGAGGCTTCCATCTATACAGGCATCACGATTGCAGAATACTTCAGGGACATGGGATACTCTGTCGCTCTCATGGCGGATTCCACGTCCAGGTGGGCAGAGGCGATGAGGGAGATCTCGTCAAGGCTAGAGGAGATGCCCGGCGAAGAGGGATATCCGGCATACCTTTCCACGAGGCTTGCAGAGTTCTACGAGAGGAGCGGAAGGGTGCAGCCGGTCGGCTCGGACATGGAGGGCTCTGTGACAGTCATCGGCGCTGTGAGCCCGCCGGGAGGGGATTTCTCAGAGCCTGTGACGCAGAACACTCTGAGGGTCGCAAAGACCTTCTGGGCCCTGGACGCAAAGCTTGCCCAGAGAAGGCATTTCCCGTCAATAAACTGGCTCAACTCGTATTCATTGTACCTGAATTCGCTCAAGCCGTGGTATGCTGAGAATGTCGCGCCTGACTGGTCTGAGTGCGTGGGAGAGATGATGAAGAAGCTCCAGCAGGAGGACAAGCTCCTTGAGATTGTTCAGCTCGTGGGCTCTGACGCGCTCCCTGACAGGGAGCAGCTCGACCTTGAGATCGCAAGGCTGATTCGGGAGTTCATCCTGCAGCAGAACGCGTTCCACGAGGTCGACACATACTGCAGCCTTGACAAGAGCTACATGCTGATGAAGACAGTGCTCCACTTTGCAGAGATCGCCCATGCGGCGCTCGAGAGCGGAGCCGGCATCAAGCAGATCCTCGAGACCAAGTCCAAAGAGGAGATATCCAATGCCAAGTTCGACAAGGACTACAGGAAGGTCCTGGACAATGTGAAGAAGAAGATGGACGATGAGTTCAAGAAGCTCAAGGTGGTAAAATGAAGGAGTATCGCACAATCAAGAGGATAGCAGGCCCGCTCATTTTCGTCGAGAAGACAGACAGGGTCGCCTACGGCGACCTTGTCAAGATAAGGCTCTCTGACGGAAGGTTCAAGCAGGGCCAGGTCCTCGACACCTCTGACGACATGGTGGTTGTCCAGGTGTTCGAGGGGACAAGCCAGATAGACAGGGGCGCAGGGGTCAAGTTCCTGGGCGAGACAATAAAGCTGTCATGCTCAAGGGACATGCTCGGGAGGATCCTTGACGGCTCGGGAAAGCCAATCGACGACGGTCCCGAGATTATCCCTGAAGACCGAAAAGACATAACCGGAGCGGCGATCAACCCGTATTCGAGGGTCAGCCCTGCTGACTTCATCCAGACAGGCATATCGACGATCGATGCGACGAACACGCTCGTGAGGGGTCAGAAGCTGCCTGTATTCTCAGGCTCAGGCCTCCCGCACAACGAGATAGCGCTCCAGATAGCAAGGCAGGCAAAGGTCATCGGCACTGACGTGAATTTCGCAATAGTCTTTGCAGCCATGGGCATAACAAACGAGGAGGCGCAGTATTTCATGCGCGATTTCGAGGAGACAGGGGCTCTTGAGAGGTCGGTTGTGTTCCTGAATCTCGCTGACGACCCGGCAATCGAGAGGCTGATAACACCGAAGATGGCGCTCACGGCGGCCGAGTACCTCGCGTACGAGCATGATATGCACGTGCTGGTCATTCTCACAGACATGACCAACTACTGCGAGTCGCTGCGGGAGATCGGGGCTGCAAGGGAAGAGATCCCCGGAAGAAGGGGCTATCCCGGTTACATGTACACTGACCTGGCATCCATCTATGAGAGGGCTGGCATGATAAAGGGGAGGAAGGGCTCGATCACCCAGATCCCGATACTTACCATGGTAGGCGACGACATCACGCACCCGATTCCAGATCTGACCGGATACATAACAGAGGGGCAGATTGTGCTCTCGAGGGAGCTTCACATGAAGGGCATATACCCGCCGGTCAACATCCTTCCGTCGCTCTCAAGGCTCATGAACGCAGGCATCGGCCCGAAGAAGACAAGAGAGGACCACAAGCAGGTCTCTGACCAGCTCTATGCCAACTATGCAGCCGGCATGGACATGAGGGGGCTTGTGGCAATCGTCGGCGAGGACTCGCTCAGCGAGCGTGACAGGAGGCTTCTCAAGTTCGCAGACTCGTTCGAGAAGGCCTTTGTCCGGCAGGACAGAAGAGAGGACAGGGACATAGAGAAGACCCTGGGCATCGGCTGGGAGCTCATGGGAGCCATCCCCGAGAACGAGCTGACGAGGATAGACCCGAAGCTTCGGGAGAAGTACTACAAGAAGAGATAGGATGATTGAAGAGCTCAAAGAACCGGAACCAGGGCTCAGGGAGCTCATGGATGCATATGTTTCGCGCGAGCTTGAGGTAATCACCGACACCGCCGTGGTCATATGCTCTGATGCTAGGATTCCTGTCACTGCAGTCTCTGCAGGGCAGTTCTACATCATCGAGAACGCAGGCAACCTCTTCGACTTCGCAGCATTGCCGAGAGGCGTCGACAACGTGCTTGTCATCGGCCACAACACTGAGGAATCGAAAGGCTGCGGAGCCTGCGGAGCGGCAGCAGGCCTGAGAGACATGGGCAGGGAAGAGCTTGAGAAGAAGAGGAAGAATATGCCGGGCGAGCTTTTTTATGTCGCTCTCACAGCCAAGGCGACACCCGAGTCGAACCTCCTCAATGTGATACAGCAGTTCAGGGATTTCGGCTATGTGACAGGCCATGCGATGATAGACAATGCGACCTGCGAGCTGACAGGGTTCGGCAACAATGACACGCCCGAGCTCAATGGCGCAAGGAACACTGTGATCGAGGCAAACGAGGTATACAGAAAAGACATCCATCCGGATGTGTTGAAGACAGGTTACCCGCTGTCGAAATCCCAGAACCCCCGGATAATATCCGTCACCACCCTCGACAGGCCTCTGGCCGAACATTTCGGCGGGAAGTACAGGCAGGCGAACATGATATTCGAGGCCAAGGGCAGGGTGCTCACTGACTTGATGGTGGGCTCTGCGCAGTATGCCTGGGAGCACTACAAGGGCCATGACGACAATTTCAGGACGACTGACATCACGTTGTTGTCAGCCCCAACAGAGGGCAGGCTCGTCAAGATTATCAACAGGCTCAAAGAAGATGCTGCTCTTGAGGGGTACATGAAGAGAGGGGGCAGGGTGTACGGGATGGCCCTTGACTCGCACGGCATGAGGTTCTACGACATAAAATGGCATTGAATGTAAAACCGACAAGGAGCGAGCTTCTGCAGCTCAAGAAGAAGATAGTCCTTGCAAGGAACGGCCACAGCCTCCTCAAGAAGAAGAGGGACGGGCTGATTATGGAGTTCTTCGAGATACTCAAGGAGGCAAAGACCCTGCGCTCTGAGATGGTCGTCGCCTACAAGGATGCGCAGTCAAGGCTCAATATTGCGCGTACGCAGGAGTCTGAATTGTATTTGCGCTCATTGGCCCTTGCCATATCAAAGCATGCTGAGATCGAGACAGAGACGAAGAATGTCATGGGCATAAGGGTTCCGAAGATAGAGAAGTCAGGGGAGATAAGGAAGAAGTTCACAGACAGGGGCTACGGGATTTTGACAGGCTCTGTGCATGTCGACGGCGGAGCGCACGGCTTTGAGAAGGTCGTCGAGCTTGCAATCAGGGTGGCTGAGATCGAGATCTCCATGAGGAAGATCCTTGCTGAGATCGAGAAGACCAAGAGGAGGGTCAATGCGCTTGAGTTCGCTGTGATCCCCGAGATGGAGCAGGCAGGAAGGTTCATCACGTTCAGGCTCGAGGAGATGGAGAGGGACAACATCTCAGGCATGAAGCACATAAAGAAGAAGAAGGATTCCTGAAAGATTTATCCTGTTTTCACCGTAAGGCTTTTAAATTATACTCCTTCTACTATATTTTGTTCAGGGGTGATGTGAATTAAGCTCAAATCGCAGTACAGGACAGTGGCATATGACCTTCTATCAGATTACTGCTGGGTCATGGTAGGCTCCCAGAGAAGGAAGATAATGAATTGCTTAAGTTCCGAGAAGCTGCCAAGCCAGGTCAAGAAGGAGACAGGACTTCCGTTCTCCAATGTCAGCCGTGTCTTGGCTGAGATGGTCGAGAAGGAGCTTGTCCAGAGGCTCGGAACCGAGGAGAGGTTCCGGCTGTACTCGCTCACAGAGAAGGGGAACCTGGTCAGGTTGCGGATGAAGGGGCAGTGAGGGCCTTAATACTTGACAGGATCTCGCT
>CAYXZQ010000020.1:0-2185 GCA_964469935.1 uncultured Methanosarcinales archaeon
TTTTCATCCTGCCAGGAAAAGGGACAGTACATTTGGAATGGTCAAAAAGGAGGTATCAGGTCTCATGGCTGAGATCAGGAAAAGAAAATGGAATGGCGTGATTCTTGCTCCTGAGACCACTGGGAAGCAGAGCCAGTTCGGCGACCTTGATGAGCTCCTCAGGCTGAGAAAGGAGATCGGCTGCGGGCTCTGTACCGATTTTGCCCACCTCTATGCCAGGCACAGTGGAAGGCTGGATTTCGGCGAGGTCTGCAGCAGGCTCAAGGGTATAGGCCATGTCCATGCCCATTTCTCAGGCATAGAGTTCACCGAGAAGGGGGAGAAGCGGCACTTAAGGATGGAGAAGGATTTCTTCAGGCCTCTTGCGAAAGAGATAATCAGGAGGGACATGGACATCACAATAATCTCAGAATCGCCAAAACCCATGGAGGATGCGCTCAGGATGAGGGAGGTCCTGCTCGAAATAAAACCACAACCTATTTAAATACCCCGTTTATCCTCAAAAAAGATGCCGGATT
This sequence comes from uncultured Methanosarcinales archaeon, assembly GCA_964469935.1. Lineage (GTDB taxonomy): Archaea > Nanobdellota > Nanobdellia > Woesearchaeales > DSVV01 > CAYXZQ01. The sequence continues at coordinate 519 of CAYXZQ010000020.1, forward strand.
ACCAGAAGATAGCCCTTGACACCAATTTCCTGCTGATTCCGGGCCAGTTCGGTGTCGATATCTTCGATGAGATGCAGAGAAGGCTAGATTTCAGGTACAAGGTGTTCATCCTGTCAGGAACCATGGATGAGCTTGACAGGATAATCGAAAAAGATAAAAATAAGGACAAAATTGCAGCAAACATCTCAAGGGAGCTCATAAAAGCAAAAGATATAAATATCATCACCTCAGAGCCAGGTGAGGATGTCGATGACGGGCTCGTGTCTCTCTCAGGAAAAGGCTACATAATAGCTACCCAGGACATGGAGCTCAAGAGGCGCATCCCGCACAGGAAGATAGTGCTGAGGCAGAGAAAATATATCCAACTGGTGAGATAAATGTTTTACAAGATCAAACTTTCAGACCACATAAGGCTTCCGCCTGACATGTTCGGGCTTGAGCTTGAAGATGCGCTGATGAAGAGGATCAGGCACAAGTTCGAGGGCTACATCTCCAAGGAGATAGGCGTGGTCATCGACGTAAGCGCCATCGGCAAGATAGGCGAGGGAGTCATACTTCCGGGAGACGGCGCGCCGTTCTACCAGGTGGAGTTCGAGCTCCTCACTTTCAAGCCGGAGCTCCAGGAGGTCCTCAACGGAAGGATCAAGGACATAGCCGAGTTCGGGGCTTTCATTACGCTCGGACCTGTCGAGGGCATGATACACGTATCCCAGACAATGAACGACTATGTATCTTTCGGAAAGGACAAGGTCCTGCAGGGCAAGGAATCCAAGCGCAGCCTGAAGGTGGGCGACCTCTGCAGGGCAAGGGTCATCGCCTATTCCTACAAGGACATCAGCAACCCGAAGCTCGGGCTCACCATGAGGCAGCCGGGACTCGGCAAGCTCGAATGGCTCGAGGAGGACAGGACGCAGAAATCAGCCCCTGCAAAGGCGACATCGCCTAAACAGGCCAAGGGTGGCAAAAAATGATGAAAATCAGGTTTTTCAGCATTTTTGACCAAAAGGTGCAAAAATGAGCAAGAAGAAAGTATGCAAGAAATGCAAGATATTCGTGGAAGGCCCGGAATGCCCCATCTGCAAAGGGCAGTCTTTCTCGACAAATTGGCAGGGAAGGGTGTATGTCGTCGACCCTGCAAAGTCTGAGGTTGCTGAGAAGGTCGGGTTGAAGGTCAAGGGAGAATACGCAATCAAGGCAAGGTGAAAATGGAGATAGAGCTAGTAAAAGAAAAAGAGACACCGCTTCTTTCAAGGAAAAGGATCACTGCATGGGCAACATTTCAGGGGCCCACGCCGTCAAGGGTGCAGATACTCAAGGAGACTGCAAAAGTCCTCAAGACAGACGAGAGCCTGATATCCATCAGGCACATATACACGAGATTCGGTCACGAGAGGGTCAAGCTGATAATCCATGTCTACAATGACCATGACACGATGGTGATGCTCGAGGGCAAGGGCCTGGTCGAAAAGCACAAGCAGAAAGAGCAGGCAGACGTAAAGAAAGAGGAGCCAGCAAAAGAAGAGAAATCTGAAGATAAGCCGAAAGAAGAGAAGCCTGAGGAGCCAGCCAAGGAAGAGAAGGCAGAGGAGCCAGCCAAGGAAGAGAAGGCAGGGGAGCCAGCCAAGGAAGAGAAGGCAGAGGAGCCAGCCAAGGAAGAGAAGGCAGAG
>CAYXZQ010000020.1:2285-30462 GCA_964469935.1 uncultured Methanosarcinales archaeon
GAAGAGAAGGCAGAGGAGCCAGCCAAGGAAGAGAAGGCAGAGGAGCCAGCCAAGGAAGAGAAGGCAGAGGAGCCAGCCAAGGGAGAGAAGGCAGAGGAGCCGGCCAAGGGAGAGAAGGCAGAGGAGCCAGCCAAGGAAGAGAAGGCAGAGAAGCCCAAGGAAGATGCACCGGCTGATTCTCCTGAAGAAAAAAAGGAATGATAGATAATGGGAAAAAAACAGAGAAAGCCCAAGAAGACGAGCAAGGTGTCTGGCAATTACGAAGTGTCCGGCAGCGAGCTGAAGCGAAAGAACAAGTTCTGCCCAAAATGCGGGGATGGTGTGTTCCTTGCTCAGCACAAGGGAAGACTCACATGCGGCAGATGCCATTACATGGAGAAGCTCTGAATCAACCATATGCCTGATTCTGGATTCGGAAACCTGTTTCTTTATTTCAGGACCCTGCCTGTCCTGAGGAACCACATCCGCAGGTCAAGCTCGGCAGGTGTTATATGCATCATGTCTGCAATCCTGTTGAATTTCTTCTCTATCTCAAGATATCTCCTTCTATTAAGTGATTTCGGTATCTCTTCAATCACTCCGTGGTCTTTCATGTAGCGCAGGATGTGCCTGTCGAGTATCGATAGCCTGAAAAATCCGACATTCCTGAGGAAATGGGAGGCTTCCTTGTAGCCGAGCCCCTTTATGTTCTCTACAAGCCACTCCCGTGCTGCCGGCTCGCCCTTGCCAGCGACGATGGATTTTATCCTCCTCTTAATGTCCATGTGCTCCCTTGCCCTGATTATGAAGCCGGACTTGTTGTTATGGAACCTGTGGCCATGGCTTCTTATGCAGTCCCTAATGTCATCTTCGCTGTAGGTGCAGAATCCGACCGGCCCGAGCTCATCCTGGATAGCCATGCCTGACTCTGCCTTTGAATTAGCTGTCAGGATGCAGAAGCACAGCTCTGAGAACCACTGCCTGCTGCTTTTTGCAGAGAAAGCCCTGAACTGGCCGAGTCGCTTTTTTATGAGGCTAAGTATCTCCGCCGGCAAGTCCTCAAGCTCGTGGATAAGCCTATTCATTTCATGCAGGATTCATCCGCGGTTTATAATTTTTATTGCCGCACCATGCCATGATATTTTCTAAGCGCAATGAAGCATCCTGTCTGCACAAGATAAATCCTTATATACCCTGTCTTATTTTGATGGATTATATCAGAACTGACAACAAAGGAAAGTGATTGTGATCGAAGTGATGACGATAAAAGGAGGATGCCCCCTTTGCCGAAGAGATGTCAGGGGCAACACAGAGGTGAAATATTTCTGCAAAAGCTGCATGGTGCTTTTTGAAGAGCGGCATTTAAAAAAGATTTAAATATAACCGGATTCTAATCAGGAATTATGGCTATAGCCCTTTTCATAGGCAGGTTCCAGCCTTTCCACAACGGCCACCTGTGGGCGGTGAAGGAGATCCTGAAGAGATCAGATAAGGTGATAATAGGTATCGGGAGCAGCCAGTACCAGAAGACAGCAGTGAACCCTTTCTCAGCTGGCCAGAGGAAGGAGATGATTAGGGAGGCTCTCAAGTCAGAGGGAATCACGAGCTATGCCATATTCGAGATACCTGACCTTCACTCTGATGATGAATGGGTCAGCCATGTATGCAGGATAATACCCCATTTCGACATAGTATTTACAGGAAGCCCTCTCTCGAAGAAGCTCTTCACCGAGAAGGGTTTTGTCGTGGAGCCGCTACCCCGCAACAGGAACATCAGCGCATCTGAGGTGAGACTAAGGATTCTGAAGGGCATGGAATGGAAGTCTTTGGTGCCTGAGCCCGTGGCAGGGATACTGAAACATATCGGCGCAGAAGAGAGGATAAAGAAATGCTCTTCTTGAGGCGATGCCTATTGGTCGTCATCTCAGGGCTTCCTTGAGCTTCGAGAAGAGACCTCTTCCCGGGGATATGTCCTGCCGGGTCGATTTTGCGTACTCCATGAGAGCCTTCTTCTGGATAGAGCTGAGCTTCGTAGGGGTCTTGATGCTCGCCCTGACGTACTCATCCCCGCTGCCGTAGCCGTGGAGCTTCTGGATGCCCTTGCCCTTCAGCCTGAACAGGGTCCCTGTCTGAGTGCCTGAAGGGATCACCATCCTTGCCTTGCCGTCAAGGGTTGGGACCTCTATCTCGTCCCCGAAGACAGCCTGCACAAAGCTTATCGGTATCTCATAGTATATGTCGTTGCCCCTCCTCTCGAAGAGCTCGTGCTCGAGTATGTGTATGGTTATGAAAAGGTCGCCCGGCGGCGAGTTCCTCTCTCCTGCCTCGCCCTCGTTAGCGATCCTCAGGTGCGAACCGGACTCTATGCCCGCAGGGACGGACACCTCTATCCTCCTGCTCTTCTCGACCCTGCCGGTCCCCCTGCAGGCATGGCATTTCTTCCTAATTGTCTTTCCTTCGCCATGGCAGGCATTGCAGACGGTTGTCGTCGAGAACATGCCAAAAGGTGTCCTTGCGGTCCTCTTGATCTGCCCGCTACCCCCACATGTTTCGCATGCCACGATATCAGACTCGCTCTCAGCCCCTGTGCCTCCGCAGCTTTTGCAGAGCTCCATGCGCGGAATCGTGATGGTCTTCTTTGTCCCGAACGCAGCCTCCTCAAGCGTCACGTCCATCTCATACCTGAGGTCCGACCCTCTCCTAGGCCCTCTTTGCCGGCCTCCTCTTCCGAAGAATGGGCTTCCTCCGAAGAATGCCTCGAATATTTCGTCAAACCCGTTCATGCCGAAACCGCCTATGTCAGAGAAGTCGAATCCCTGGAACCCGTTGAACTGCTCAGCGGTCGTACCGAACCTGTCGTACTGCTCCCTCCTCTTGTCGTCGCCGAGAACAGCCGCAGCCTCGTTTATTTCCTTGAACTTGTCAGACGCGTCCGGATCCTTGTTGAGGTCTGGATGGTACTTCTTTGCAAGCCTCTTGTAAGCTTTCTTAATATCTTCCTTCGATGAATTTTTATTAACGCCAAGTATATTGTAGTAGTCCTTTGCCATCAGCCTCTCCTCTCCTCGTTCTCCATCTCTTTTTGCAGCTCATCAGGACTGCTCCCTATTGCTGAGAATATCTCATCCTCGATACGTCTGATTTTCGCATTTATCTTTTCTGTCCTTGCAGCGTCTGCCTGCTCCCCGGGGTGGCTCTTTTTCCACCGTTGCATCCCTTCCTCATTCCGCTCAGCTATGCTCACGAGCCTGTCATGGGCAACGCGCTTGTCCGCGTAATACACGACCTTCTCCTCCCAGGTAGACGGGGCTGCTTTGTCATCGATGACAGAGCTGTAGACATGGCTCCTGATGATCTTTGCAAGCTCTGGATACTTTTCCCTGAATAGCTCATAGCCGGCTTCATTGTGTTTCATCATGCTGAACCTTTTTTTCAAGCTTTTGTAGAATTCCATGTCCTCTTCAGAGGCATCGGGCAACTGCGAAAGGTCCCTGATGTCGACCGTCCTTGCGATGTCATGGAGGCTCGCCCCTGCCCTGACAAGGCCGACATCTATACCTATTCCAGCCTGCTCAAGCCTCCCGGCTAAAAAGACCGCAATCCTGGTCACCTGGCCGATATGCCTGCGTATGTTGACCGGGATCCGGTAATCATCCAGGAGCTTTTCGCACTCCTCCTCTGTAGGGTATTTTGCCATGATAGTTCATGAATGAAAATCAATGAAATGAAAAAAATAAAATCACTTCTTTTTCTTCTCCTCGTCCTCGACCTTGTAGTCGGCGTCGACGACATTGTCACCATTCTTCTTGGACTTGCCGCCCTGCTCTCCCTTGTCAGCTGAGGCTTCCTGCTGTTGCTTTGCAGCCTGCTCTTGGGCAGCCTTCTGGTAGAGCTCTGTCGAGACCTTCTGGACCTTCTTGTTTATCCCGTCCATCATCTTCTTGATTGCCTCGACATCCTTCTTCTCAGGCTCGAGCAGCTTCTTGAGCTCGCCTATCTCCTTCTTGATGTCCTCGAGCTCAGCCGAGTCTGCCTTGCCCTCGAGGTCTGTGAAGAGCTTCTCTGTCTGGAAAACGAGAGCATCGGCGTTGTTGATTGTCTCGACCTCCTCCTTGCGCTTCTTGTCCTCTTCTGCGAAGCTCTCTGCCTCCTTCTTCATCCTCTCTACCTCTGACTCGTCAAGCTTCAGCGAGGCGGTTATCTTTATCGACTGCTCCTTGCCTGTTCCGAGGTCCTTTGCAGTGACATTGAGTATACCGTCGGCATCGATGTCGAACGTGACCTCAATCTGAGGCACGCCCCTCGGCGCAGGCGGAATGCCTACAAGATCGAACCTGCCGAGGCTCTTGTTGTCCTGGGCCATGGGCCTCTCTCCCTGCAGGACATTGATGGTCACAGCAGGCTGGTTGTCGGCTGCTGTCGAGAAGACCTGGCTCTTCTTGGTCGGGACCGTAGTGTTTCTCGCTATCAGATTCGTAGCGACGCCTCCGAGCGTCTCGATGGAAAGGGTCAGCGGAGTGACATCGAGCAGCAGGACGTCCTTGACATCGCCTGCAAGGATGCCTGCCTGGACAGCAGCTCCCTGGGCGACGCATTCCATGGGGTCTATGCCCCTCTCGGCTTCTTTGCCTATCGCATCCTCCACGAATTTCCTGACGATCGGCATTCTGGTCGGTCCGCCGACTAGGATTATCTTGTCTACTTCCTTTGCGCCGAGCTTGGCATCCTTTATCGCCTGGTCCATCGGGGCCCTGCATCTCTTAATTATGGGCTCGACGAGCTGCTCGAGCTTCGCCCTTGTCAGCTTAATGTTGAGATGCTTGGGTCCCTTGTCGGTCGCAGTGATGTAGGGAAGGTTGATGTCTGTCTCAATCGTCGTCGAGAGCTCAATCTTTGCCTTCTCTGCTGCCTCTCTGAGGCGCTGCATCGCTGTGTCGTCGTCATTGAGGTCGAAGCCCTCCTGCTTCTTGAACTCCTCGATGAGGTGCTTCATCAGGGCCTCGTCCATGTCGGTCCCGCCCAGCTGGGTATCGCCGCTCGTGGACTTTACCTCGAAGACGCCGTCACCGAATTCCATGACCGTGACGTCTAGTGTCCCGCCTCCGAAATCGAAGACGAGAATCTTGTGCTCCTTGTCGCTCTTGTCGAGGCCGTATGCCATCGATGCTGCTGTCGGCTCATTGACAAGCCTCTTGACCTCGAGGCCGGCAATCTTTCCTGCGTCCTTTGTCGCCTGTCTCTGGTCATCATCGAAATAAGCAGGGACAGTTATCACGGCACCCGTGACCTTGTCGCCTAAAAACTCCTCCGCGTCCTTCTTTATCTTCTGAAGTATGAATGCGGATATCTGCTGGGGGGTGTAATCCTTGCCGTTTATCTTGTACTTGTGCTTTGTCCCCATCTTCCTCTTGGCTGCGACAATCGTCCCTTTCGGGTTGGATATCGCCTGCCTCCTTGCAGGCTCCCCCACAAGTATCTGGTTGTCCTTCGTGAACGCGACTACCGACGGGAAAGCCTTGCCGTACTGCGTGGCCCCCTCAGCACTTGGTATGATCGTCGGTTTTCCTGCCTGCAGCACAGCGGCTGCAGAATTGCTCGTCCCCAGATCGATTCCTATTATCTTTGCCATTGTTATCTACCTCCTGTTTATCTTTTCTCGTCCATGAAAAGCCGTCCTAGCCGAAATAGCTAGGGATGCTCGTCTTTGACTTGTCCTTGCGTCCCAATTCCAGCAGGCTCTTGTTCTTCTTTTCAGCCCTCTCGATGGCTTCTGGCTTCTTTATCTTTCCGAACTCCTTCTCATAGCGTGCAAGCACACCTCCCATGAGCTCGTGGAACTTCTTCGAATGGTACGGGTCAAGCATCACTATGTTGTGCTTTAGCGCGATCGTCGGCCCTTCCTGGTTCCTCGGGTCGCTCCTCGGCGTTATGCACTTGAAGTCGAGTATGAACTGCGTCGGGTTGAAGTTTATCGTCACCTCGTGGGCGAAAAACTCGTCCCCCTCTGCGATGCTGAAATTAATCTTTTTCTCTTGCATTTTTTACCTCCCTATACAGGTCGTCCAGATCTGTCTTCTCCTTTGCCTTGACTATTATCTCCCTTACCCTGTCGTCCCTGAGCACGGTCCTTTTCTTCTTCAGGGCATGGCGGAAGCTCAGGACATCCACGTTTTCCAAAAATTTCACCAGCTTGTTGTAGTTGATGCTGTCCTTGTCCTTTATCGAGCCAATGGCCTCGTAGAGGCTCTGGTCTGTCGTCAGCATGTCGAGCTTACCTGGCTTGCAGAACACAAGGGTCTCCATGTCCTCGTCCCCTATCAGATACTTGTATATCATCTCTGCCCTCAGGTATATCTTTTTTCGTCCAATGTTTTTTGCCATCTTTAAACCCTCATTTCAGTATGTCATAGCTCAGTATCCTCTCAAGCCTCTTCCTGTCAGGAACCAGCTCGTGGAGGTTGCCCCCCTGTATCGTCGGATGGGTCTTGAGGTACTGGGCCCATTCCCTAATCGCCTGCGGGTCGTCGGGGTCGAGCACGAAATTCAGCATGAACCAGATGTTTATCTCCTGGCCGTGTTCGCCGCACCCTGTCGCAAGCCTGCAGTGATCCGGCTTGAAATCATGGATTGAGCACTCGCTGCCTTCAAGGAATATGCATTGCCCATAGGGTTTTTTGTCCCTTTTGAGCTTTGCCTTGTGCACATTCTTGTTGTATATCTGCCTCACCTCGAGGAATCTCTTCCTGAAATCCTCTTCAGGGACCCCCAGCCGGCCGGATATCCTCTCGATGTCCTGGTCCAGGAATATCCCTGAATCGTACCTGCAGCAGCTTGCGCACATCCTGCATTCCGAAGACAGCTTCTCGACGTATCTCGTCGGCGTGTCCTTTGTTATCATGATCGACGGCAGCTCGTCTCTTGTCCCTTTGCTCATTTTTTTGCATCACCCTCTTTCGCCTTCTCAGCATCGCCTGTCTCTTCTTCCTTTCCGTGCTCTTGATGCTCTTTCTGGTTTATCCTGACCTTCGAATGCCTGAGGACCATGTCGTTTAGCATGTATCCTTTCTGAATCTCGGCTGTGATTATGTCATCGTCAATTTCGGCATTATTCTCTTTCAAAACCGCCTCGTGTCTGTACGGGTCGAATCTCTTGCCAATGGCCTCGATCGGCCTGAGCCCGGCGCCTGTCAGGACAGATGTGAACTGCCTGTGGAGCTGCTCAAGGCCTGCCCTGCTCCCGTCATCAGGTGATTTCGAGCCCAGCGCGGCATCGAAGCTGTCAAGGAAGGGCAGGAGCCTTGTCATCAGATCCTGTGACGCTGTCCTCACTGCAAGGGCCTGCACCTTCTCGCATCGCTTCCTGAAATTCTCGAACTCGGCCTGGAGCCTCTTTAGCATGTCCTCGTAATCCTTGCATTTCTTCTCGAGAAGCTCCTGCTCTTCTGATGTCTTATGGTGGGTCGCTTTCTGCTTTTCCGGTTTGTCCTTATTCACTGGTCTCACCTGGGTCGCCTGGTATCAAAAAAATGAAAATAAAGGGTTATCTAGCTGTCACTTGATCTCTATTTTTCTCTTTTTATCCTGCTCTTTCTTCGGGATCTCGATTCTCAGCATGCCGTCCCTGTACTCTGCCTCTGCCTTTGACGCATCGACCTTCTGGGCAAGCGGGATGCTCCTGTAGAAGCTCCTCTCTCCCCTGACATAGCTGTAAGTGTCTTTTTTCTCTGTCTCTTTCTCCTCTTTCTTCTCGACCTTTACCTCGATGCTGTCGTCTGTGATGTTCAGCTCTATGTCCTTCTTGTCGACTCCCGGCAGCTCGAATGCCGCGATTATGGAACTCTCTGTCTCCCTGAGATCGCATCGCGGCAGCCTGAAAAGGCCCCTGTCACCTGCAGAAGCGAGCTCCCTTCCGGAGCCAGAGTGCTCCAGGGCAGGCAGCCTGCTGTCGAATGCCTGCGAGAAGAGCCTGTCCATCTCTCTCTGCATCCTCAGCATGTCTCTGAAAAATTCATCTCCAAACATATCGACCACCTCCATGATTTTTGTTCTTCTTTATAAATTTTTTTAATCTGGTCGATTTAAATTCAACCAGATTGTGTTTAGGTAAACTAAACTCATATATAAATTTTTTCTTTAAGCTGGCTTTGGGTGTTTTAATTGTGTGCCTCGTGATACAGCCCTCTGTCAGGATATTCGTGTCAGGGCTTTGATATCCGAAATAACAATCATGTTTTCTTATCTTCCTAAAAAGCGCAAAGTTTTTAAATGACCTGTAAATTCAACGGAGAAGAGGCTTGACTTACAACGGACTAAACTGATATAGGACGGTAAAACATGAAATACATGACTGAAATCGAGACATCGCAGCTCATAGGTGAGCTGGCACCCGAGCTCAAGAAGATTGAGCAGGTCACCCCACCGTCATGGGCAACTTTCGTAAAGACGGGCGGGAGCAAGCAAAAGCCGCCTGTCCAGGAGGACTGGTGGTACATAAGGGCGGCGTCGCTCCTTGTGAAGGTCCAGTCGAGGGGTCCTGTAGGGGTCTCAAAGCTCAGGACACTATACGGCGGAAAGAAGAGAAGGGGCCACAAGCCTGCCGAATTCCGGAAGGCCTCTGGCAACATATTGAGAAAGCTGCTCCAGCAGCTTGAGTCGGCAGGGCTTCTAAAGCAGACAGAGAAGGGCATATACAAGGGCAGGATACTGACACCCAAGGGAAGGTCCCTGATAAACACTGTCGCCAAGGCATCGAAGAAGAGGGTGCCCAAGAAAGCGGCAGTGAGCGAGAAAAAGCCGGAGCAGGCGAAGCCTGATAAACAGCCTCAAAAAGAGATGCCTGAAACCCAGAAATCAAAAGCAGGGGAAAAGGCAGTGAAGGCAGAGGCAAAGCCTTCAGGAGAAGCACCTGCAGAAAAACCAAAGCCCAAGGCAAAGCAGGCGGCAAAAAAAGACAATGCTCCTGGAAAGGAAGCCTCGGGACAGAAAGGCGACAAGCCGGAAAAATGAGGATTCAAGGGACCGGGACTGACGGTGAGGCTCATGCCGAGCAGGAGCTCGCAGCGAAGATCCAGGCGCTTGAAGACTACCTCAGGAGGAGGCTTTCAAGGGAAGCGTTCCTGAGGTATGGGAACATAAAGGCTGCCAATCCCGACATGGCGCTCAGCGTACTTGTGACAGTGACAGGATACCTTGAGAGAAACGATGTAAGCATGCTCAGCGACGGGGATTTCAAGGCAATGCTCAAGAAGATGATACCTAAGAAAAGGGACATAAGCATCACGAGGAAATGAAGATGGCAAGATTCATACATCTCAGCAGGAAGATAAGGCTTGCGAAGAACAAGAGGCAGTCCAGGTGGGCTCCTTTCTGGACAGTGCCGAAGATATACGGCAAGACAAGGAGGGTGCATCCGGGCAGGCATACTGCTGTGAAGCGGAACTGGAGAAGCGGAAAGACCAAGGCATAGGGTGACTGAACATGGCGAAAAAGAAAGATGACAAACCGAAGGTCGTCCTTGAGAGGACCTACAACATCCCACTCAGGAAGGAGTTTGAGAAAGTCCCGAAGTACAAGAGGGCCAAGAAGGCAGTGACAGCTCTCAGGAAATTCCTCAAGAGGCATATGAAATCCGACAACATAAAGCTCGGGAAACATCTCAATGAGCTTGTATGGTCGAACGGGATGAGAAACCCGCCTCATCATGTCAAGGTATCTGCTGTCAAGGAGGACTCGGGCGTAATCAGGGCTGAGCTTGTCGGAAAGCCCATCTATGAAGAGGAGCCTACGCCTGCTGACAAGAAGAAAGAGGACAAGGCTGCAAAGAAGGAAGAGAAGGCTGAGGACAAGGAAGACAAAAAGGCAGAAGATAAGAAGGAAGAGAAGTCTGAGGCAAAAATAGAAGAGAAGACTGAGGAAAAACCAAAAGAAGACGAAAAGCCCGAAGAGAAGAAGGACGAGAAGACAGAGGAAAAGAAGCCTGAAGAGAAGCCTGCTGAGCCTGAACCTGAGAAGAAGCCTGAAGAGAAGCCTGAAGCAAAGGCAGAAGAGAAGGCAGAGGAAAAAAAGCCTGAGCCTGCAGAGCCGGAGAAGGAAGAGAAGATGTCTGCAGAGGCAGAACCCAAGGCTGAAAAAAAGCCTGAAGAGTAGCCTTCAGAAGGCAGGGAATAAGCGTTTTTATCATATTATTTCTAACCTATTTTTTTAAATACAACAATGCTTAAATAGCTGTATAACATTTCTGCATAACAAATAAAAAAAGGGGTGCTGCAGATAGAATCTTTCAAAGATCCCACCTACAGGAATCAAACGTAGATCTTCTCAGCATATGAAAGCTGCTCCCCCAAAACAACCAGAGGAGGAGGATAAAATGAAAAAATTGATGGCAACAATCATAGCTATGTCGATGTTGATGTTGTCTGTAGGGCTTGTCTCAGCAGACAAGCCGGCACATGCCGGGACATGCACCCTGGCTGACGGAAGTTCCAGCGCTACAGGATTCGACGAATTCGGATACAACAACTGCGCGCACCAGTTTGTAGGGACCTGCCATAGCTGGTACTTAGGGAAGTTTGGCGGATCAGATGCCCAGGCAACTGCTTATTGCGGTGTCTATGACAATGACAAGCTTGTCATGAAGTGGAATGAAGAGTGGGACAGAGGCAATGCCGAAGGCTGGGCAAACCCCCCATACGATGCATGGGAAAATAACCAGTGGAATGGCAAGTGTGATGGATGTTCGGGTGAAATTTGGCATTATAAGATTGCTTGGGTTTCAGATCCAGAGAATAATCAATATCCGATATGGGGCCAATTTGCAGTTTTAATGAGCCAAGGAACTACTCCTGACGACGGTCATATATGGGAAACACATGAAATTCCTACAGGATATGGATTTTATTAAATCCATTAAATTAAAATTAGGAAAACACCAATCCTTTTTTTTTATTTTTCCTAAAATCCTCCCTTCTGCAATGATAATCCTCCCTGCCTGACCGATTGGAGCATCAAACCTCCCTTCAAACCAATAGCTTTTTAAATCACTATGCATACACCTGTCCTTATGGGCAAAAAAGTGGTCATGATCGTGGATGACGAGGAACATATCGTCAACCTCATCAAGCTCAGCCTCGGTGACGATTATGACTTCATGGAGGCATACAACGGCAAAGAGGCGCTCTCGAAGATCGAGCAGAAGAAGCCCGACCTGGTACTTCTTGACATAATGATGCCAGGTATGGACGGCTACGAGGTCGCAAGGAGGCTCAAGGCCGACCCGAAGACAAAGGACATAATCATCGCCATGGTCTCTGCCAAGAAAGAGGAGCATGACATCCTCGAGGGCATCGATGTCGGCGCGATATCCTTCATAACAAAGCCTTTCAAACCTTATGAACTCCAGGAGAAGGTTGATGAGCTGCTGGAGATCTCCCGTGGTGCCACTTCCCAATAGAAAATTATATATAATATTCTGACAAACCTTTTTGCATGAGAGGGGGGGTATATATGGGAAGTAGGCTCATCGCTTTTTACGTAGTATGCGTTATTGTCATGATGTTCGGCTGTTCCAATGCTGTGCAGACGACTGAGAACCCCGCCATGCCGCTCAATTTCACGACCTATGCTGTGTACGGCGATTCTGGGACAGGCGGACAGGCAGCGGCAGGTTCATTCAAGACATTTACAGTCAGGGAGACTGACATGGGCTTCTCGCCTGACACGATATGTGTTGAGGCAGGCGACACTGTTGGGATATTCGTCACGTATACAGGGCCAGACAGCCCACAGTCATTCAGCATCCAGGGTTATGATGCAGAAGAGTTCTACCAGTCGGGTAACCAGGCCTATCTCGAATTCACAGCAGAGAAAAAAGGCGTATTCGATTTCGGCGACGACAGGACAGATGCAGCCAAAGGGATGCTCATCGTCAGCTAGATGAACTCGTCAAGACCTCTCTGGGCATGCTTCCCCGAGCCGGGAGATGCATCTTGATCCTTTTCCGTTTTTTTCTTTATGTCAGCTTCCTTTAGCTCAGGTTTGGGTCCCTCTTTGTCTTCATCGAAGACAGGAGCGCCGTAGACACCGTCATAGCCGGGCTTTACGTGTATCTTCCCTTCCCTGTTCCTCATGATAAGCTCAGAGATCTTCGGGGTAGTCACCTCGAGAAGCTTTTCTTTCGGCACATTGAGAAGGACGTCGAACTCATTCTTTCCGGACTTGAGTATCCTGTAGTACTCTTCCCATATCGCCTTTGTGGCTATGCCTTTTCCCATGTGGACAGAGAGTATCTCGTGAAGGGGCATGAGGTACCTGAAAGGGACCCTTCCCCTGGACGAGTATCCCTCTTCCCTGTCTGCGAGGTCCTCGACCCTGTGGAGCACGCCTATTGTCAGCGGCCTTCTGCAGACCGGGCAGATCTTGTTGTTCTTCCTGGATTCTCCCGGCTCCATGACGACATTGCAGTTCCTGTGTCCGTCGAGATGGTATTTGCCGTAATTAGGGTCAACCTCGATGGTCTCGACAATCCCTTTTCCTGTCCTGATTGCGCCTATCAGCGAATCATAGGTCATGTCGATGTCAAACACTGTCGCCTCCCTTCCTATCCTCCACGGCCAGTAGCTGTGAAGGTCTGAGAAGCTGACTATCGATACATTGTCGAGCTGGGAGAGGCGCCAGTTCATCGCAGGGTCTGAGGAGAGCCCTGTCTCGATAGCATGGATGTGCTCTGCCTGGTCGCCGAAGCATTCCTTCAGGGAGTCGAATCCTGAGTTCGAGCCGAACATGGCGAAATGAGGGGTCCAGATATGGGCGGGGATGACCTCTATCCTCTCGTCGATTGCACGGAGCATCTTCACGAACTCCGGGCAGGGGATCTTGAATATCGGCCTGCCGTCGTAATCGATCCTGCCCTTCTTCAGAAGCTCTGCAGTTATCTTTTCCACTGAAGAGAAATCAGGCGCGAGAACCACATTGTGCACCTTCCTTCCCCTGCCTCCCTGGGTGTAGATTAGTGATATCTCTGTCTGGAGGATGAATGGAAATCCCGTCCTTGTCCTGAGGATGCCTGTGCCGTCCTCAGTGAGTTCTGCCTTGAGCTCCCTTATCCATTCAGGGTGCGTGAAATCGCCTGTCCCGAGGAGGTCCACGCCCTTGATTTTTGCGTATTTCTCCAGGTTTTTGATGTCAAGGTCCTTTGAGCATCCCCTGGAATGCTTGCTATGGATATGGAGGTCGGCGATGATTCTCATAGAAGGATGGGTTCGTGATGCGTTTATATAATTTGCTACATCTCCTCAAGGACGCCGATGTCGAGAAGGGCAAGCCCTGACCCGAGGACTTCCCTTACGCAGGAAATCAAGAGCAGCCTTGCGGCCTTTTCCTTTGCAGGTGCTTTAAGTATGGGCACCTTGTGATAGAATTCGTTGAAGCTCTGCGAGAGGTCAAGGAGATACCTGCACACGGCCGAGGGCCTGTATTTTTCAGCATCAGCAACGGTTCCCGGGAATTGCGAGAGAAGCCTGACGAGGTTCGCTTCCTCTTCTCCAAAAGAGCTGAAGTCAATTTTCTCCACGACAGCCTTACCGTGCTTCCTGAGTATGCTTGAGATTCTTGCGTAGGCGTACTGGACATAGGGGCCTGTCTCGCCCTCGAACGATATCGATTCCTTCGGGTCGAATGTCATGTCCTTTGCTGGGTCGGTCCTGAGCATGAAGAACCTGAGCGCGCCGAGACCTATTGTCTCCGAGCGTCTCTCAACCTCTTCTTTGTCCAGCTTTTCGTACCTTTTTCTCACTTCATCCCCTGCAAGCCTTATCATGTCTGCGATGATATCATCTGCGTCGACCACGGTGCCTTCCCTGGATTTCATCCTTCCCTCTGGAAGATATACCATCCCGTAGCTCAGGTGATGGCAGTCCCTGACTATCCTGTTGCCCAGCATCTGGAGGATGGCGAAGAGCTGGGCGAAGTGCATGTCCTGTTCGCTGCCTACTACATATATGGACTGGTCAAGCTTATAATCCTCGAATTTTTTGATTGCGAGATATATGTCCTGGGTGATGTAGAGCGTCGTCCCGTCGGCGCGCACCAGGACCTTGTCAGGCAGTCCGAACTGCTTGAGCTCGGCAGTGATTGCGCCGTCCAATTTCTTGAACTTCCCGTCCCTGAGCCCTTTCTCGACAATCTTCCTGCCCTTGTCGTATATCTCCGACTCGTGGTAGAACCTGTCGAAGCCGATGCCTAGCCTCCTGTAGGTCTCGCCGAAACCCTCTTCAGCCCAGGCATTCATCTTTTTCCAGAGCCCGATGACCTCCTTGTCGCCGCTCTCCCACTTTTTCAGGAGCTTCTGGGCTTCCTCTTCGAGCTTCTCGTCCGCCTTTGCCTTCCCGTTGAACAGGACATAGAAATCCCCGACAAAATGGTCTGGTTTCTTGTCAGGCTCCCTGCCTTTGCCCCATCTCATGTAGGCGAGCATGGATTTCGCTATGTGTATCCCCCTGTCATTCACCAGGCAGGCCTGGATGACCTTGCTGCCTGAAAATGAGAGGATGTTCGAGATGGACTTCCCGATGACGATGTTTCTCACGTGGCCGAGATGCAGGGGCTTGTTCGTGTTTGGGGACGAATACTCAACCATGATTGTCCTGTTATTCCGAGTTTTTCCATAATCAGCCTTCTCTTTCCATATCATCCCGAGGACATGCTCAGAGAACCTCGCCCTGTCAAGGAAGAAATTCAGGTATGGGCCGGTGTTCTTTATTTCGGATATCAGGTCGTCCGGCTCCAGCTTTTTTGCGAGCTCTGCGGCAATTTCTGCAGGGCTTTTCTTCATCGCCTTTGCGAAGGAGAAGCAGGGTAAGGCATAATCGCCAAGCTTCGGCTCCGGGGGGACCTCTATCAGTGATTCGTCGACTTTGGCATGCCTTTCCAGAGCATCGATTATGCGTTTTTTGAAGATGTCCAATGCAGCGCTGATATGGGGGTATATTTAATAAATTTTCTGTTTTTCGTCCGTCACCACAGAAATCTTTAAATACTCCGTGGACATGGGTATTGTATCATGAGATATATTGTTGTTTTGATTGCCGTGCTTTTTCTGGTATCAGGCTGCACAATATGCGAGAGGCCTTTCATCAAGGTGAACGGCCAGTGCTGCCTGGATGACGACAACAACAACATATGCGATACTGTGTCTGTATCAGAAAATGCATCTGTGCAGCCGGCAAAGCCCGAAGTCCCGGATGCCAAAACAGGGGAAGAGGCAGCGCAGGCAGGAAATGAGACGCTTTTTAGGCATTCGCTGGGAGACATAACAGTAAGCTCGAGGGTTTACGAGCCCACCCCCGACGAGGAGACCGATGTCATGGTCTCAACCATGGGATACCAGGAGCTCAAAGGCGGGCAGCTGACATTCACGCCCATGTGCGCAAAGAACCATCTGATGGGAATAATGCTAAATGGCGAGCTCGTGAGCTCGGTGAATGTCGTCTGCGGAAAGCTGCAGAACGTCACGATGCCAAGGAGCGCATTCCTGGAAGGGAGGAACCCGCTCAAGTTCAGCACTGCATACGGCCCTTTCATGGTCAGGAACGTGAGCGTCAGGGTGAATTTCGACAACTCAGCCCCGATAACGCAGGAATTCGACAATTTCGTCATCGAGAGCGTCAAGAGGACCATCGAATTGGCATCCAAGAACCAGGTCACGATGATGAACTACTATGACCAGCCGTTCACAGTGTCAGAAAGGGAATTTCCCGGCGATTTCAAGGCGACATTGGATTCTGACAGGGACGGGCTCATGGTCATCTACCTCAACGGCAAAAGGATATTCGACGGCGAGGTTAGCAAAGGCAAGTTCAGCGTGAACCTCCCCAAGGACGACATAAGCCTGGGCTCGAACAGGATAAGGTACATCATCCTGCCCTGAAGCCTCTTCTGCGCTCAAATCGAAAACTATTTAAACTGAATTTTCAATTAGGGGATTATGTCAGAGCCAATAGAGGGAAGCATCATGAAGGGCGTCCATATCAGGTACAAGGGCGTCTTCGACTTTCCCGAGATATGGAGGATGATAGGGGACTGGTTCGAGTCGAAAGGATTCGAGGTCCTCGAGAACAAGGCCAAGCACAAGGCAGGGCCGCTCGGCGAGGACATGGAGTGCGGGATGGATGCCTGGAGGAACCTGACTGACTACTACAGGTTCAGGATGAGCGTCTATGCGAAATACTACGACGGCGTGCCAGTCGAGGTCATCAAGAACGGCGTCAAGAAGAAGATGATAAGGGCCAGGGTCTATTTCAGGGTGGGAGGAAGGCTGATCCTCGACTACTCTGACAGGTACGAGAAGACGAGGTTCACAAAGGCCCTGGGAAACTTTTTAAACAATTACGTCCTGAAATGGCAGTGGGACTCCATATACGGGGACCAGCTCAACTACAAGATACTCGAGCTCCACAACGTGATAAAGGAATACCTTAACATGAGCGTGACAGGAAGCGAATTCGCTGACATGTGGTAAGATGGCTGAAAGAAGGATAATCATCGACAACCTGCTCCTCCAGTACGAGGGGCTTTTCGAGCTCAGGGAGCTCTACATGATGATCGACAAGTGGCTGCGCCAGAAGGGCTATGACAAGTTCGAGAAGAGGAACCACGAGCACGTGCTCAAGGACGGGAAGTACATCGAGGTCGAGCTTGAGCCGTGGAAGAAGATAACAGACTATGCAAAGATTGTCATAAACATGTACATGCACTGCTACAACATCAAGGATGTCGTCGTCAAGAAAGACAACCAGGACGTGAGGATGAACCAGGGAAAGGTGAAGATCAGGTTCATCGGTTACCTGGTCACGGACTATGAGAGCAAGTGGGAGGGAAAGCCCGTGTTCTATTTCCTCAGGGCTGTCATGGACAAGTGGGTCTACAGGGTATCTGCCGACAAGTTCGAGGGGGCAGTGTCAGAGGATGTCAAGCACCTTTACCAGAATGTCAAGGCGTTTCTGAACCTGTCGAGGTACTGAAAAGCACCCAGGAAATCTTCTTACGCAATGCCAGCTTTTCATGTTAAAAAGGCCTTTGTAATACTAAACATCAATTATTAATACATAAATGCCTTACTCTTGCATATCAGGCTTATTTTACTGTCTGCAGCGGTTTATTCTATGAAATTTAGGCTTTTGCCGATGACCATGAAACTGAACGTCAAAAAGCAGCAGGCTGGTTGATGCCTGCACTTGATTGCACCGGAATCTGCCTGATATTGAAAATGGATTCAGGAAATGGATCCAGGAGGCCGAAAATGGAAAAATTGAGGAGTCATCCAGGCGATATCTGGGAAAGCCATCCAGGGGAAGTCCAGGATGATCTTGAGATGACATCCTACGATGTGATAGAGGTCAGGGTCTGCAGCCGGGGGCATGTCTATGCAGGCAAGGAGCCCTGCCCCATATGCTATCCCAGCTATTACAGGAACACCGGAAAGGTGAACTGAGATGGCAGGAGAGAAACTTATGCCGTTCCTGTGGTTTGAGGACCAGGCGGACTGATTTTGCTGCAAGGCAGCAGGAGGTCAAGATGGATAAGATGAAAAAGGGCATCAATAAGCTTGATTCGAAAGCTGAAGTGGAAGTCAGCGCCCCTGTCCAGGAAGTCTGGGATGCCCTGATCAACCCCGGCCTGATAAAAAAGTTCATGTTCGGGACAGATGCGAGATCCGACTGGAAGGAAGGCAGCCCCATCACCTGGAGGGGCATATGGCAGGGAAAGAGATACGAGGACAAGGGAAAGATACTCAGGCTGAAGGTCAACAGGCTGCTTGAGTACAGCCATTTCAGTCCCTTGGGGGGCATGGAGGATGTCCCGGAAAATTATCACAAGGTGACCATAAGGCTCTCGCCGACAAAAGCAGGCACCAGGCTCAGCCTTGTCCAGGACAGCAACAGGACTGAAGAGGAAAAGGAGCACTCTGAAAAAAACTGGAACATGGTCCTTGAAAGCCTGAAAAAACTGGTCGAGGAGGTCAGCCTCGGGCAGGACACAAGGGAACTCACCCTGACAAGGATATTTGACTCGTCGCCCAGATCTGTCTGGAAAGCCTGGACTGATCCTGGAAAGGTGGCCAGGTGGTGGGGTCCTAAAGGGATGACAAGCGAGGTCCACATGCTTGAAGCAAGGCCCGGCGGCAGGATCGACATAGACATGATGGCGGACAAGAGCCTGGGAAGGCTGGAGGGGAGCAGGTTCCCGATGAAAGGAGTCTTTACAGTACTTGAGCCGTCCAAAAAACTGGTATTCGAATCTACGGGATACCTGGACGGGGAGCCGTTTGCAGATGACATAAAGACCGTGACTTTCGAGGATGAAAGGGGAAAGACGAAGATGACCCTGCATGTGGAAGTTACCAGGGCATCGCCTAAGGCAGAAGGCCCGCTTGCAGGCATGGAGACAGGATGGATCCAGACCCTTGACAAGCTGGAGAAATACCTGGCTGATAAAAGGAAGGCTGCTGCCTGATCTGAACAGGACCAGGCCAAAACCAGAAAGAGGAAAGTGATGATGAGCGGTGAAGGGTGATTAACATGAAGCTTGAAAACAGGACAGCCATAGTCACAGGCGGAGGCAGGGGCATAGGGAGGGAGATTTCCCTCGCCCTAGCGGACAAGAGAGCCAATGTCGTCGTCGCTGCAAGGACCCTGTCTGAGATCGAGAAGACAAGGGACGAGATCATAAGCAGAGGCGGAAATGCCATCGCTGTCCAGGCGGATGTGACAGAGGAGAAGCAGGTCAGGCATCTCATCGATGAGACACTCAAGCAGTACGGCGCTATCGACATCCTCGTCAACAATGCAGGGGTCGCGGTAAGGAAAAGCGTGGCAGAGACAAGCCTGGACGAGTACGACAATGTCATGGACGTCAACCTCAAAGGCATGTTCCTCAGCACAAAATATGCCATTGCCCTGATGTCGAAACAGAAGGACTCGATAATAATAAACATCTCATCCGGCGCGGGGAAGACAGGATTTGCCGGGCTTGCTGTCTACAGCGCATCGAAGTTCGCCGTGCTCGGATTCACTGAAGCCCTTGCAGGCGAAGTGCAGGGCAAGGTCTATGCAGTCTGTCCTGGAGGTGTCAATACAGGCATGTACAGCGGGCTCTTCGGGGCGAGAGGGGGGCTTGAGCCGGAGTACGTGGCGTCGAGGATAGTCGGGCTCTGCGAAAAAGAGAACATCGCTAGCGGCTCGTCGCTGGATGTGTTCAGCTGAAGCCTCCCTCATGACTGCCCGGGATTACGGGTGTCTGAAGAATAAAGACAAGTGCTACTCTGGGAAATGAAACTGCGAGGGACGGGATTCGAACCCGCGGACCCACTAAGGGACAGGATATCCCAGAGGGATTGTTAATGCGCATGCATGCGATCCCTTTCTTAAGTCCTGCGCGTTTTCCAGGCTTCGCTACCCTCGCAAGATGTATCTAAAAGAAAACCTGAGTGTTTTTAAAGGTTTTTAAAAATCCCGGAAAAATCCGGAATGCTTCAGACGAAAATGATAAATGACTGAAAACAGGAGATGATGAAAATGGAATGGGACGACATTTACAGGACAGTGCCGCTGAAGAGGATTCCATGGCATTCTGACAAGCCTCCGATATCGCTAGTCAAGAACATGGACAAGGTGTTGCACGGGAGTGCAGTGGATCTCTGCTGCGGTGCAGGGACCAACTCGATCTTTCTTGCTAAGCAGGGATTCGACGTTGTAGGGATAGACATCTCTAAGTCTGCCGTGAAAATCGCGAAGAGAAGGGCCGATAAAGAGCGTCTAAAAATCGACTTCAGGGTTGGCGACGTGCTGAAATTCGACCTCGACAAGAGGATGGATTTCGCACTGGACAGGGGATGCTTCCATCATGTGCCCCCGGGCAGGAGGATGGAATTCGCGATGAACCTCGCAGGCTTAGTCAAGCCAGGAGGGAAATTCCAGCTTATGGCGTTCAGCGACAGAAACGGGTTTGAGAAATCGCTCTCAGAGGATGATATAAGGAAGACTTTCTCTTTGTTTTTTCATATAGACGAGATAAGCGAAGAAGTCCACACCGAGCCGGACGGAAGCAGGATATACATGCATGTGGCGCTGATGACAAGGCTCAATGACTGGGTCGCAGCATGAACAATCAGTTTTCAAAGAATTTTACCTATCTTTCATTTCACTGTGGTGTTCTCATTGCTGCTTATCTGGTTGAGTACCTGTCCGAGCTTGTCGAGATTATCGCCTATTCCAGCCCAGTCACCGCTCTTCATAGAATCCAGGACCTGCTGGTAGTAAGAATTAGCCTGGTCTATGAGGCTTGAGCTGCTGACATCCGTCGGCCGGCCCTGCGGTTTCTTAGTCACTGCCTTTCCATAGAGGTCCTGGAGCGCCTGGCCGAGTGTCTGCTCCATGACCACCCTGTCGCCGTCAGACACAATCACCCTCTTCATCTCAGGGAGCTGGCCCTGGTTGGACTGCAGGTAGAGCGGCTCGATGTATAGCAGGCTGTTCTGTATTGGAATGACGAGAAGGTTTCCCCTTGTCACGCTCGATCCCTGCTGGCCCCAGAGGGTGAGCTGCTGCGAGATTACCGAATCCTGATCGATCTTCGCCTCGATCTGGGATGGTCCGTATATGAGCTTGTCCTTCGGGAACTTGTAGAGCAACAGCTTGCCGTAATCGCTGCCGTCGCTTCTCGCAGCGAACCACGAGACCATGTTGTCCTTGCTTATCGGTGTGAAGGATATCATGAGCACAAACTCGCCCTTGGACTCCCCAGGAAGCTTGATGATGATGTAGTAAGGCGTTACTGGGACCTGCTGCCCGACACCATATATCTCGTTCGGTATCTGCCATGCATCCTCCTTGTTGTAGAAGACGTTCGGGTCGTCCATGTGGTACGTGCTGTAGATGTATGACTGGATGTTGAAAAGGTCCTCAGGATACCTAATATGCCTCCTCAGGTCCGCTGGCATCTCGTCTATGCTCTTGAACGAGCCCCTGAAAATGTTCTCGTAGGTCTGGATTAGGGGATCGTTCTGGTCAATCACGTAATATGTGACCTGGCCGCTGTATGCGTCCACGACAACCTTGACAGAGTTCCTTATGTAGTTGAAGCCGCTGTTCTTTGCAGAGTACGGGAAATTGCCGGTCATGGTATAGGCGTCTTGTATCCAGTACAGCTTTCCGTCGCTTATGACGATGTAGGGGTCCTTGTCAAGGTTCAAGAACGGCATTATCGTGTGGATCCTGTTCTGTATGTTCCTGATGAACATTATCCTGCTCTGGGATGTTATGTCCGAGGACAGGAGTATCTTTATGTCCCTAAACCTCAGGGCCATGAGGAGCTTCTTCGAGAATGAGTCAAGCTCCACGCCTCCTTTCCCTGCATAGTTCACATACTCATTTGCATTGCCCTTTGGATAGTCGAATTCAGGGGTCTTGGTGTTGACTATGACGAAATCGTTGTCTTTCTCGCCGTAGTATATCGCGGGCTGTGTCATCCTTATGTCCTGGTCGTCTGTCGTGTAGACAGGCGGGACATCCTTGATTATGTAGGTGGGCAGCCCCTCCTCTGTCACGTTGTTGACAGGGCTCATGACCACACCGTAGCCGTGCGTGTATATCTCGTGCAGGTTGACCCATGTCTGTGCATCGGGCGTAATCTGGGTCTGGTCAAGCTCCCTCGGCGCAATCAGCACCTGGGTCTCCTTGTTGCTGAGGTTGTACCTGTCTATGTCGATCCCTGATAGGTCGTAATAGAGCCTTATCTCCTGCATCTGCTTGTATGTCGTCGTCAGTGGTCGGTAGTCAAGAATGCGGATGTTGTCTATGGTGACATTGTCCTTCTGTATGGCCCCTATGGTAAGGTTCTGGTCAGCAGGGAAGTCTTTCTCGACCACGTTCGAGAGATCGTAGCCGATCCTTGTGAAATTGATGTTGTTCATTATATAGGGCTTCTCGAGGTTGAACTCGTTGGGCGACACGATGTAGTTCTGGACAATCGCCGGGACCACTGACACGCCCACGAAAGAAATGATGAAATACGCAAGGATGGTATAGATGAGCAGGTTCCTCTTCATGGGCGACTTGCCTGAAAGCACAATCCAGAAGAACGTGAAGATCGCAAGACCTAGGGCAAATACTATGAGTATCTGCATCACTGGAAGGAAGACTGAGACGTCTGTGTATCCTGCGCCGACGACTATGCCGTTTGCAGAGTACATTATCGAGAACCTGTCCAGGTAGCTCTTGGCTGCGAGGAGCACGAAGAAGGCTGATACAAGAAGGGATATGTGCACGAGCGCGGATTTCTTGATCTTTTTGAACTCCTGCATCAGATTTATTGAGTATTGGGGTACCTGGCCCTGTCTCGGCTGGGGAGCCTTGAAAAAATTCCCGATCAATGCCTGGAAATAGTCGAGTATAACAAGGATTGCCGTGATTATGACGCAGCTGAAAGCGAAATTCCATAATATCATGTAGAACGGGAGCGAGAAGACGTAGAAGGATACGTCCTTGAAGAATATGGGGTCTGTGAGATGGAAAGGTGTCTGGTGGAAATACTGCAGGATGGTGAGCCACTTGCTGGAGTACGCGACACCGAAGAAGAACGATATGAATAGCGCGATGATGAGCTTGGTCTTGAATTTCATGATGTTCTTGAGGCTTCCCCTGAGCTTTGAGGATATCCAAAGGTTGATGAGGAGGAATGTGAAGAATATGAGCGCCGCAAGCAAGAATATCAGTATATTGGCCTCCAGGGTTATGACAAAGACATTGCCGAATCCCATGTTGCCGAACCAAAGATAATCTGTCAGAAGAGTGGCTATCCTGAATATGAACAGTACAAGGAGCAATGCAATCACAATCAATGTGAACTGGATGTTCTGTCTTTTCGCCACCAAAAGTCGGGGATTGGGGGTTGTTTTTAAATGTTGCTAATGACGCTCCTGATTGCTGGATTTATTCAGTCATTTTCGAGACCGGCCGGTGACGGATTTTTTATGCGGCTGAGATTCAGTTGAAATATCTGTTGTGGGAAGATGGCGCCAGAGCCTCCTGATTTACGAATTCTGCAAAACTTTTATAAATCCCCTGTAAATTTTGAATCCCATCAGGCATTCGCCCCCGTGGCTTAGTGGTATAGCGCGCGCTTGGTAAATTCCTTCGGTCGCCATGTACAGGCTCCCTCGGAATTCTGATGAGCGCGAGGTCCCGAGTTCAATTCTCGGCGGGGGCTGTTTAGTTTTTTCTATATCTATATATTTTTTTGTATATCAAACATGTCACGGAAATCCTGAAAATTGACATAATTCGCAGAATGCGAATTATAATTTCGCTTTGCAAAATTAACCCTGCCATAAACAGGTTGTGTCATAATTCAAATCTTGCAGATTTTGTAATTGTAACACAAGCAGTTAAATGGCAATCTTGCCAAAATAGCCCGTGCCAAAACACAAAATCCATTATCCGTTGATTTTTGGTTTACAATTATGACACAGCCTGTAAAGGGCGGAGCTTTCTGGCTTTTCGATGTAATGATAATTCAGAAAGTTATGAATAGTCTGATTGCGGTCAATGAAAAAAGATTTATATACTAAGCCCACTTCAGATAAAATATGGAAAAAGATATTTTTGGTTTATCCATTTACAAGTATTGGAAAGGAAATAGAAGGATATCAATAAAATTTATTAGAGATGATCGTAAAAAATTTACATTATCACCTAAACTCTTTTTTTCTAAACATAAGGAGTTTTGGAAGTCTGAAAAATCATTAATGAAACACATAAAAGGAAAAATATTAGATATTGGTTGTGGGGTAGGAAGACATACTTTGTATTTACAAAAGAAAGGATATGATGTTTCAGGTATGGATTACAGCAAATTTCTTATTGAAATATGTAAAAAAAGAGGTTGTAAAACTTGTCACCAAGGAGATATATACAATTACAAATCTAAAAAGAAGTACGATACACTGATTCTTTTTGGTAACAACTTAGGTATTGCACAAACTCCAAAGAAAGCTAAAAGATTTTTCAGAGAATTAAAGAGTCTTCTTGAAAAAGGAGGAAAAATTTTGATTACATCAATTGATTATGAGAAAACAACTGACAAAGATTTCAAGGAATATATAAAATGGAATAAGAAAAAAGGCAAATTTCCAGGACAACTTGTTACTAAAAATATAATTGATGACCAAAAGACAGATTGGATTAATTGGTTGTATATGACTCCAAATGATGTTGAAAAAGTATGTGATGAAGTTGGCTTAGATCTAGAAAAGATTTATAGAGAGAAAAACGGCAGGTATGGTGCAGTTATAGGACGTTCTCCTGATTGAGTATAACAATTAGTATAGATAACTACTTTATAAACTATTATTTTCATTAGTAAATTATCATTCTAATTTTTTTAGTAAATGCTGATCTCTCTATGACTTTTTCAGTCACTCGCTTCATCTTGTTTTTTGAATAAATAATTACCGATTATCAGTGCATCCATCCCTGTGTTCATGACACAGTTGATTGCATGTCTTGGATGATTGACAATCGGTTCTCCATTGTCGTTTAATGAGGTGTTGATAACAATTGGTACACCAGTTATTTGATAGAATTCAGTTATAAGATTGTGATATATAGGATTTAATTCTTGTGTTACAGTTTGTAATCTCCCACTTCCATCAACATGTACTACCGATGGTATCTGATTCCGTTTTTCAGGTCTTATCTTAAATACTTCAGACATATAATATGTATGGTCTCCTTTTTCAAAATATTCATTCTGATATTCTGCAAGTACAGATGGTGCAAATGGTCTGAAAGCCTCCCTATGCTTTACTTTTGCGTTAAGCCTGTCTTTCATTTCTGGATCTCTAGGGTCGGATAGGATACTTCTATTTCCTAGTGCACGTGCTCCTATTTCTGTCCTTCCCTGGAACCAACCAATGATATACCCTTCTGAGATCATTTGAGCTGCAGCTTTATCTGGATTGTCAATCCATGTATACTCGACTCCTGCTTTATCAAATTCAGCTTTTATCTCAACATTACTGTAAGATGGACCCAGATATGGTGAATGGTTTCCTCTTCTTGGATTACCTAGAATCATGTGCTCTATCCACATAGCACTTCCAAGTGAGGTTCCAGTATCAGATGGTGCAACTGGGACATACAGATTGTTAAAACCAGTCATGTCAGTTATTTTACCATTCATGACACTGTTCAAACCTACTCCCCCTGCAAGACATAAATTCATATATCCTGTTTCCTTTTGAAGCCATCTTAGCATATTAAAAACAATCTCCTCTGTCTTTGCTTGCAGTGTATAAGCAATGTTCTGATGCTTTCTGGTTATTTCATCTCGTGCTTTTCTTGGTTCACCCAAAATATTCTTAATAGAATCTTCAAACATCCTATTGAATCCTCGATGATATCTAAACTGTTTAAAATTCATTCCAAACCCATTGCCGTAGTTTTTTGTCCAAGCAAGCTTATCAAAATCAATTGTGGAGTCTGGATTTCCATATGGTGCAAGACCCATAACTTTTCCTTCGTCAGAATTCGGTTTGAAACCAAGAAATTGAGTTAATGCCATATATAGATATCCGATAGACTCAGGCATCTGTATCTGGTCGAGTATCTGTATCCGATTACCCTCTCCTACCGCAAATACAGTTGTGAGGTCATCTCCACTTCCATCAATTGAGAGAAGTGCAGCCCTATCAAATGGTGAAGGGTAGAATGCAGATGCAAGATGTGCTTCATGATGTCCAGTAAAATATAGGGTTCCGTCAAATCGGTCTGCTAATTTTCTGATATTTGTAAATAGATGAGGGTAATATTCTAGCATATCATCTAGTGACTCTGAATTCCCCCTTACATCAGTAAGCAATCTTTCGAAAGTCCTTGACATGCTCAGTTCTGGCCTTAGAGGGATGCCTATATAATCCACATCACTAATCCCTGCATGCTCAAGACAGAAATCAATAGATTGTTGTGGAAATTCATTTGTATGCTTTTTCCTATTGAACCTCTCTTCTTCTACAGCAGAATCTAATATCCCATTTATAATCAATGCAGCTGATGCATCGTGACTGACACAATTAACGCCTAGTATTTTCATAGTATTCCCCCTATATCTTCTGGTTTGATATCTGTTTCAAATATATTTTCTAATTGAGTAATATGTTTTGGATTTTTACTACCTACAATTGCTACATTAACACCAATATTTTTAATCAGGTGATTCAAAGCTAATACTGAAAGGCTTATACCATATTCCTGTGCAATCTGATAGAGTTGTCTTGCTTTTTCTCTATTATAATCATATCCTTCTTCTCCTGCTATCCTTTTTACCATCAGGTCTTTGCTTGAAGAAAAATCATCCATGAACCTGTCGGTAAGAAGACCTCTATGAAGTGGGGAATATGCCAAAAATGCGATGTTATGTTTTTGGCAGAAATCTAGTTCTCTAGATCCTGCAGTTAGAATACTATGTCTATTTTGTAGGGTACTTACATTCCCATAAGATGTCATTTCTGCTAATCCCCCATATGTGAAATTTGAGATTCCATAGAACCTGATTTTTCCTTCTTGTTTCAACTGTTCTAAAACATCTATAGTCTCTTCTAAAGGAGTCTTTTTCTCAAACTCTGGCCAATGTACCTGATATAGATCTATAGTTTCTCTTCTAAGTCTTCTTAGGCTTCCTTCAATATCTTTTCTTATGAACACGGAGCTGTTATCCACATCAATCGTATCGGGATCATCACTTGTCCAATATAGCCCACATTTGGTTGCAACTATTACATCTTTTCCTTGTAAAGCTTCTCCGAGAATCTCTTCAGACCTGCCGAAACCATATACTGGTGCTGTATCAATAAAATTTATCCCTATATCAATTGCAACATCAATCGCTCTTATTGCATCTGATTTATCAGGTGTTCGGAAGAACGGCATTCCTCCTATTTCCCAGGTGCCATAACATATTGGGCTGACATAAAGATCTGTCTTTCCTAGTTTAGCTTTTTCCATATTTATCACGAAGCATATATTTGTGGCATTAAATTATGTCTTATTGAATCGAAACTTATCGCTCCAGAAAGATAACCCATTACTGTTTCATAATTTGAAACCAGTACCTCAACTCCAGCCATTACTCTTCTTTGGTGGTCTTGTTTCTTAACAATTATCTCTCCCATAAATTGTGAATATAAGTTGTCTCTGAAAGATTCCAAGTCTATTTTCTCAAATGGATCTACACTTTGTGATAATCTATACTCTTTGATCTTTTTTTCAAAATCAGGAAGTGCTTTCCTTGAAAATTCTATCATTCTTGATCCTAGGTCGATGAAATGTGGGTTATCACTTCTGTTTGGGAAATATTCTTCAACAACTTGGTTGATTAGTTCATCAGATCCGTCTGTGAGATGATTATATAAAATATATTCAAATGGATCTAATCCAGTATCTCTTCTAAAATACTTGGTAAGTGTTTGATAGTCAATATCAAGAACATGTCTGACTTCTTGTAGATCAGGTTTTTTCCCCTTTGTTCTAGAAGGATATTTTGAATTTAATTCTTGATATTTGAATGTCCAAATCCCTCCTTCTTGTTGTAGACTAAATGTACCATCATAAAGCTCAAACTCTTTTTCAGGATACAACAAATCCTCTGTCAATACAAAGTCAACATGGTGAACTTGACTGTAGGATGCTGTTGAAGAGAATACTCCAAATGAATGGTCTTTAGGTGATAATGCATCAGCAATCAATCTGAATAAAATACTGCTTCTTCCTGTAAGTTGAGAGTCATCGAGCCCTATCCAAGACGCATCAGAATATGCCCTTGCTAATGATGTTTCTTCCAACAGTTCTTTAAGTACTGGATGTTTGCTTCCTAGATGATATGCAATATTGTTAATTGAATTGAAATGTCTTATTGCTGTTTGATTTATTGCCCATACTTTCTCCCAATTATCTATTTTTTCTCCGTCATATCTTTCCAGTGCTTTTTTTATCTGTTTTCTTTCTTGGGGATCGATGCCCATAAGGTTTTCAACATAGGTTTCAGAATCAAATGTTTGCCCTATTAATTGAAATGATGTTTGGTAAAATCTGGTAGTGTAGAACCTTCTGAGATATCGTCTGTAATCTATACCAATACAACCTGATGATAT
>CAYXZQ010000021.1:0-30064 GCA_964469935.1 uncultured Methanosarcinales archaeon
CTCAGGCCAGAAGAGCTTGAGAAGATATTCAAGGATCCTCTCTTCAGCAGGTTGAGATGGGTCAATCTCACAGGAGGCGAGCCTTTTTTGAGAAAAGACATAGTCGAGACAGTAAAGCTCCTATCAACCCTCCCGAAGCTTGAAGGAATCGCAATCCCGTCGAACGGCTTTTTGACAGAGAAGATAGTAAAAGACGCAAAAGATATCCTCAAGTTCCTGCCAAAAGACCAGTTCTTATCAATCACCCTATCAATAGACGGGTTTGAGAAGACGCATGATGAAATCCGAGGAGTTCCCGGCGCATATAAAAAAGTCACAGAGACATTAAGGCAACTCAAAGAAATAAAGAACCCGAATTTCAACGTAGGCATCCAGCCGACGATAATGAAGAAGAACCTGGGCGAGATAGAAGAATTCTACAATGAGATGAAAAAGACGACAAAGAGCATAGGCTTTGCAGTCATGCTCGAGAGCGAGGGGTATTACGGCAACATGGGCTCAGAAGCCAAACTAAACAAGCAAGATAAATTAAAGATTGCCGATTTCCTGAAAAAGACCCTCAAGGACGACCCCCAGTACGGGTTCTACTATTCAAAATTAATCCAAATGTTCGAGACAGGGAAACGGGGTTTCGGATGCCTTGCAGGTTACATAACCTTATACATGAACCCGCACGGCGAACTCTACCCCTGCCCTGTCCTCTCGTCTATCAGGAGGTACAATTTCGGAAACGTCAGAGACCATTCATGGTTCAAGAAGAACATAAAAAAGCCGTTGGAATCAGAGCCCATCTGCGAGAAATGCCACATGATGTGCGACTTCATAAATGTCGCGAAGGTCGAGTTCTTCGAGCACACGGCATTCATGCTCTTCCACCCGAAGATACTCAAGAACCTCGTAAAAAAGATAAGCACAGAGAAGAACCCTTATTTCTAGGATACGACCCTGTACAGATAGTACCTTGTCCTGCCCCTGGTCTCAAACACAATGCCCGCATCGACCCCGAGGGAATCCTGCCCCATGTCAGAGATTATATAGTCCCCTGCACCTGAAGGCGGCGAGGCAGTAACGACATTGCCTATACTGCTCCTGTTGAGGGCAAAGGACATCTCTGTCGCATAGTCTGTCAGCTCGCTGCTGTTCCTGAAATATATGTAGTATATCGCCGAATTGTCATGCGTCTCTATGAAACCCACCACCTGCGCGATGCTGTCTGACTTCTGCACGAAAGTGGAAGGCAGAGGGACATGCCCGCCCACAGCATTCTGTAGGAACCCGAAGCTGTAGAATGACGCAGCAAAGAGAAGAAAGACAACATAGAGCACAAGCCCTGCTTTGTACAGAGGCTTTCTCAGCCTCTTATTCAGGTACACTGCGCAGAGCGCTGTCCCGGCAGGCAAAAGCGTGACATAATACCTTGCTGCAAAGACGGCATTGTCTAGAGGGTTGAAGTTTATCCTGAACCTTGTCAGGCTCCAGGGGTTTGATATCAGGTGGACATGGTTGACCAGGTCCCATGCGAGGATCACAAGCATGGTGTGCACTATCATCGAGAATACGACGATCATCCAGAACGCGTCCCTGTTCCTTATCCTCTCTACAGCGCTGACAATGAGGTAGTACGTCATGACAAGGAACGTCACAGGGAGCACGATCAAAGTAAAATATATCAATGCATGGGGGTAGGATACAATGGATTTCCTGATGTAGCCGAGATAGCTGTTCTGGACCTTGACAAAGAGGTTGCTCACCTGCCAGGCCAAAAAAGGCAGGAATGATATCAAGACAAACACAGCAGACTCGAATCGCTTCTCTCCCCTGAGGAACTTCAGCCCCAGATAGGCATACACAACAGCCAGCACAGCGATCACAGGGATCCTTGTCAGCGCCGCAAGGCCGAAGGAAACTGCGCTGAGGTAGAGCATCAGAGGCCTGTCCTCCTGGAAATATAAGTACAGCAGGAAGAGCGCAAGGGTGAGCAGAAAAGACGTGAGCCCCTCGGAGAGGCCGATAACGCCTGTGAAATAGAAGAACCAGGGATTGAAGAGAACAGTCAGAGACAGCAATGCCGAGACAGCCCTCCCCAGCCTGAGCCTGCGCAAAAAAAGATACAGCACTGCTACAGCCATGCTCCCGAACAGTATGTTGACGAGCTTTGTCGCAAAATACGCGTCAGGATTAAATAGCATGAATAGCGCGCTCACAGCCGAGTACAGCGGCGGATATTTTATGTGCACAGGACCTGCCTGGCCGAAGAAGCTCTTTGCAAGCAGAGAGTACGCCTTGTTGTCGCCTGCAGGAGGATAGCCTATCACAGGCAGCCTCATCAGGACACCAAAAACAGCTATGAGAACCGAAGCAGCAATGTCCCTGGCCTTGTCTTTTCCCACCATCATCAGAACCTCAGTCTCTCCGGCTTCTCGCCGTCGATGAATATATTGTGCCAGAGGTCGAAATTCATGATGCTCCAGAGCTGCCTTGCGTAGAAGAGCCTGGAGCCCGGGAGCCTGCTCAGTATCCGTCCTATCTCCTTCTTCTTGAAATATCTCATATTCAATTCCCTGCCATGCTCAAATACAGACGTGCAGTACTCCATAAGCCCGCCCCCGAACCACTGGTCTATCGGGACATTGAAGGTCTGCTTCTTCCTCTTCAGTATGTGCGGGGCGATGAACTCCCTGAGCGCCTGCTTCATGATCAGCTTCGAGCCTGGCATGCCTAGCTTGTAGCTGTCGGGTATCCTGAATGCGAGCTCGACGAGCCTCTGGTCAAGCAGAGGCACCCTGGCCTCGACCCCGAATGCCATGCACATCTTGTCAGGCTTCATGAGCAGGTCCTCGGGCAGGTAGGATTTCAGGTCGAAGTAGCTGGCCCGGGTCAGGAGGTCGTTTCTCCCCTGGAAATATCTCCTGTTGAGCGGGCCGTACATGTCGAAATCGCTTATCTTGCTGGCTGTATTTTTGTTAAACAGCCTTTCCCTCTCCTCTGCATCGAATATGGACATGAGCTCGAGATACTGCTTTGCCTTATTGGCAGGATCTTCTGAAAACCTCTGCAGGCGCGTAAGCATCTCTTCGCCTGTGCTCGACGAATACTTGTAGAATCTGTCAAGGACGCTCTTCGGCACCACGCCGACAGCCGCAGGCATGGCCTTTTTCCTGAGCACGCCCGGGACAAGCCTCAGCCTGTCGCCCCATTTCATGAACCTGTACTGGTCATAGCCGAGGAAGAGCTCGTCCCCGCCGTCCCCTGTGAGGACCACGGTCACCTTCTTCTTCGCCTCCCTCGAAAGCACGTAGTTGGGGATGACTGCCGGGTCTGCAAGGGGCTCGTCGAGGTGCCATGCGATCTTCGGCAATTCCCTTATTATCTCCTGACCTATCTCTATCTCCTGATGGTCCGTGCTGAAATATTCGCTCGTCTTCCTTGCATAGGGCAGCTCATTCGAGATGTCGTCACCGGAAAAACCGACTGAGAAGGTCTTCACCTGCTCGTCGACAAGGCTGCTCATCGCCCCCACGACAGTGCTTGAATCGATCCCTCCTGAAAGGTAGATGCCCAGGGGGACGTCGCTCATGAGCCGCTTCTCCACAGCACCAACGAACAGTCTCCTGAGCTCTTTTTTGAGGTATGCCCTGTCCCGGAGCTTTGCCTTGCCGATGTCAATGTCCCAGTACCTGCTTATGGAAACCGTCTTTCTGGCCAGGTCATATACCATGAATTTCCCCGGCATGAGCTTCCTTATCCCCGAGAACATGGTCCTGTCCTCAGGGCTGAACCTCCTTGCGAAAAACTGGTTGAGGACCTCGATATCGACCTTCCTCTCGATGCTCCTGTCCTCTATTATCGCCTTTATCTCTGATGCGAAGAGGAACCTGCCCCCTTCATGGTAATAATACAGCGGCTTCTTGCCGAGCCTGTCCCTTGCAAGGACAAGCTTCTTCTGCCCGGAATCATACACTGCAAAAGCGAACATGCCGTCGAGCCTTTCCAGGAGGCCTGCCGCCCCCCATTCCCTGTACCCGTGCACAAGGACCTCTGTGTCTGCATCAGAAATGAACCTGTGCCTCTTCTCAAGCCTCTTGCGCAGGCCGAGGTAGTTGTATATCTCGCCGTTGAACACTACGATGACGTCGCCCTCGCCATTGCTCATCGGCTGGCGCCCCTTCTCGCTCAGGTCGATAATCGAGAGCCTCGCATGGCCCAGGCTGACATTGCCGTCGACAAATACGCCTTCCTGGTCCGGCCCCCTGTGCCTTATCGATGCGACCATGCTCTTTGCAAGGGCCTTGTCCGGCCAGTTGAACCCGCAGATTCCGCACATTTTTGCACCTATTTCTTGTTGATTATGTCAGCTATCAGGCCGAAGAAGAACAGCTGGAACGACATGAAAAAGAGCACGATGGCAAGGTTCCCTATGTGCTGGTCGGCCGAAGAGAACACGTCCCTGAGCGCCCTCAGGACAGCGGCGATGAAAAAGAGCAGGGACAGGGGGATGAAGACCTTGAGCGGGTTGAAATACAGGGACAGCCTGAATATGAGCTGGAAGAATCCCACAGTATCCCTGATTGGATGGATGCTCGACTTGCCTTCCCTCTTGAAATACCTTATCGGGGTGAATTTCACCCTGTAGCTGTTCGTAAGTGCCGCCATGGTTATCGTCGTCGTGAATGAGAACCCGTCAGGGAACAGGTTCCAGAATTTTTCCGCGAGCTCCCTGCGAAACACCCTGAGCCCGGAATTGAGGTCAGGTATCCTCTTCGCCGACAGGAAATTCGCCATGAGCGAGAGGAAAAGCTTAGCCGGCCTCCTTACAAGAGGAACATTCTTCTTGTCCCTGACGCCGACGACCATGTCATAGTCAGGCATGGACTCAACAAGCTTTGGGATCTCGTCGACAGGATATGTCCCGTCCGCGTCGGTTATGACAATCAGCTCCCCGCCGGACCTCCTTATGCCGTCTTTTATGGATGCGCCATAGCCGAGGTTCACCTCGTGGGTGATCACCTTTATGCCTTCAGCCTTTGCCAGGATCTTTCCTGTGCTGTCCTTCGAGCCGTCATCGACAACGACCAGCTCGTAATCCAGCCCTGCCCCTTCCATGGCCTTTTTTATCCTGCTGACAGTCCCTGCAATCGATCTTTCCTCGTTGTACGCCGGGACGATCACTGATATCGTGTATTCCATCCTGCCTCGTGAAGAGAACATGTGGTTATTTTATAAATCTTGTGAATAAGACAACTCGGAAAAAAAGGCGATCAATCTTTTCTCTTCTTCCTCAATTCGAACTTTTGCAGGCTCATCTCCTCGTTGAGCTTCGATATCTCCACCCCAAGCCTCCTGTTCTCCCTAAAGAGCCTCATAAGAAGCAAAAAGACGAGCAGGAACGCAAAGACGAACAATGTATAGACCCTCTGCTCCATCTGCAGGATATCTGCGAGGAATCCGATTATTCCGGGAAACACCGAGCCTATGATGATGAGGATGCCTATGAGCAGCCATATCAGGAACTCGCTGATATCGCCGTGCCTCTTCCTGGTGTATAGAAACGACCTGACGATCATGTATACGCCGACGATGACGCCGATGACCTGTATTATCCTTATCATTTTTCGCAATAAATGGTGAATCAATATTTATAAATTATCACTTTCAGGGCATTCGTAAACGCCCTCCAGGGGTACATGAAGAACCTTTTCAGGCTGAGATGCGACTGCCCGACAGCCCTTACAGGCATCACCATTGGTATCTCTTTTATCCTGAACCTCTTCTTGTGCATCTCGAGCATCTGCTCGACAGCAGGATGCAGGTCTGAGGAGCGGGACAATCCCTTTAGTTTCTCCACCCTGAAAAGCTTGAACCCCGAGGTCGCATCGGTTATCTTCATCCCTGAAATCATGTTCACGAGGCCTGTGAAGAAGCTGATGCCGGATTTCCTCACAAGGCTGTAGTCCCTGTAGCTCTTTGTCAGGAACCTGCTGCCGATGACAAGGTCATATTTCCCGGTAAGCGCCATCTCCAGCATCTTCGGTATGTACTCCGGCCTGTGCTGGCCGTCACCGTCCAGCTGGACCATGTAATCATAGCCGTGCCTTATCGCATACTGGTGGCCTGTCCTCTGCGCCGCTCCGTAGCCCTTGTTGAGAACGTGCCTGATTACTCCTGCGCCAGCCTTCTCAGACACAGCGGCAGTGTCATCAGATGATCCGTCATCGACGACAACCACGTCCCTGACGTATCTCTTGGTCTTCTTTATCACTGCTGCAATCGTCCTTGCCTCATTGTACGCAGGAATGACGGCAAGGAGCCTGAAATCTTCCGGAATAACCATCCGGAGAAGAACCAGTATTCATTTTATAAAATTTGTTGAAAATCCGGCATAAAGGATGATTCAGTCCGACAATGTCCCTGAAGCCCGCCAGCTGACTCCCTTGTATGAAGTGATGTGTATGTCCTTGAATTCTTCAGGGTTGAACCATCTATCTACTGTCGACTTCCGGATGAAGAATGTCTGGGGGGCGTTGAGCTTGTCGAAGACATTGAGGTTGTTCCTGCTGAAGCTTAGCTTTCTCCAGTTCCCGAAATACTGGTAGAACGGAAGGAATCTCAGGGGCAGCAGGTAGACCGTGTATATGGGCAGGTACATGAGGGCTGTCATAATGTTCGAGACTGCCCACAGGCTCTTTTTTCTCATCCTGAGAAAGATATGCCTCTTGAGGAATTCGAGAACGGTCCTGTTGAGATAGTTCCCCCTGCGCGAATACACCCAGACCATGAGCTTTCCGCCTTTCTTGACGAACCTCTTTATGTTGTTGAAAGAGGCCGTGGGGTCATCAGTATGGTGAAGGACGCCGATGGAGTATACGATGTCAAATTTTTTTTTCAGGTCCATCTCTGCTATGTCGCCCTCGATCACAGATACATTGCCGTTGCCCTCGTTGTTCCGCCTGGCGATCTCAGGCGTGTTTAGGTCGACGCCTGTGGCCTCCCTGCAGTAGGGCGCGACGAAGTTGAGGTGCTGCCCTCCCCCGCATCCGCAGTCGAGGACATCCTTGCCCTTGAAATCCTCGAGCCTGTTGGGAAAAATCCATTCCTTGA
Organism: uncultured Methanosarcinales archaeon; assembly: GCA_964469935.1. GTDB lineage: Archaea > Nanobdellota > Nanobdellia > Woesearchaeales > DSVV01 > CAYXZQ01. Next base: position 7,099 of record CAYXZQ010000021.1, read on the forward strand.
AGAGCCACCTGCTGTCATCATAGATCCTGTTCCACTGCCAGTTCCATTCAGACTGCTTCTTCTGCTTCTTCTTCCTGTCCATGTTCATCAATGGATGTACCTAATCTCCGGCTGCTCCTATGCATAAAGGGATTTAGAATATTGATATCGATTCAAGACATGATATATAAATATTACGGCTGAAGATGCATCAGTACGGGATCATAGATACGAGCCGCGCCTGTATCTGAGGACCCTCGGCGCATCCCTCATGGACTTGACGACAGCGTCAATCAGCACTTCGGACATGTAATTCTCCTCGAAGCTCATCAGCCCCGCGGGCTTCTCTTTTGTCCTGACATAATCCAGAAACGCTGAAAGCTGCTCTCCGAGCTCGTCTACTTTCGGAGACGACCTGTTCTCGCCGACACGGCCCTGACCGCTCCTCTCGCTCAAAAATCCGCTGGTTATCGACAGCCCCTTTTTTGTATAAGGCGTAATCTTCGCATCAGCTTCTGAAAGGTCAGTGAGGTCGATGTCCAGGGTGACTGAGCTGTCAAAGAGATCATACAGGCGGCCAAACTCACCGACAATCTGCACAGACCTGTCCTTGTGCGGGTTCTGGAAATCATTGTACACCCGGGCGATCGTCCCGTCATCATAAGTAAGGATGCAATCTGAAGCCATCGAAATCTCCCCTTCCACCACATTGATTCCTTTGTAAAGGCTCCTGCCAAGAATCGTGATGTCATCCATGCCCTGCGCAAGCTCCCATTTCTTCGGGTCGATGATGACCTTGCCTTTCCTGCCAACAGCATACACGGTCGACGGGAATTCGTTCTTGATATTGACGAGCAGGGCATACGGATGGGGCCCTTCCTCGACAGTCACGCCGGGTATGGGATGGTCCCTCGGCCCCCGCTCCTTGCACCAGTTGATATTGATCTGCCTGGGCCTGATCTTGGCATCTTTCAGATACTCCATGGCAGCCTGGAAATCAGGATTGAAAAGCATCTGGCTGCCTGTTGCATTGAGGGTCCTGTATTCAGCTGCCAGGTCGACGAGCTTCTTCGATTTTTCAAGGTCCGCATCCAAAGGTTTCGGGATGAATGTCGGGATGCCCTTCGAGACAAACGACTTTGCTGTATCATAATGGACATTCGCCGGAGTCGACACTATCACGAAATCAAGGAGCTTCCCCTCGAGCCCGGGGATGCCCACGAACCTGTGCTCGTCAGGGATGCCGAAGTCTTCGCCTCTCTCCCGCAAGGTATCGATGTTATGGTCGACAAGGTATATATTGTTGAAATTGCCACAAAGGTCCCTGCCGTACCTGCCTGTGAACCTCTGCAGGGCGAACTTCGCAAAGTTGCCTGCACCCACGATCGCTCCGTCAAGTTTTTCCATATTTACCATCATCGTCAAATTAATCACCATTAATAAGTAGTCATTAATAAATCTTTCGATGATATTGGCTCCTAGGATGTTTAATAACTTTTATAAATAAAGCCCTAATTTCCTGAGAACAGCAGGGGTTAATGATGAAAGAGCATTTCAGGGGAAAATCAGTGCTTGTCACAGGCGGGGCAGGGACAGTGGGCCAGGAGCTTGTAAAGCAGCTTGTGAAGCTCGGGCCGAAGGAGATAATAATCATCGACAACAACGAGTCAGAGCTGTTCCTTATGCTCGAGCACCTCAACGGGAAGATAAGAGGATATGTCGGCGACATAACCAACAGGGACTTCATCATGCGGGCGTTCACCGGCGTCGACATCGTGTTCCACACGGCTGCGCTCAAGCACGTGATACTCGGCGAGAGGAGCCCGGATTCCATTGTCGAGACCAACATAATAGGACTCCAGAATGTCCTCGACGCGAGCCTGGCGAACAATGTGGAGAAGTTCATATTCACGAGCTCGGACAAGGCAGTCAACCCGACGAATGTCATGGGGACGTCCAAGCTCATGGGCGAGAGGCTTGTAACTGCCACGAACAGCAAGAAGAAGGGCCAGAAGACCCTGTTCTGCTCGACAAGGTTCGGCAATGTCATAGGCTCGAGAGGCTCGGTGTTCCCTATCTTCCGCGAGCAGATAATGAAGGGCGGGCCTGTGACCCTCACAGACAGGGAGATGACAAGGTTCATAATGACGATAGAGGAGGCTGCAGGGCTCATCATAGAATCGAGCACCCTGACAGAAGGCGGAGAGGTGTTCGTCACCAAGATGCCGGTCATAAGGATAGAGGACCTGGCAAAGGTCATGATAGAAGAGCTATCAGGCGCCTGCGGACATGACCCCAAGGACGTGAAGATCAAGTTGATAGGGCCAAAGCCAGGGGAGAAGCTCTACGAGGAGCTCATGAGCGGAGAGGAGACAAAGCGCTCTTACGAATTCGACAGGTTCTTCTCGATACTGCCTGCCTTCAGCTCGGTTTACGAGGACATAGGCTATTCATATCTCAGGAAAGGGAACAAGGTCAGCAAGCCGTATATTTCAGCATCTGAGAAGCCGCTCTCAAAGAAGGAGATAAGGGATTTTTTGCACAGGAACAGGCTGACAGGGTGCTGAAATGAGGATTCTTATTCTTGGAGGGGACGGATATCTCGGCTGGCCCACTGCAATGCACCTCTCGAACAGGGGCCATGATGTATTTGTAGTTGATAGCTATCTCAAGAGAAAGCTCATGGAGGAGACAGGAAGCCTGCCTCTTGTGACACCTCCCAGGCTCAAAGAAAGGGCAAGGACCTGGAAAGAGGTCTCCGGGAAGGAGATAGGATATGCGATCGGCGACTGCTCTGACTACGATTTTCTCAAGGGCGTCGTGAAAAAATTTGCGCCCGACGGGATTGTCCATTATGCAGAACAGCCCTCAGGGCCTTATTCCATGATGGGGCAGAAGGAGGCATCGCTCACCCTCAACAACAACCTCAACTCGACACTGAACATAATCTATGCTGTGATGGAAGAGGCGCCCGACGCCCACATAGTGAAGCTGGGGACAATGGGGGAGTACGGCACGCCTGACATAGACATCGAGGAGGGGTGGATAGACATCGAGCACAAGGGCAGGAAGGACAGGTTCCTCTTCCCTAGGGCAGCAGGAAGCCTCTACCACACCACGAAGGTCCAGGACACTGACCTGCTCTGGTTCTATGCAAGGACATTCGGCATCAGGGTTACAGACCTCATGCAGGGGCCGGTATACGGGCTTTACACAGAAGAGGCGCTGATGGACATGAGGCTCATGCCGGGCTTCAATTACGACGACATCTTCGGAACAGTGCTCAACAGGTTCCTTGTCCAGGCAGTCGCCGGCCACCCCCTGACAGTCTTCGGCAAAGGCGGGCAGACAAGAGGGTATCTCAACATCATCGACACAATGAACTGCGTAGAGCTTGCGCTTCTCCACCCTTCGAAAAAAGGCGAGCTCAGGATATTCAACCAATTGACCGAGACATTCACTGTGAATGAGCTTGCAGAAAAAGTTAAAAAAACAGGCGACAGCCTCGGCCTCAAGGTGAAGATAAAGAGCATCGAGAACCCGAGAAAGGAGAAGGAGGAGCACTACTACAACCCGAAGTACACCGGGCTCAAGAAGCTCGGGCTAAAACCCAACCTGCTGACGGATGAGGTCATGGAAAAGCTTCTAAAGGCTGTGATGAAGCACAGGGATAAAATCGACATGAAATTGGTCATGCCTAGGGTGAGATGGAGATGAGCGACAGCAAGAGTCCAAGGGTGCTTGTCACAGGAGGGTGCGGGTTCATAGGGACCAACCTCTGCGAGTTCCTGCTCGAGAAGACTGATTTTAGCATTGTCATCCTTGACAACCTGAGCGTGGGAAAGCTGAGCGATATCGAGAATGTCAGGGGATTTGACAAGAGCAGGGTGACTTTCATAAAAGGCGATATCAGGAATGAAGAGGACATCAAGAAAGCCATGGAAGGCTGCACGCACGTCGTCAGCCTCGCAGCCCAGACAGGAGTGATACCTTCTGTGGAAGACCCGTCGGGCGACGAGGAAGTGAATGTCAGGGGCACGCTGAACCTGCTGAGAGCAGCAGTCGATAATAAGGTAGAGAGATTCATCCATGCCTCGTCAGCCGCGCCTCTCGGCGAGCAGGATATGCCTCTCAATGAGGATAAGGTCCCAAGGCCGCTTTCACCGTACGGGGCCAGCAAGCTTGCGGGCGAGGGATACTGCAGCGCGTTCTCGGGCTCGTTCGGGCTGGACACTGTCGTGCTCAGGTTCTCGAATGTCTACGGCCCGAAATCATACAACAAGGGAAGCGTGATTCCGAAGTTCATAAAGAGGATACTCGACGGCAAGGAGCTGGTCATATACGGGGACGGCAGGCAGACCAGGGATTTCATCTATGTAAAAGACATATGCAGCGCGATCCACCTGGCTCTGACAGCCCGGTTCGATTCGAAGTCCAGCCTCATCCAGATAGGCACAGGCAGGGAGACAGACATAAACAGGCTTGTAGGTCTGCTGAAGAAAGGCTTCCCCGGCAAGACGATCAGGACCAGGTTTGCCGAGGCGAGGCAGGGCGAGATAGTGAGGAATTACACAGACATCAGCAGGGCGCAAAAGATGCTCGGCTTTGAGCCGGAAGTGGAGCTTGAAAAAGGGCTGGTGTCCACTATCGGATGGTTTGTCAAGAAAGACCTGTGACCGACTGCTGCAGACATCACAATGCTGGGGAAAAATCTATTGAAAAACAGGAAGACAAGGGTATGGCTGCTCATAGCCCTCCTCGCAGCGTGCTTTCTCATAAGGTTCTACAATGCCGGGGCGCTCAGCGGCGGGGATGATTCAGGCTACGCATCCTGGGTCTACTATGCCCTGCAAAAGCCCTCAAGGCTTGTCTATCTCTCGATGCCGGACCAGCCGATATATTACCAGGCCTTCACAGACCTGAGGAATTTCTCCATCATCCCTGTCGTGCCTTTTGTCCTGCTTCTCGGATATACCACGACTGCCATGAGGATGGCAAGCCTGATTTTCGCAGTCCTGTCAGCCCTGATGCTGTACCTGATAGCAAAGAGGTATTTTGACTACAGGATATCGATGCTTGCCGTGCTTCTCCTCGTGTTCTCACCCATCCACATTGCATTCACCAGGGTCGCATTCGTCGACTCTGCGCTCACATTCTACTCCATGCTCATAATATATCTCGTCATCAGGGGGATAGAGGAGGAGAAGAACTATCTCTTCTATCTGGCCACGGTCTTCAGCGTGTTCAGCCTTCTCACCACCAATTTCAGGGGGGCCGTGCCCCTGGTCTGCCTGCTGCCGTTTGCGCTCCTGTCAAGACCCACAAGAAAGCAATGGACCCACCTTATAGTTGCCGGCCTGCTTGTACCCGTGATATACATCGGCTACGCCCTTCTGCCTGTGCTCTGGGGAAACTACGGCTATATCGACATCATTTTTCAAAGGGTCGCGTACAATGCGCTCGGCAAGGCAGTCTCGAGAAACTCGGCCGGGTTCCTGTCCTCGTTCATCAGGCTAGGGAAATACCTGTATTTCACTGTCTTCTTCGGGCTCATCGCCCTTCCTGCGCTCTTCGGGGTGTACTTCTCGGCAAAAAAGATAAAAAAGCCCATATTTGCGCTGCTTGTAACCTACTTCGCAAGCTCCATTGTCTTCTTCCTGCAGGGCTCGTTCTTCCCGTCAAGGCAGACATTCTACGCTCCGGTGCTTGCTCTTCTCGCATCCATAGGGATATTCAGCATCTACGGATTGAAGAAGAAGAGATCAATCGGGATAATCACCCTTGCCTCTTTCTATGTCACGTACATGATACTGGTCGTCATCATCAGCCTGACCTATGTTCCTGACACCTCGGGCATCAGGGACTCGATAGCAAGCCTCATCGGCTCCGGCGCCTACAATGCCCTGGTCGTCATCTCTCTTGGGGCAGCGGGGATATTTTTCATTGCCCCCATATTCATCATGCTGAGCTCCAGGATTACGGGCTTCCTTGAAAAGTCGAAGGACAGGGTCCTTTGGTTCGGAAAGGCTGCGCTCTGGGCCTTCATAATAATCAATGTCGCTGTCCCTGCATATCTCGTCGCTGGAGGCGTGGGGATCTATCACAGGTCCGAGGCGATAAATTCCATTGCGGATTACCTGAACCAACATAAAGGCGATGAGCTGTACGGATGCGTCGCGGGCATACATTCAAAGACACTGACGTATCTCCTGCAGAAGCCGTGCGCAGACTGGCTCCAGGTCGACAGGGGCTGGCTCGACGAGAACGCGAGGAACGGCAGCGTGAAGTATTTCCTTGTAAATACAGGGTACGGGACCCCCGGGCTTGCAGCATTCCTGCCTGACGGCTCGATAGACACCCAGGCAAACTCCAGCTACTGGGGATTCCGGAAGGAGAAGTGGGACTGGCTCATGAACAACACTGCCGACATTACAGCAGAGACGAGCCTCGGGGCAGGCAACGGCCAGTTCATCCTGAGGGAATACAGCAAGTGAGCTCCTAGAGATCGCTCTCCTTGATGTCGACGGGATTATAGAGCCAGGCAGCGAGGCCCAGGAACGTCACGAGGACATAATTGATGAGGATAATGAATGAGAATGCTATCGCCTCCTCGCTTGAGAGGCCGATGCTTGCGAAGAGGAGCACGAAGAGCGCATCCCTCGTCCCGATCCCTGAGAACGATATGGGGATGCTCGTGATTATCGTCGCGAGCGAGGCGAAGACGACGACCTGGAAATAGGATATGGGGATGGACATGAGCCTCGCTATCACGTAGAAGAACAGGAAGTTGACTAGCCAGATGAGGAGAGACAGGACCGACGTGTAGAAGAGGCCCCAGCCCTTCATGAGCCTCATGTCCCTGAAGAAGTCATCGGCATGCTTCTCGATCCTGGACCTAAGCCCGCCAGGCAAGAGAAACCTGCTCGAGATTTCGAAAAGTCCCAGCCTGAGCCTCTCTGACGAGATTATCACAAGGACGACGAAGAACGCAAGCACTATGACCAGCGATATTATCATGACCTGGTTGCTGAAGACCGACGAGAACAAAAACAGCCCTGCAAGCGCGAACAACAGCATGAACGACGTGTCCTGGAGCCTGTCGACAAGGATGCTGACGACCGACCTGCCCAGGGAGCGGGCTTTCTGCTTTATCATGTAGACCCTCACTATCTCGCCGAGCCTTCCGGGAAGGACATTGGACACGAAGGCCGTGGTGTAGAGTATCAGCGCCGAGTCCATGAACCCCAGCCCGATCTTCTGCATCTTGAGTATCAGCTTCCACTTGTAGGCCCTCAGCGGGGTTATGACGAATATCTTCACGACGAGGATGAGAATGATGAGCATGAAATTAGCATTGTATATGATGCTGAACATCTTCGAGAGGTCGATTTTCATCAGGATGAAGACGAAAAGGACGACGCTCAAGGCCTTCAATGCCCAAAGAATGTATCTCTTCAGTCCCATCTTGACTAGTTCATGCTGTAAAAATCCTTATACCACTCGACAAACCTCTTGACGCCCTCCTCGACATCAACCTTGGGCTCGAAGCCGAGCAGCTTCTTCGCCTTCGATATGTCGGCCGAGGTCTCCTTCACGTCTCCCGGCTGCATGTCCATCAGATTGAGCTTTGCCTTCTTGCCCAGGGCCTTCTCGATGAATGAGATGTAGTCCATCAGCTTCACAGGGCTGCCGTTTCCGAGGTTTATTATCTCGTAGCCCATGGGCTTCTCGAGCGCAAGGACAAATCCCTCGACAATGTCGCCGACATATGTGAAATCCCTCATCATGTCGCCGTGGTTGTAGACGTCGATGGGCTTTCCCTCGAGGATGTTCTTGGTGAACCTGAAGAGCGCCATGTCAGGCCTGCCGAAGGGGCCGTAGACAGTGAAGAACCGCAGGCATGTTATGTCAATGCCGAAAAGATGGTTATAGACATGAGCCAGTAGCTCGCAGCCGCGCTTGGAAGCAGAGTATATCGATACAGGGCTGTCCACCCTCTGGTCCTCTGTGAAGGGCATGTCCTCATTGAGGCCGTAGACTGACGAGGTCGAGGCAAACACGATGTGGCTGATTTTGTTCCTCTTCGCAAGCTCGAAGATGTTCAGGGTGCCGACATAGTTCGACTCTGCATACGCGAACGGGTTCTCCAGGGAATACCTGACACCTGCCTGGGCAGCGAGATGGCAGATCTTGTCTATCCTGTTCTCTGAAAATATCTTCTCGAGCGCCTCCTTGTCCGCGATATCTGACTTGTAGAACCTTATCCTGTCCTTGAACTGCGCAAGCCTTGCCTTCTTGAGGTCCGGGTCGTAGTACTCGTTCATGTTGTCGACGCAGACCACGCCGTACCCCTTCTCAAGCAGCCTGATGATGAGATGGCTGCCTATGAACCCTGCGCCGCCGGTTACAAGTACAGTCTTCATCTTCCTATTCCTATGTATGTGAACCCCAGCCTCTTCATCTCTTTAGGATCATAGATGTTCCTGCCGTCGACGACAATCGGTTTTTTCAGCAGGGACTTGATGGCCTGCCTGTCAAGGTTCCGGAACTCGTCCCATTCAGTCACGACTATTAGCGCGTCGCAGTCCTTGATGGTGTCATAGGGCGACCTGAAGAACCTGACGTCCTTGACCTCTTTTTTCGCATTGTCCATGGCTATCGGGTCGAATGCGTGCACCTTGGCTCCCATCTCCTGAAGCTGGGCGATTATCCTGAGTGCCGGCGCCTCCCTTATGTCGTCTGTCTTGGGCTTAAACGCTATGCCCCATACAGCGACCGTGGCACCCTTGAGCTTCAGGACCCTGGCAAGCTTTCCGACGACTACTGTCTTCTGCCTCTCGTTGATGTCATGGACAGCCTCGAAGAGGTCGGATTCGCACTTGTGCTCCTTCAGGGTCGCAATCAGCGCGAGAACGTCCTTGGGGAAGCAGCTCCCTCCGTAGCCTACGCCTGCCTGGAGGAACCTCGAGCCTATCCTGTTGTCAAGCCCCATGCCCTTTGCGACCTCCTTTATGTCAGCGCCTGCGGTCTCGCAGAGGTGTGAGAGCTGGTTCATGAAGCTTATCCTTGTGGCGAGCATCGCGTTGCTAGCGTACTTTATGAGCTCTGCGCTCCTGATGTCCGTTATCATTATCGGGCTGTCGACCCTTGCGACACCCTGGTAGACGGAAGACATGAGATCCCCGGCCTTTTTGCTGTCCGTGCCGACAATCACCCTCTGGGGATTCTGGAAATCCTTCACAGCCGAGCCTTCCCTGAGGAACTCGGGGTTGGAGACGACGTCGAAATCTATCTTCTTCTTCAGGTTCTCCCTGATTATCTTCTTGACCATGGAAGCGGTTCCAACGGGCACTGTGCTCTTGTTGACCACGACCTTGTAGGAATCCATGTACCTGCCGATGTCCCTTGCGACAGCCTTGACAGCTGTGAGGTCCGCCTCGTGGAACTCGTTCGGAGGCGTGCCCACTGCGAGGAATATGATGTCTGACTTCTGGATCGAGGATTTCGAGTCAGTGGAGAAAGAGAGCCTCTTCTCCTTGATGTTCTTGTCGAACAGCTCCTTGAGCCCCGGCTCATAGATAGGCAGCTTCCCTTTCTTGAGCATGTCCACCTTGGCCTTGTCGATGTCAAGGCATATCACGTCATTTCCGAGATTTGCGAAGCAGGTGCCTGTCACGAGCCCCACGTATCCTGTCCCGACAATCGTAATCTTCATGCTATCACCTGGATAGTGGATATTGGGGATTCATTTAAAAATATTGTTAATTTAAGGGCATGCAGGGGCAGACACCGAAATATTTATAAAGCACTCGGGAATCCAGTCCCATGTGGACGGCCATAGCAGCCTGGAAATACCCGTTCCCATTTCGAACACGGAAGTCAAGCAGGCTTACGTTCTGCAGTGTACTGTACTTTTGTACGGGAAATGCAGAAAGCTGTTCACACTTTTCTCTTCATCTATCCCGGCTGCCTGAAATCAGTATTTCCCCTGTCTCAGCCTGTTCTCAAGCTCCTGGCCTTTTCCCTTGACAGCTGACAGGTATATAGGCATCCCGTAGCCTCCTTCGACAGCGATCACACCTATGCCGTCCTCATTCGTGCTGCATACATGGAGCCCGTCATGATACATGCCGTTCGTCCTCTTCACAGGACCCTTCCGGAGCCTTCTTACATGCTCCACATTCCTCATCAGCATATCGACGTAGAGATCCAGTTCGGCAACAACGGCCAGGTAGGGATTGTCCGATTCTGAAAATGTTCTCTTCTCATCCACCCCGCACAGGCTGTCTATGCTCCTCTTCACCAAATCTTCATGCAGGGGATTATAATTCACTATCAGGAACATGGTGCCCTCTGCCTGGCTGTCGACCACCTTCAGCCCGAGCAGGTTGGAGATCTTCTTCTTCCCGCTCAGCACCCTTGTCGTCTTATACATCCCGTCAGGTTTTTTCTCCTTGTAGCCCATGGCCACAAACTGGACCTGCGCCTTTCCCTGCAGAACCGACGCCGCCCTGCTCATGCAGGCTTTCATATATTCCGTCACCCGGCCGTCCTTTGCCATATCCGCCATCTTCCCATCACCTCAATGTTTTTCCTGGCGACCGTAAAAGTCCAATAACAGGCAACTGAAATCCATCCGACCGAACCAGTCACCAGAAAGAGTAAATGAGAGGGCTATGCCAGCCAAAACACGATCAGCAGTCTTGATGGCTGTGCTCTCATGGATTATCATAAACAAAACATCTATATAAACATTTGCAAGGTATGAGAAAGTATGATTTCTCAAACATATATATTTCAAGATATAAATAGTTAAATGACGAGTTCACCAATATAAGAATCATGGCAAGACGGGACCCTCTGAACCCGTGGGTCTCCTTTATCCTGGAGACCGGCAGGATTACCCCTGATTATGTCGACGCGACATACCTGCACAGGAACCCGACATTCAGCTGGAAGCTATGCGCGGCCGAACAGAGGAAAAAGCACCAGGTATCTACCAAGGGCGACCTGGCTGAATGCATCCAGGAGCTTGACGAGAGCCTTGAGGAGCAGCTGCCAAAGCTGTACAGGTCCATCAAGAAGAAAGGTTACATGAGGTTTCTCCTGGAAATAGAAGAGAAGGAATTCCTCATGATTGACTTCCAGAGAGGCCTGCCGAAAGACGTCAAGCAATATCTTGCCTATGTTGAATTGAACAGGCATGAGATCCTGATGACAAGATATTTCCCGGACATCCTCAAGCCGAAGGATGACCCGGCCTCTCCTGATCCGCCGGCAGGTACATGCCCTTATATGTAATCACCTGCCGTTCTCGAACATCTCTTTCGCTTCCTTCTTCATCTCGTCGGATAGCAGGGCTCCCATCTGCGAAACCGCCTTCGCTCCCATGAAAGAGCCCATCTTGCCGGCCTTCCTTATATCCCTGTCCTTCAGGTAACTATAGAGGAAACCGGCTGCATAGAGGTCGCCTGCGCCTGTGGTGTCCACTGCCTTCGCCTCGAACGGCGATATCCTGTATGATTTCTTTTCGGACACGACAAAGCTTCCCTGGGGCCCTGCCTTGACTATGACGACCGGGACATATTCGCCGACTGCCTTTGCAGCCTCTTTGGGCTCAAGGCCAGTGAAACGCTTTGCCTCATCCTCATTCATGAAGACAATGTCAACATATTTCATTATATCCAGGATCCCTCCCATGTTCCTCTTGACTATCTCCGGGTCTGCAAGATCCATCACCACTAGTGTCCTGTGCTTTTTCGCAAGCTCGATTGCGCGCATGACAGCAGCATTTATGGATTCGAACTCATAGCCTGTGAAATAAAAGATCCTGCTCTGGGCAATGTCGTCCTCCAGGATGGATTTCTCATCCACCCTTGAAGCAGCTCCGAGACTGACCCCGAAAGTCCTGTCAGCATCAGGCGTCACGAAATTCAGGACTTTCCCTGTCCTTGAATTCGCGCTCCTGAGAAGCCTCGGGGTCACGCCCTCCCTGGATATCACCTCCTCGAAATGCCTGCCGAACTTCCCATTGCCGACCTTTCCGCTGAGGATGCACCTCCCTCCGAGAGCTGCTATCGCCATCATCGTGTTGGAGACCGCTCCTGCAGGGACCATCTTGTGCTCTGTGAACTCCTCCAGGAGAGAGTGGGTCCTGCCTTCCTCAAGAATATTGAATACGCCTTTCTTCAGATGTATCTCCTCGAGCTCCTTGTCCCCTACCCTGATCAAAAAATCCAGGAGGGTGTTGCCGAGGCCGAAGACATCGTATTTCTTCTTCATGCTCAGGCGGTATACAGCAGAAGTTTATATTTTTTTATATTGATTCAGCACCTGACCAAAACAAGAGGGACATGCATCTCCTCTCTGCTCACGCCTCCGTGCCTGCCGACATGACTGCTCTTCCTCTCTCCCGCAAGAGTGTCGCTGAGAGCATAATCATCCTTCATGACAAGTACATAGTCCCCCACCCTGTCTGAGAGCCTCGGGTCAGGCTTTCCCGGGCCGAACCAGCCTTTCTTCACGAGCTCGCTGCTCTTATACATATGGCAGACATGCCTTAGATTCTTCCTTACATAGGCCTCGAACTGCTTCGCCTTCGAAGGCCTGACATAGCAGTAGGCTGCCCTTGACTCGCCGCACAAGGGAAGCGCCAGGGTTTCCTGGAGCTTTGGATGGGACTCCAGCCTGACCTGTCGTGTCTTCGGTGAATTCATCAGGCCGTGGTCTGCTGTGATTATGACTGTCGAGCCGGTTCCCTCGAGCGAGCGCGTAAACCCGGCGACTGCATCGTCGATCTCCCTGAAATGCGCTATCGCCCTCCTGTCCCCTGTCCCGTACTCATGGCAAAGATGGTCGAGCTCAGGCCAGTACACATAGACAAGCTTTTTCCCAGGCTTTCGGACAGCCTTTGCTGCCTGGCGGAACATCCCATTAAGGGTAGTATAAGGCAGAATCTTCGCCCTGCCCCTGAAAGCCCTGGTATAAGGTGTCGCAGATAGATGCCTCTGCTGCACTAGATATGAGCTGCATCTTATCCTGTCGAAGACCGGCTTTTCCGGAAATATTTCCAGCGGCTCTGCATTGAACCTGCCGCCTGCCCTGAACCTGAACCTGAGCGGGATGCCGACTCCGCCGAGCTCCTTGTAATGCATGAACCAGCCTGTGACAGCATGCCTTGAAGGAGGAAGACCTGTCCTGAAAGTCGTTATCGCAGCTGCTGTCGTGGAGGGAAAGACAGACGTCATCCTGGACCTCGTATTCTCCCATAGAAACGAGCCTTTGCCGTGCTTTCTCAGGAACTCGTAGCCCATGCCGTCTATGATCACCAGAATGATGTTCTTCGATTTTTTGAGTGTGGATGGAGGCAGGGCCTTCAGGGCACCATATCCCTTCCTATTGCCGAGCGCAGAAGTTATCGAGCTCATCAGATTCACGATGCTTTTGTCCTTGTAATCAGGGAGATGCATCCTCATCGCTGAACACCCTTCTGTTTTAAATCTTTTGGATTTGTCCTGCTGAAGATTATCTCACCTGGCGGACCTTGCTTGAAAAAGAGAACCCCGACCTGGTAATCGACGAGCTTTCCGAACTTCTGGGCATATTCACCTAAAGAACAATCATGACCACTCCTGCAATCATCACCAGGCATGCGAAGCCCTTTCTCAGCAGGTTCTTCTCATGGAAGAGCTCCCCGCCGACAATGGTCGTGAAGAACGCGCTCATCCTCTTTATGGGCAGGACAAGTCCGACGTATGCCACTTTAACCGCGCTTATCTGCGCATACCTGTAACTCACCGTGAGCACTGCAACAAGCAACAGCCATGGCTGGGCATTCCTGATTCCGTTCCTTATGCCCCTTATGCCGTCATGGAACAGGGTTATCATGACAAGGAAATGGAAAGCGAGAAAGACATGGACTATTGCAAGATAGGTAATCGGTGCAATCCCGAATGTGGAGAGCATCATCCTGTCGCCCACTGCAGACACGCTGTAGAGAAGGAGCGCGATGAGGATGAAATAGAAATATTTCGACTGTTTGATCGTCCTTATGGGATGGAGTAGATTGTGGTAATCCTCAAGCTCAAGGATGTATGAGCCCATTATGAGCACTGCAATGCCGCCTGCCTGGAAAAAGGTGAGCTTTTCGCCGAGGATGAAGAATGCGAGGACTGCGCTTATCCCCGGCCCCATGACGAGCAGGGGCGAGGCAGCGCTAATCTCCATGTGCCTTATGCTCTTTGCGATAAGCAGAAAACCTGTCGCTCCGAACAGGGTCAGGAAGAAGATTCCCACGATTATATTTATGCTGATGCCTGAAAAATCGATGAAGAAGAACAATGGAAGAGACAGGAGCAGGTTGAGCACTGCCAGGCTTGCCGAGAACTCCATGGCATGCTGCCTTATGAGGGTCTTCTTCTGCACTATCCCTGCTGCTGATGCGAAGAATGCGCAGATGAGGGCGTATGCGAGCCATGCCATGGCTCAAATCCCGGCAGATGGCATTTATATATTTTTTGCGAGATAAGCCTTATATTTGTCACTAAGTAATGAAAACATTTATATACGATTGGTTATTCATCGTCCGGAACAGCTGGATAAATCAGGAACCAGGCCGGCGTGATAATATGGGAAAAGACCTCAGTAATGAAGAGCAGAAAGACAGAATCAAGGTACTTGAGGATATCATCAGAGACCACAAGAAGAAAACAGACGCCCAGCTCAGGGACTCTGTCAACACGCTTGCGTCTGCAATCGTCCATAAGTTCAACAACATCCTGGCAGGCATCATGGGTTATGCAGACCTCGCATTGATGGACGTAGATGAGTATCACCCGACCTACAAGAGCCTGATGAACATAAAAAAAGCTGTCAGGAAGGGAAAAAATTTCAATTCAAGGCTGATAGGGTTTGCTGGGGGCGGAAGGTACAACCCTACAGAGTTCGACCTCAATGAGACGGTCAAGGCGAGCCTTGCTGAATTCAATGCATCATATTCTGGAGAACAGATAGGGCTTGAGCTGTACCATGAGCCCCTGAATATTGTTTTTGACAAGGACCAGCTATCATTGATACTCGCCGACCTCTACAATAACGCTGCCGAAGCGACAGGCGGAAAGAATGAGATAATGGTCAGGACCAGGTGGACGATGCATGATAAGAATGAAGACAGCATTGAGGAGGCCGGGCCGGGCAGCTATGCCAGGCTTGATATCGAAGACAGGGGATGCGGGATGGACAGGGAGACGAAATCCAGGATATTCCAGCCGTTCTTCACGACTAAGACCAAGGGCGACCACCTGGGACTGTCTCTTGCTTCAGCATACGAGGTGATCAAGGCTTCAGGAGGGCAGATGACATTCGTCTCCCACAAGGATTTCGGGACCAATTTCAGCATATATCTAAAATTGGCCGGTGACAAGGTCCCTGAAAATGATGAGGAAGCGTCAGTTCATCAAAGCCGCCAGAAAAAGACCATACTGATTGCAGAGGATGAGCCTAACCTGAGGGAAACATACTGCATGGTATTGAAGGACGAGGGGTATGAAGTGATCACGGCAGAGGACGGGATCGATGCTCTTGCAAAATACGAGCAGGACAGGGACAGGATAGGCCTGGTCATCCTTGACAGGACAATGCCCAACATGACAGGGGATGAGGCATTCTACGAGCTGAGGAAGAGATATCCAGGCATCAGTGTCCTTGTGATGTCAGCCCTCGGCCGGGATGAGACAATCGAGGGGATGCTAAAAGCAGGAGCCGTGGGATATATCGACAAACCATTCAATGTATATGAATTCCAAAACAGGGTCAGTAAAGCATATTGCACGCCGGTGCGCGCAAGAGAACTCAAAGAGGAGTGATGGCTGTTCACCAGCTGCTAATCGCCAAGCTCGACCACGATCTTCTTCTCCTTCTCGTTTATCTCCTTTATGGTAATGTGGCCTTTGAGCTTCTCCCTTATCTCTTTCCAGGAATATTTCTTTCTCGCCTTCTTGAGCTCAGTCATGATACCGCTTACTTCTGAATACCTCTCGAATATGAGTTCGCCCTTCCTCTGGTTCTCGCTGATCGATTTTTCAAGACCTGCTATCGTCTCTTCCTGCTCTGAAATCATCTTCTCGTATTTCCTGAGCTCCCTGGAATGCTTTTCCTCTGCCCTTGTCTTCTGCTCATCAATGACCTTCTCTGTCAGGACTTTTCCCAGTGCCTCAGAGAAAGTGTTAAATAGGTTAACATCATATGATTCATAGCTCTTCATCGCGACAGGCACTACATCGACGGTCTTTGTGCCTTTCATTATTATGCCTGCTTTTATTTTCTCCTTCCTGAGCTTGCTTATTTCAGAAAACAGCTTCTTCACCTGGACAGGATCCGGCTTGCT
This sequence comes from uncultured Methanosarcinales archaeon, assembly GCA_964469935.1. Classification (GTDB taxonomy): domain Archaea; phylum Nanobdellota; class Nanobdellia; order Woesearchaeales; family DSVV01; genus CAYXZQ01. The sequence continues at coordinate 23,462 of CAYXZQ010000021.1, forward strand.
GATGGTCTTGTCAATGCCTGCCCTCTGGCATAATTCCTCTGCATATTTCCCACCGAGGCCGAGGTCGAGGGCAAGTGTCTTGACAATGGAGTCCTTGTCCGAATCCCTGACAAGCCCCAGAAACTCTTCTTCATCCATCTTCAAAAGATCATGGTCTCTCATGGGGTATTCATACTTCACATTGCCCCTGACGGTCCTGTCCTTCCACTTCTTGGTCACGAGCGCTGACCTTATCATGTCCTGCTCATCGCAGAGAATGACGTTCCCTGTCGAGAACAGCTCCACATAGAGCCTGAATTTTGAATCCTTTGTCTCGAAGAGGAACTTGACGATGCGCTCAAAGCCGAGCTGGCTTATCTCCCTGAGCCTGGCATTGGAGAGCTGCTTTCTCAAAAATATGCAGAACTGGAGAGGCTGCTCAGGTATCTCGCCCTTGAAATCAGTCATGAACATGGAATTCGGAAGCGTGATCCTCAAAAAGCGCTTCCCTGCATTCGGGACATGGAACACGAAGAGGAAATCATGCTTCTCTGGCTGGTAGATCTTCTCGACCTTTGCGCTTATGAGCTCCTGCATCTCTGATACAAGGAAATGCAGGTCAAGGGCGCTCAGAGTGTATTTCATGAGAGATGAGAATCGTGCAGTGTATATAAAATTAATCAATCAGCCAGAAGGCTTTCATACGCCTTATACGTGTTTTCCATAAGACACGCTATCGTCATGGGCCCGACACCTCCCGGGACAGGCGTCACAAAGCCCGCAATATCCCTTACTTCGTAATCGACATCTCCTGTGGCCTTCTTGTTCACCATGGTCGTCCCCACATCTATTACAACAGCCCCTCTCTTAACCATATCTTTCTTTATCAGTCCCGGAGAGCCGGCAGCTGCAATCAGGACATCAGCCCTCCTGGTATGCGACGCGAGGTCCCTGGTCTTTATGTGGCATATTGTCACTGTCATCTCCCTGTTCAGGAGGAGGTACATCAGGGGCTTGCCTACGATGACAGATGCTCCAACAACCACAGCTTCTTTTCCCTCGAGAGACACGCCTGTCGAGTCGATGAGCTTCATGCATCCCAGAGGCGTGCAGGAAACGAGACCGGGCTCGCCGATGACCAGCTTTCCAAGGTTCATAGGATGGAACCCGTCAGCATCCTTCTCAGGATCTATTGCGAGCATGACCTTCTTCTCGTCGATATGCTTCGGAAGAGGAAGCTGGACAAGTATGCCGTGGATCCTGTCATCCCTGTTAAGGCTGCCGACAAGCTCCAGAAGTCTCTCTTCAGAAGTGTCCTCAGACAGCTCATGCTTCTCAGAATAGAACCCTATCTCGCTGCAGGTCTCTGTCTTCATGCCAGTGTAAAGCACGGATGCGGGATTTTTGCCTACCAGCACGACAGCTAGCCCGGGTTTTACAGCCCTTCCCCTGACCTTTGCCCTGAGATTGTCAAGAATCTCTTTCGCAATCTTTTTTCCGTCTATGAGCAATCTATCACACCCAGTTCGGTTATTATCCTGTCGACCTTCATGTCATGTTCTTGAGCAGGTACCACTCCAATCACCTGGAAGCTGTAAGCAAGCGCCACTTTTGGTATGTCGAGGTTATTTAAAAGCTTATCATAATATCCCTTTCCGTATCCTATCCTGTTGCCTCTCTTGTCGAATGCGACTCCCGGGACTATCACGAGGTCTAATTCGTCAGCAGACAGCCCAGACATCACCTTCGGCTCAGGGATGCCGTAAGCGCCTACCTTCATGTCATCAAGCCTGTTTATCCTGGAAATTTTCAGCCTGTGATTCGCCGTGTCTGTGACCGGCAGAGCCACATTCTTGTGATCAATGCAATCCCTGATCATCCCTACAGTATCCACCTCGTTCCTTATCGGCATGTAGAAGAGCACGGTTGCGGCATTTATGAATTCTTCCATCAAAAACAGGAGTCTCCCTATCTCCCGGCTCATCCCTGATGCCTGCGGGTGCTTTTCTCTTTTGTCCAGCAGGGCTTTTCTGATGCTCTCTTTCATCTTAATCCTTTTTGCGTGGTGTATGCCCATGTGTTTATAATTTTTGTTAAAAACGCGTCCTTAACCAATGTGCGCTTCCTAAAACTTTTTATATTCCCGCCCAACCTCCCCTGACATGAGATATGCACTCCTCAGCGTCTATGAAAAGAAAGGGCTTGACAGGCTTGTCAAGGGTCTGTCAAAGCATGGTTTCTCGATAATATCCACCGGAGGCACATACAGGACAGTCAAGGATATTATAAAAAAAGAAAATCTAGATGTGAAGCTGTTGAAGGTCAGCGAGATCACGGGCTCGCCTGAGATGCTCGGAGGCAGGGTCAAGAGCATGCATCCGAAGATAAATGGCAGCATATTATACGACAGGGACGACAAAGAGCACCTGGCTGACGCTGAGAAGAACGGGCTCCTTGACATATGCATTGTTGCAGTGAACCTCTATCCGTTCGGAGAGGCTGTGAAAAAGGGAGCGCCTGACGGTGAGCTGATAGAGGAGATAGACATCGGCGGGCCGACAATGCTGATTTCGGCTGTCAAGAACCACAAGCATGTCACTGTCGCGACAGAACCGAAATATTATGACAGGCTTATCGGGGAATTGGACAATAACGATGGAAAAGTGTCCATGGTGCTGAAGAAAGAATTTGCAGTCAGGGCCATCAATCTGCTGGCAGACTACAGGGACATGATCGCTGCGGAGCTCACGGCTAGATTCTCTTCAGAGAACAGGATAAGGTTCTCAGGGAAAGGCATGAAACTCGGCAGGTACGGCGAGAACTGGCACCAGGAAGCCTGGCTGTATCCAGAACAAGGGCTTGCAAAAGCAGAGCAGCTTGCAGGCATACCCCTGGGTTACAACAATTACCTGGATGCCAATGCAGCGTTCCTCTCGATTTTGGATCTGAAGGATTCTGCAGCCGTATCTATCGTCAAGCACAGCAATCCCTGCGGTTATGCGACTGGAAAAGACCTCAGGACAGCGCTCGGAAAGGCATGGGAGGGCGACGACATAAGCGCATTCGGCGGGATCATCGCATTCTCCAGGAAAGCCGACATGAAGACAGCCGAGTTCTTCGACGACAAGTTCATAGAGATGCTTATTGTCCCTGACATTGAAACAGATGCGCTTGAGCACCTGAAGAAGAAAAAGAAGAACCTACGCATCCTGAAGACTGGGCTTGAGAAGATGGACGGTTCCGAACTGAGGTCCATCGACGGCGGCATCCTGAAGCAGACTGTCGATGACAAATTGTATCTTGGAAATCTCGTCGACAGGAAGGCGATCGACGACAATGGCAAAGATAGGGTGACTGGCATCGTGACAAAAAAGAAGTGCCCTGCCGAGATCAAAGGCCTCGCCGAATTCTCCATAAAAGCAGTCAAGCATCTGCGGAGCAACGCGATTGCGGTCTGCTGCGAGTATGAAAAAGGCCACTACCAGGTCCTGGGCGCAGGCTGCGGCCAGCCGAACAGGCTCAACTCAGTGAAGCTTGCAGTCGACAAGGCTGTATATAATCTTGATAAGCAGGGCCTCAGCGATAAAGAGATAAAGGAGCTGTTATCGAGCGAAAGGATAATCCTGTCTTCTGACGCCTTCTTCCCGTTCAGCGATTCCATCGACGTGATAGCAGAGTCGGGCATCAGGCACATTGTCCAGCCGGGAGGGTCAATCAAGGATAAAGAGGTCATAGAGGCGGCAGACAGGCACGGTATGGTGATGATGTTTTCAGGCATGAGGCATTTTCGGCATTGACATTGCTCCCTTTTCTCAGAATGTACTTTTTTTCGAACCTTCTTGTCCTGACATCGATGCCATTCATTTCGAGGACATCGAATACATCTGTTTCCCTGTAGAGCTTATCCTGTTTCCCTGGAATCTTGATATAATCATATCTTCCGTCTGCATCAGATTTTTCTGCCTGGGCATGTTTCAATATCTCATTTAGCCGCTGGTAACTGATGCCTTTGTAGGTTTTCAAATAATCCCTTATTGTGCAGCGCTCAAGCAGGTCGGCATATTCTTCAGGACTTAATGGCGCACCCTTAAGCCTTGGCCTGACATGCTCCAGCTCAAGGACGTAGAATATGTCGTCCAGCAGGTAATAATGCCCTGAAATGCCCTCATGTACCCTGTAGAATGCTCTGTGTTTTTTAAGGTATCTCACAAGGGCGACATCATTGACGCCTTCATAGGCACGGAGAAATGCCGGGACCGTGCAGCGGTCGTCTTGTAATTTGAAGTCGATGGACATGAATGTAAGGAGATTGATTAATTATTTATAAATTGGAACAAAAAGATCATACATCAAGAGTTTTCGCCTTGTAACATTCATCAAAGACTCTTCTTACAATCTCTTTACTCTTGCCGATGTATCTCAGAGGGTCTGTAATGTCAGTAATGGTCTGGAAATCCAGCCTGGATGTGACTTCATCATTCCTAAGCAAGACTTCTGTGAATTGAATCTTTTTCTTCCAGGCAAATGTCGCCAGTGCTCCCATGAGATCATGCGCCTCGTCACGCGTCATTGGATTGGAGGTATGCTGCGGGCTTGTAAGGTATGTCATGACAATCTGTGATGTAGGGCATCCATAACTTCTCTGCACCCTCTCAATCGACCTTTCCTTGTTGAGTCCCAGCCAGTATACTGTATTTGCAAGCCTCCTTATGGCATGGTCAGTATACTTGAAACTGTCCTCGAAATTGATTCTGGCATTAGAGCTTGCTGCAAGATTCCTCGCATAGGGCATCTCGCAGTTCATCATTGCAGTGACAAGATTTCCTGTGTTGTAGTTGCGCATGGACATGTTCTGCTCCTCGACAGTAGGATTCCCGTTCTTCGCGTCCTTGTGCGGCATTGCAGAGGAGCCCTTCTTCTTTTTCGGGCTGGAATTGAAGAATATGTTGACATCATCGCCCCTGCCCCATGCGACGTATTTCGCGATATTGTTCACGGTCTCTCCGGTCCTTGCAAGGACGTAGAATATGTCAGCTTCGAACTCGAGCCCAGGTATCTGGGCCGGGGCAGTCATGTGTTTCAGTCCCAATTTCCTGCAGAACCTTTCCTGGATCAGAATGCCGTCAAGCCCAACAGACGTGGCTGAATGATGGTTGCCTGTCGCGTCTGCCCATTTCCCCATAACCGAATTGTCATAGACATATTTTAGGATGTTGAGATTTGACTGGAGCATCTCTGCATAATGGGAAAAAGGCCTTCCTGCAACAGTAGGTAATGCGTCATAGAGGTGAGAGACGTCCATGTGAGGCACGTCTATCCATCTCACGGATTTCTCTAGGACGATATCCCTGAGGTTCTCGACAGATTCGGCAATTATCTCCAGGGATTCCTTTATCTGGAGCGCCTTTGCAGGCTGGCTCGTGTCAGCGCTTGTCTTGAACTTGTTGATGTGAGATGCTGCCTCTTTTATGACAACTTCTCCGAGTGCAGTGTTAATGGCGATGATGTCATGCCCGGTCTTGTCCTCCAGCTCTCTGATCCTTTCAGGGCTGACAGTCTTAAGATTCGCCCGGTCGACGATATGGTTGGCTTGGTCAGGGTGAACCTCTTCAGGTGCGATTTCGGACAAGGTCAAAGCTGACTGTCCCTGGACATACAATGAGTACTCGAAAGTCTTTTCAGGGCCCCATACCTGGATCATCTCGTATGTGCCATATCTGCCTGCAGCCAGAGAGGCAGTGTCAAGCCTGACATCTAAGGGCTTTAAATGCCTTGGACGTGTTTCTGACATTCCCATCATCACTGCCTCACAATCCTGCTTGCATAGGGCACAAAATCATTGACCCATATGCTGACAGGCTTTGCAGGGAACATGTCTTTTCCAAGGGCCCTGTTGGCCACCTCTGCGATGGCATAGCTCATCAGGTCGCATGAATAATCTGTCACTCCCTGCAGGTCGATCTTCCTGTCCTGGATTATAGCAGGGAAGTAGTTTCTCCATTGTCCGACATCTCCTTTCTGAAGAGCCATATGCTTCGCCTCTTCAATGGCAGAATAAACGCCTTCCTTCCTGTAGATCGCCCGCTGGATCTCCTTGTTTGACGGTATGGCTAGCTCCTTCCCTTTCACCTTGGTGATTATCATCAGCCTGTTCTCGTCAGGAGTGCAGAGGAAATCAGTCACCACAGGCATGCCCCTGTATGCGACAATCTCAGCCTTGCCGTCGATATTGAGGATGTTCCTCTCATTGCAGTAGTCTATCTGCGCCTTGACAATCTTCGGGAACATGTCCTGTGTCCAGAGGCCGTAGCCTTCACCAGAAAGGCCGCTGAACTCTTTTTCCTCTTCCTTTGTTATTATAATAATCTGTATTATTTTAAAAATTTCCAAGAATTAACGAAAATTATTTAATTACGGAATTTTAAATAATAAATAAGAATGAGTGTCTCGTTAGATCTTGAAGCAGTTTTGAATAATCTAGTAAGTGAGCTAGGCTCAAGGTTATATTTTGTATTAATCACTTCTGAGAATGGTGCGGTGATGAAATCTTATATTAACGAGGAGGAATTCAACAAATCTGCGATTAGTCTAAATATTGCACAATTATACGAGACCGCTGAAGAG
>CAYXZQ010000022.1:0-28623 GCA_964469935.1 uncultured Methanosarcinales archaeon
GAAAATTCGCGAGCCCTTCCTTGGATACCAAAGCCCTAATCCTGTCCAGGCCTGCGACTGTCTCATCATATGTGGCAAGTTTCTCGTAATAATCATCCATCCCTACTGACTTGAATATCTTCTTGAATGTCGACGAGCCTAGGGGAAAACCGTTCCTGAATATGGACTCGACATCAGCGACGCAGCACTGAAGAGCTCCAGATTTCATCGCTTCCCTGTAGGATTCCAGGTCCCCATTTGAGTAGGTCTCCGGAACATGGGCTAGCTTCATCACGATGATGTCAGTTTTTTCTCCTTTACGCATGATATAATCGAGATCAGTTATCGCATTCCTGTTCTTGTCGAACACCCCGATATAGCAGGTAGGTATCTCCGGATGCCTTTCTGCAAGGTACTCGAAAAAATCAGCTGTCATCATGGTCAGGGCCTCTGCCTTGCCCTTTATCTCGCTATCAGGTATCTGCTCCTTGAGGTCGCCCACAGAGAATGTACCCTTCACCTGCCATGCTCCCTGGCCGAAATCGAAATCCGTCTGCGGCATGATGACATCTGCTGCCGGATGCCCTGATAATATAAGATCCTTTACGCTTCCCATTTTTAATCCCTCCTTAATCAATCACATGAATATGTTCTGGCTCCTCTCGGGGCCTACTCCGACTATCCTGATTTCCGCTCCGGTCCTCTTTACTATGTAATCGAGGGTCTTCCTTGCATTCAGCGGAAGGTCTGCCCGATCCCTTATGCAGGTCGTATCAGTCATCCATCCCTCAAGCACTTCATAGACAGGCCTGCAGCTGCTCAGTATCTCGGTCTTCATGTTCGCCACGTCGATACGCTCCCCGTCCTTAAGTACCTTGTTTCCAAGATTGTATTCAGGTCCGGTGTAGACATAGTGGTCGCATATCTCTATATTCTCGCATTCATCCAGGACATCGAACTTGCTGATGATTATATTTTCCCTGTTTATCGTCATGGCATGCCTCAACAATGGCAGGTCAAGCCTTCCGGTCCTCCTTGACCTGTTGGTCGTCGCGCCGAACTCATCGCCCTTGTATCGTATCGCAACACCTCGTTCAAATTCATCGCCGCTGTTGATTGACGGATTATTGTACTCGTCCCTCTCATTGAACCTGTTATGCTTGTCGCACCATCTGGCTGATTCCGCCCCCCCGTACTCAGTCGGGAACGGGCCTTCGCCAACCCTTGTCATATAAGCCTTGACTATCCCCAATACAAGGTCGACATCATCATCATTCAGTCCGACGCCTTTGGCAAGTCCCCTGATCGTCGGGTCTGAAGAGGTCACGAACGGGACGCTGCCGTAATCATTCCCGAGAAGGAGTCCCTGGGCGCCTTCAAAAAGTATCCTCTTCTTTCCAAGAGACTGCTGAATGAACTTATCTGTATCTGTGATCATATGCCTGAGCTCCTTGCCATAACCTGTATAAGTCTCGACAATTGCATCCACATCAAAGAAATTCTTTGGATCGTAGAACCTCCCGTTCAGGAGGTGTTCATGGTGCATCACTTCCTTGACCTTATCAGGGTCCATGAACCGCAGAAGCTTGACCTTGTCAGCCAGGTTCTTCTTCAGGTTCCTGCTGAAAACATCCTTGTTGAGCATGTCATTGAATTCGAGACCTATCCTCTGCGCATGGTCTGTGTACACAGGACCGATGCCCCTGCCGGTGGTCCCTATCTTCGTCTCGCCAAGCTCGCTTTCCTTGCACCTGTCCATTACAAGATGCTGGGGCAGGACAAGCTTTCCGTTCCGGGCAATCATCAGATTATCATAGCTAACGCCCCTCTTGTCAAGCTCAGCCAGTTCTTCCAGGATAATCCTCGGGTCCAGGGCCATGCCGTTGCCGAGGACATTGACCTTCCCATCCCTGTCATGAAGGATGCCTGAGGGTATCAGATGCATGATAAGCGATTCCTCAAGGACCTTCATCGTATGCCCTGCATTCGCACCCCCTGTGCCCCTTGCGATGATGTCTGCCCAGACAGAAGCGAACAGGTCGACGAACTTGCCTTTGCCTGTGTCACCCCACTGGTTGCAGACCACGGCGATAGTATACAGGTCATTGATTTCTTCTATTAGAGCCATCCTAATACCTCACAAACCTGCCTTTCTCGAAGACACCATATTTGTTCCTCATACCGTCCTTGATGATTTCGCTTGCGTATTTCCCGAGCGTGAGGGTCTTTTCCTCTTTTTCTTTCCTGATCTTGTGCAATGCCGCCGCATTTCCCTGGAGAAGACCTGCCATCTGCGCAGCATTCTTGTAGCCGCCTATGTTGACTATTCCCGTAGCAAATGTATCATCCAGGCAATCCATGTATCGGTCGAACCTCTTCACGAGCGTCTTTTCCCTGACACCTATCTGGATCCCGATGCCTGCACCCAGCTTCTTATCGACCTCGCTGAGGATCTTTGATTCCTGAGTCGAGAGGTATCCCTTGTCAGGCTCCTCCCGGGAATTGATGTGATTGTAATGAGAAAAGACGGTTATCACGACGTCATCCGGCGTTATCGATTCCAGGGGCGATATCTCAAACCTGACACCGAGCTTGTGAAGCTCCTCTGCCACTGAATCTATCGATTTGTGGGAGACAGGGAAATCCCGGGATTTGTTTGAAAGGAGCGCGACATTATAGCCGAAATAAGAGCCGTACCTGCTTGCGATGTTCAGGGCGCCATAGGTGTTGTTGATGCCGACAGTAAGCACGGGGTTGAGCGGAGGCTTCTCTGATGTCGAGAGCAGTGAGCTCAAGCCCCCTGTCGATGAATCAGAGATAGGTATGCCTATTATCAGGTCATCAAATTCGGCCTTTGCCTTCATGACGCCTGTAAGGACATTGCTCATGCCCGCTCCTGACATGAATACGTCAGTTTCTTCACTGACCAAAAAATTGAAGATATGATCGACCTTTTCCGGCGTGTTGTCTGCGGAGCCGAAATGGGCGATGATGCTCTCTTCCGGGTGCTCGATGGAATACCTGACCACTCCCGGGTACACCTTGTCCTTGTCGCTGTTCGAACCGAATACCAAATGATGATTCATAATATCATGCCTCCCCGGATATCCTCCGGATTCATCTCCTGTAAAGGTTGCCGAAATCCTCCCTGAACCGCATGCTCTCAAACCACACGTACTCCCTGATGCTCAGAGCTTTCCGGGCAGCTTCATCCCTCGAATCCCCTTTTGCGACTGCTGTAAATACCCTGCCGCCGTCATGGTGATAGACACCTTTCCTGCCGTCAAAACCTTCCCTATTCCCATCAAAGAAGAAGCCGTTGGCAAGCACCATGATGTCCCGGGGTACATTCTCAAGTCCGATAATCTCCTCGCCAGCATGGCTCCTCTTGGGATAACCTGTGAACCAGCCTTTCTTGTGATACCTCGGACCTGCTATCGCGCATGGCGCAGCGACAAACCTGTCCTCGAACTCGGGCTTCTCGCCGTCAAGGAATGCGCTGAAGTTCTTCAGCCTAGCAAGAAGGGGCTGCGCTTCAGGGTCGCCCAGGCGGATGTTCCATTCGCACTGGTAGGGGACAAGCTCATTTTTCTCCATGACAAGCATCAGGCCTGAATATATGAAGCCCTTGTACGGCATCCCCTCCTTGTCCTGGAACGCCCTCAGCTGCGGCCCGACAATCTCCTCAACTATCCTCTGTTCTAGATCATCAGTGTGCAGAGGATGGGGCATCTCAGCCCCCAGTCCCCCTGTAATCAGGTTCTCCCCACCATAGAACCTCTTGATGTAGGGATGTCCGGGAGGGCACACATGCGGGTAATCCAGGACAAGGCCCAGCTTTGATATTGTCTTTCCGTCATGCGTATAGCCGAACCAGGATGCGTCAGAACCATGCATGTTCCTCTCTATGACTACCTTCTTCCCTGCATCATCATGAAGGAGTTTTCCTTCCTCCTGGTTCGGGTCCTGGATCATCATAGCCCTTATTATCCTTATCGCATCTTCCTTTGTCTCGGTCGGATGCGCACCTTTTCCTCCGCAGAGGCCGTCTGCCTTGACGCATACGTCAAAAGGAGCTTTCTCGACGTATTCAACCGCTTTCTTCGGGTCAGTGAACACGGAATACTCTGGTATTCTCGCCCCGCCCGCAGCGCATATGTCATTGGCGTAGGCCTTGCTGGATTCCATCTTTGCCATGGTCCGGTCCGGTCCGATCACCTCGATGCCCATGTCTTCAAACATCCTATCAGCGCACATGTCCACGAACCCGTCTGTCAAAGGCTGCTCCGGCCCAATCACGACACGGGTGATTCCGTTGTTCTGGATATAGTCAAGGATCCTGTTGTAGTAGACATCAGCAGGCTCGCCTTTCTTCCGCTTCTCCAGGGCATCAGGGGTCCTGATATTGTAACCATAATGCTCATTGAGATACCTTGCCCCGCCGTTCCCAGGGAACAGGACCACCCTCTCCCTGTTCCTTCCAAGAGCCTCTGCAATCGCCATGCCCCGCCCGCCTGAATCGATAACCAAGTCTGTCATAACATCATCCCCCCATACGTATCCTTTACCAGATGAAAATAATTTTCCTTCATCTCCCTGGCCATCTCCTGATATTTGATGTCCCTGAACTCCTCAGTCCGCCTGGTCGTGATTAGCACCTCTCTCTGGACAAGCTTCAGCCTCCCCTCGGCGAAAAGCTGCACCCCGTAGGGTATCATCATCTGCTCTGCTGCCTGTACCTTGGCCTTTACCATGTCTGCAGTGTCCTTCCTCTCGACAGGGACAGTATACTGCATGATTATCGGCCCTGTATCAGCGCCTTTGTCGATGAAATGCAGGGTCGGGCCTGTCAGCCTGCAGCCTCTCTTCAGGACCTCGGCATGCACATCGAGGTCCATGCCGCCTGCGAATGCAGGAAGCAGCGACGGATGGATGTTCATGTTCTTTCCCCACCACTTCTCCACAAATCCCTCGGAATACATCCGCATCCAGCCGATGTTGACAATCAGCTCGACATTATGATAGTCCAGCCTCTTGTCCAGCTCATCATTGTATGAAGCGACGTCAAGCTTCCTGCCGCTGTCGTCTTTGGGATCGATGAAGTAATTCTCAATATTATAGTCCCGGGCTTTCTTCAGTATGCCTGAACCATTGTTGTCGCTGATTATGACTTCTATCTCGGCGAGACCTCTCAATTTTCCTTCCTCGATGCTCTTCACGAGCGCCGGCAGGTCCGAGCCGTTGGTCGAGCCGAGCACAGCAATCCTTGTCGGATCCATTTTTTCATCCAAGCAGATTTTCCAGGCAATAGTTCACAGCATTCCGGAAGACCTGCACACCCCCTCCTTCCTTTTGCGGGACAGGCAGGCCCTTCATCCTGAACTGCTCTGCCCATAATGAGTAGCCTGGGTCATTCGTCATGTCATTGAATGCCTCAGGGTGGGGCATGAGCCCGAATATCCTGCCTGTCGGGTCGCAGATTCCTGCGATGTCATCTGCCGAGCCGTTCGTGTTGTCTGGAAATTTCCCCTGCGCAAGTTCCTGAGTACCTTTCAGGCAATACTGCAATACGATCTGGTTCTGGGTTTTCAGCCTGTCCCTCAGGCCCTGGTTGAGGGTCACGACCTTCCCTTCGCCGTGCCTTACAGGGGCTTTTGTATATTCTATCCCTCTTGTCCAGATGCAGGGCGAGTCCTGGTTGACTTTGAGGTCGACCCAGCCGTCGTAGAAATTTCCGCAGTCATTGTAGGTCACGCTCATGTTCCTCTGCATGTAATCCCCGTCAAAACCAGGCAAAAATCCTGCCTTGACGAGCACCTGGTAGCCGTTGCATATGCCTATCATCGGTTTGGCATCATGGATGAATTTCAATATTTCCTGAGAAAGACTGTCATTGATCCTGTTTGCCAGGACCTGGCCTGCACCGAAAAAATCACCCATGGAAAAGCCGCCTATCCAGACGATGAGCTGATAATCATGTATCATGCGCGGTTCTGAAAATATCTTGTTGAGATGCACTGAATGCGGAACCGCGCCTGCAAGTCTTAAAGCATAGGCTGTCTCGTAATCGCAGTTCAGCCCGAATCCCGCCGGGACCAATGCCTTTACTTCCTTTCTGCTCTTCATCTTCTAAGCTGCCTTTTTTTGCTTATGATCGAACCATGGGATGTTGTAGCCCCATTCCCTGAACGGCTCTTTCCATGCATTCTTGAGGTCGTATATGTCCTGCCTGATTATGTTGTTTTTGGACAATCCGTTTATGACGAATTCAGTGTCATCGCTTATGGTTCCGATGCATGAAGCAATGTCTCCCATGATCTCTTCAAACGCGGCTCTCTCATGGGGGCGTATCTCCACTATCATCCTTCCAGCGGATTCAGAGTAGAGGACCTTGTCATCCCTCCTGTATCTCCTGTCGGTCCTGACTTTATCCAGATTGATTCTCATGCCGGCATTCCCCCCTCCGGCCATCTGGAAGAGGGCCATCGCAAGGCCGCCTGACTTGACGTTCTTCGCGCTGACAATGTATCCCTTGTCCCTCGCTTTCTCAAATCCCCTGTAGGTCCTGAGATTCTCTTCTGCATCTACGACAGGAGCATTCGCCCCGACTTTTCCCAGCATGTGATAGTATTCCGAGCCCCCAAGCTCATCCTTTGTCGTGCCGAGGACATAGACCAGGTTACCAGGAGTCTTTGCAAAAGGTGTGATATGTTCCCTGACATCATCTATAAGGGTGTGGACAGTGAAGAGCATCTGCTCTGGCGCTGAGATGCGCTGGAATTTTTTTGCCTTCCTGTCCCTGACTGTGCCGTCCATGTACATGCTGTCCTTTCCAGAGAGAAGCGGGATCTCATATGCGTTGCACAGATCCCGTAATGCCTTGTTAGCCCTGACAAGCTGCGCAGCCTTGAATTTGCCGTCCGGATTATTGAGAGCATCATACTCGATTGACGGACAGCAGAAATTATCCATCCCCGTGATCTTATCGAGCTTTCCCCCGACGACAAGCGCGTTCCTCACAGCCTCGTCTATGCTGGAGGCTGCCATCGACCATGCATCGATGAAGGAGTACGTCTGGTTCAATGCCTGGGTCGCGACAAGCCCCTTCCTTGATTCCAGGACAGGCCTGAATACCACTGCATCGGAAGCCATGTCCTCTGACACTCCCGTGAGCGGCCCGAGGACCTTGCCGCCCTGGACCTCATGGTCGTACTGCCTGGAGAGCCACTCCTGCGATGCGTTGTTCATGGTGCCGAGGAACTTCTTAAGGGTCGCATCATGATCGGTGACCGGCTTTAGCCTTGGCTCCCTCAACTTCCTCTCCAGAGGCGATGTCCATTCTGCCTCAAATTCCCATTGCGGGAAAGCCTTCTCAAAGAATTCATTGTCCATGCAGGCGACAGTCTTGCCGTTGTCGGTTATGTGAAGCTTTCCGGTGTCATTGTACTCGCCTATCACCGTGCTCTCGACATCATGTATCCTTGACAATGCGATGAAATCATCGATATGCTCGCGCTTCACTGCGACAGTCATCCTTTCCTGGGACTCCGACACCCATATCTCCCACGGGTCGAGCCCCTGGTATTTCAGAGGGATCCTCTCCATGAAGACCCTTGCGCCGTCTGTCCTTCGCACAGCATCCGGATCGAAATTGAATGAACTGGATTCGCCGATCGAGGATGAAAGCCCTCCTCCGCCATTGTCTGTGATGAAGGTGAAATATCCCCTGTCCCTCGCCTCCAGGAGGAAATCATGCATCTTCTTCTGGGTGTACGGGTCGCCTATCTGGACATGCTGTGCCGACACCTTGTCATCGAATTCCCTTGACGCATCGGTCACGCCATGGATGCCGTCAAGCCCGACCCGGCCCCCGCACATTACGATGAGGTCGCCTGGAGTTATGCTCTTCTTGTAGGAATCCTCATCCAGTATCCTCTTGGGCATTATCCCGCCTGATATTACATAGACGCTGCTCTTGCCCTTGTTCTTCTTATGGAACCATATCCTGCCGAAAGGCGTCGGGATCCCGCTCTTGTTCCCCCCGTCCTTGACACCCTCAATGACCCCTTCTAGCAATCGCCTCGGATGAAGGTCAGCGATGAAGATTCCTGGGTCATCATGCGGGCCGACGGCAAAGCCGTAGAACCCATGGGTGAGCTTGGCTCCCCTTCCAGTGCCCATCGGGTCCCTGTAAACCCCGACAATCCCGGTTATTGCTCCTCCATAAGCCTCCTTGTTCGACGGGCTGTTGTGGGTCTCGCCTGTTATGACATAATAATGGCCCTCATCGAACTCGGCGACGCCTGCATTGTCCCAGAGTATCGAGACGACATCCGGCCTCAACCTCTTCCAAATATGCTTGGTCGGGTTTTTGATATGTTCCTCGAAAAGATTGTTTATTATCTCCTCATCGCCAGTCGTCATGTCCCTGTACCTGAACATGGCGTTGAACGTGTTATGATTGCAGTGGTCGCTTCTCCTCTGGGCTATCATCTCAAGCTCAAGGTCGGTGACCCCTGCCAGGCCCATCCTTTTGCGCTCTTCCTGCACATCCTTTCTCTGGAAGTATTCGACAATGATGGGTATGTCCCTGTGGTTCATCGAAAGGCTCCTATCGACATTTACCTGGGTGAGCCTTTCGACAGTCAGTTCATCATAAGGTATGGTCGAGACATGTGGCCTGTGCCTTATCTTGACCTCCTGGGTCCTCCTGCCTACCCCTTCTTCATTATCCCATATCCCAGGAGAATACCCCTCGAAATGCTGGATGAATTCATTTGAGAGAAGCCCTTTTGCAATGGTCCCGATATTCTCATCAGAAAGGTCCTTGCCTTTGATTGTGAAATAATCTGAGACATATACGTTCATGCCCCTGGCCTTGTCGCCCAGCACAGCAATGAGCTCTTCCTTTGCAATCTCGCCGGCATTGTCCTTTGCACCGGGATTCAGCCCTATCCAGAGGGCCCGGTCGAAATCAGAATCCTTCACTACAGTTCCGAAAGCAGATACCTGCGTGACAGGATCGACCAATCTTGCCTGGATCCTTTTCCTTTCTTCCTCTTCAAGCTCAGAATCGATTGTCAGGACATTCACGTGACGGACTTCATCGAGAACGATGCCGAAATATCTTGCAGCTTTCTTCCTTATCCCTTCTCCGACTGCATCGATAAGCTCAGGATTCTCGGTATTGAGCATTATCTCTAGACGTGAAAATCCTTTTTCACCCAATCTCATACCACCCCATCCGATAAATGCAACAGACAAAGAATATAAAAACTTTTCTATTCCATAATGGTGACATGAAACGGCCTGATGTAATCAATATGGACAGGATTTTTCACAACCCTATTTGACTGTCACAGATTTTGCCAGGTATCCTCGCTGGCGTTCGGGAAACTTGCAAAGATCTATTTTACTGTGACAGACTTTGCCAGGTTACGCGGTTTATCAATCGGCAGCTTCCTCAGCCTTGCGATGTAGTAGCTGAGCAGGTGGCCGATGAGCGCAGAATATATCGCGAACTCCGCGTCAGTGCAGGACGGGATGTGGATCTCGCCGTTCGTGTTGGATATGATTATCGTCCTCGCTCCCCTGGCCTCGACCTCTTTCGTGTTGGATATCATGTCAGGGTTGTTGTTCGGTATGAGGCTTATTATGGGCGTGCCTTCCTCGACAAGCGCTATTGTGCCGTGCTTGAGCTCCCCTGCCATCATTCCCTCTGCATGGACGTAAGATATCTCCTTGAGCTTGAGCGCGAACTCCCTGGCGATCGGATAGGACATCCCCCTGCCGAGGACGAATATGTCGTTCTTCTCATGCAGCTCCTCTGCAAGACCTTTTATGTACGCCTCGTTCTTCTCTATCGTCGAGCTTATCTTCTCAGGGATAGATCCCAGGTTTATCCCCCTGTTGCCAAGCGCTCTTGCGATCTCGAACAGGGTGACGAGCTGGTTCGTGAAGCTCTTTGTCGCCGCCACGCAAATCTCCTGTCCTGCAAGTATCTCGACAGATACGTCGCTCAGGCGCTGGACAGTGGAATACGGGACATTGACGATGGACGCTATCTTTGCCTTCTTGAACCTGATGTCCTTTAGCACTGTCACGACATCCATGGTCTCGCCTGACTGGGATATGGGAATGACGAGCGTATCCCTGTCGACAAGCAGGAAGTGCTCGAACTCAGAAGCGATGACTGAATGCGCCCTGATGCCGAGCTGGGTCAGCAGGAAGGCACCCACAAGGGAAGCATGATACGACGTCCCGCAGGCGAGGAAGACGACCCTCTTCGAATCCTTGATGAGCCTGACAAACTCCTTTATCCTGTCCTTCTGGAATGTCTCGAACGAGTCGACAAGCCGGCCCACCACCTCTGGCTGCTCCTTTATCTCCTTCATCATGTAGTGGTCGAACTTCTCCTTGCTCTCCTCCTTCCTCGTCCACTTGAATGTGCTTATCTCCTTCTCTACCGGATCGCCGAAGCAGTCGTAAAAGCTGTAGCCGTCCTTGTCGATCACCGCGTATTCCTCGTCGTCGAAGAATATCGCCTTATTTGTCATGTCCGAGAATGCATAGATGTCCGAGGCCAGCATGTACCTGCCGTCGATTATCCCCAGGCATAACGGCGAGTCCCTCTTCATGGCATACAGTTTTTGTTGGCCCTTGATTATGAAAAGAACGGCAAATGTGCCCCTTGCCGTGTTTATGAAATCCTTCATGGCTTCTTCAGGTGTCTTGCCGCCTGCAAGCCTGTAGGCGATGTAATGCGCAATCACCTCAGAATCGGTCTCGCTCGCGAAGACATGGCCACTGTCGAGCAGGGCCTTCTTCATCTCCTCATAGTTCTCGATGATGCCGTTGTGGACGAGAAATACTTTACCCTTGTCGTCGGAATGCGGATGGGCGTTCTCCTTCGTGACCCTTCCTGTCGTCGCCCACCTGGTATGCGCCATCCCGACTTTCCCTTTGACACCAAGCAGGCCTGTCTTTTTGTTCACAGCCTCAATCCCGCCGACATCCTTTTTTAAGACAACGTCCTTCCCGTCGCTTATGGCAATCCCGCAGGAATCATATCCCCTGTACTCAAGCTTCCTTATGCCCTTGTACAGGATGTCATTTACATCCTCACCTGCGATGCAGC
Source organism: uncultured Methanosarcinales archaeon (assembly GCA_964469935.1). Lineage (GTDB taxonomy): Archaea > Nanobdellota > Nanobdellia > Woesearchaeales > DSVV01 > CAYXZQ01. Next base: position 11,117 of record CAYXZQ010000022.1, read on the forward strand.
CTACGATTCCGCACATTTTCTCACCTTGTTTCTCTCTTATAGCAAAGGAATATGCAATCCCGGCCCATAGTGCCTAACTACTTCTTCCCGATATTAGCCTCTGTAATGTCTTTTGCGACTATCTCGCCAGGCAGGGTGCCTGTATCCGGCCACAGCTTCCTGCCCGGATATATGCACGTATTGATTCCTGTCCTTACATGGTCGCCCATGAATGAGCCCAGTTTCCTCCTTCCAGAGTCCACTTTCTTGCCATTGACAATCGTCACGTTATTCTTCCCGTCATGCCTGTAGTCTGACGTGATGGTCCCTGCTCCTATGTTGACGTCGACACCGAGCACGGAATGGCCTATGTAGCTGTGATGCTTAGCCACAGCGTCATCCATGAAGACAGCATCGAACACCTCTCCCCTCACCTTGCACCTGTCCCCTATTGTCGTGTCAGGGCGGATATAGGCATTCGGCCCTATCACGCAGTCCTCGCCGATCATGACAGGACCTTCTATGTAAGTGCCGCTCTTGACCACCGTCCCTTTTCCTATGACTGCCGCTCCCTTGATTGTGGCTCCTTTCTCGACCGTCCCCTTGATATCTGTCTTAATGGACTTCAGAAAGTGAGAGTTGGCCTCGAGCAGGTTCCAGGGATATGTCATCGGAAGCCAATAATCCCCTATCTCCTCGACTGCAAATTCCTTCTTCCTGGCGATTTCTGTCACAGCATCTGTCAGTTCGATCTCGCCTCTCGGGCTTTTTTTCAGCTTTTTGAGGACGTCAAATACATCCTTCTCGAACAAATAGCAGCCGATGTTGCAGAGCCCGGGCTCGGGCTTCTGGGGCTTCTCAAGAATCCCGGCAAATTTTCCCCCCTTCATCAGGCAGACTCCGAACTGGCAGTTGTCCCCCTTGTTCACCGCAAGCAATGCATTGGAATGTCCAAGCAGCTTTTTGATGTCCTTTCCAGAGAACAGGTCGTCGCCGTTCATCACAATGAACCTGCCGTCGACAAACTTCTCTGCCTGGAGGACCGCATGGCCTGTGCCGAGCTGCTCTTTCTGGACGACATAGGTTATCTTCATCCCTTTGTATACCATGCCGACATGCTCCATGAGCATCTCCTTCTTGAAGCCGACGATTATTATCACTTCATCGGCTGTCCCCTTAAGCTGGTCGAGATTCCTCTGTATGATGGTCTTTCCTGCGACAGGCAGTAGGGGCTTTGGCCTTGTGATGGTAAGAGGATATGTCCTTGTCGACTTCCCGGCTGCCATCATGACTGCTTTCATCGGACCGCCTCGTGTATCTCTTCTGCGGTGTTGTAGGCTGCCTGCGTGTCCTGGTTTGACTCCAGGATTATTCTCTTGTTGATGAGCAGGTTAAGCATTGCCAGCGAATCCAATATCCCCTCCCGGCTGCCCGGGGGGACTGTGATGAGCCTGTCGTCATGCCTTGCCTTGTCGCAAAAATGCACGCTCGCAATTATGTCGTCATAATCCTTGATGAACTTCCTGATCCTATCCGGGACTTCATCATAAGGCATAAGGGACGAATAATACTCTGCCGCCTTGCCGATATCCAGCACCAGCCTGCTCATGGAACTGTCATAAAATTCTGCCGTTATCAGGTCTCCAATCTCGTCCGGGTTCGACAGCTGCTCTTTCTTCCTCTCCCGGGGCGCTGGAGCGCCGTTCTCTATCTCCACATTGACGCCGTAGTCTGATATGGCCTCTGATAGCCTGTTGATGAAATATATGAAGTTTTCCTTCCCCCCGCCGAGAGGGAAAGGGTGCACAACCACAGTATTCAAAGACATCTCCAGCGAGTACCTCCTGATATTTTCAGCGATGCATCCGATATCCTGCGGGTGATATGTCCCGGGCTGCAGATGGAGCCTGATTTCATCTGCGCTGATATTCTCGAGTATGTTTTTCGGGATGCAGTTGTTGTTGTCCAGCATTATCTCCCATATCAGGCCGTTTCCTGCCCCTGTAAAATATTTCTCGTTCACTGCAAATCCCAAATCCATCATCATTCCCCTATCCGTTTCTTAATCTCCCTCGATATCGCTTTTGCATGCTTCCTGACAAGCGATTCGTCCTTGCCCTCGACCATGACCCTGCATTTCTTCTCAGTGCCTGAATACCTCACAAGCACCCTCCCTTCATCACCGAGCGCCTCCTCGGCTTTCCTGATGGCTAGCTGGACCTCCCTGAGGCCCCCCAGGGACGGTTTGGAATTCACTCTGATATTTATCATTTGCTGCGGGTAGACTTCGAAACTGCCTAGCTCTGAAAGCTTCTTTGTCGTCTTTTTCATGATTGCAAGCACCTGGAGCGCAGACAATGTCCCGTCTCCAGAGGTGTTGTAGTCTGAAATTATAATGTGCCCTGACTGCTCGCCTCCGAGATTGTAGCCGCTTTTTCGCATCTCCTCGATTATGTACCTGTCGCCTACTGCTGTCCTCACAAGGCTTATGCCCTCCTTCTTCATGGCTGCCTCAAACCCCATGCTGCTTGCTACTGTCCCTACTATCGTTGCTGACTTCAAAAGCCCCTGTTTCTTCAGCTCGATGCCGCAGATGGCCAGGATCCTGTCGCCGTCGACCGGCTTTCCTTTCTCGTCGACCATTATCACCCTGTCGGCATCGCCATCCAGGGCTATGCCTGCATCTGCCTGGTTTCCGAGCACTGCCGAGCTCAGAATCTCAGGATGCAGGGCACCGCACTGCTCATTGATGTTGAGCCCGTCCGGATCTGCTGAATAGACAATGACCTCAGCCCCAAGCTCGGACAGTATGAGAGGGGCCACCTTATAGGCTGCACCGTTCGCGCAGTCAAGGACGACCTTGAGCCCCTGCAGAGAACTGTTGCCAACAGAGCCCTTGGCGAACTCTATGTACCTCCCTGCGGCATCATCTATCCTAAAAGCCCTTCCGACGTCCTCGATTCCTACATCGGATGCATCAATCCCGCCGCGGCTTACGAGCTCTTCAATCTCCTCCTCGACAGAGTCTGGAAGCTTGTAGCCGTGCGAGTCGAAGAACTTGATACCATTGTCGCCTGCAGGGTTGTGCGATGCAGATATGATTACGCCTGCATCAGCCGCAAACGAGCGCACGAGATGCGCTATTGCCGGGGTGGGCATCGGTCCGACCAGATATACGTCAGCACCCATGGAGCAGAGACCGGATGTCAGGGCATATTCGAATATGTAACCGCTCCTGCGCGTGTCTTTGCCGACAATGACCTTTATCCTCTTTTTTCCTGCCTTGAATTTGAGTGCAGTGGCCTGTCCCAGCCTGAAGGCTACCTCGCCTGTCAGAGGAAATATGTTCACTTTCCCCCTTATGCCGTCAGTCCCGAACAGTTTTCTCATCGGCTTAATACTTTCGCGTTCATTTATAAAGTTAATTCAAAAAAAAATTATAACAATGGAGAGAAAAGGCTGAAAAAAGCCAGATTCGGACCCTTTTTGACTTAAATTCTGATAAAAATTACTATAATATTATAAAAAATATTATAATAAAAAGAAAATTTTTTAAATATGCTTGATTCACGTGCCATCATGGCCAAAAATTACATAGTCAAGGAGATCGACGGCAGGCTTTTCTATGACGAGGCGATGGAGATAAGGCCCAATTCACTGAGAGCGATCGACCACAGTACCAGGATAAGGATACTCAATCTGCTCAACAAGAAGCCGATGTATCCAGTCGAGATAGCCAAGGCTCTCAGGATGCATGAGCAGAAGGTCTATTATCACGTCAAGCAGATGCTTGCTGCAGGTGTGCTCAGGACAGTGGAAAAGAAGGAGATAAGGGGGACGACGGCAAAGAAGCTCGCCCCGACGGGAATGAACTTCAATCTCTGCCTAAATTTTTCAGGAAAGAGCATCAGCGGAATCCAGAAGGAGAACAGGCCGGACAGGCTTGACGACTTCCTCAGGCCTTTCATAATGAACGGAAGGCTCAACACAAGGATAGTAGTCGGGAGCCCTGACCCCCACGGCCCGTTCAAGGCAAGGGCAAGGGACGGGCACTATGCAATCGAGCTCGCACTCTTCCTCGGCAGCCTCTGCTCGCTTCCGAAGGGTTTCTCGACAAGTCTTGATGTCGACGTGGACCTCAAAAAGAACGACGAGAACCTTATCATAGTGGGCGGCCCTGTCACAAACCTTACCATGGCGGGAGCGAATGATTTTTTGCCTGCAAGGTTCAGCGACAAGAAGCCATGGGGCATTGCAGGCAAAGAGAGCTACACAGACGACAACATAGGCCTCCTGGCCAAGATACCGCACCCTTTTTTCGAGGGCAGGAGCATCCTTGCCGTAGCCGGAATCAGATACAGCGGGACCATGTCTGCGGTCATAGCCCTGTCGAGATATTCAAGCCTCATGCTTTCCAGATATACCGGACAGAATAAGTTCTATTCAGTTGTGGAGGGTTTTGACATGGACGGCGACGGCAGGGTGGATTCAGTAGAGGTCCTTGAGTAGATCTTGCAGGATTAAGCCCTGGCTGTAACCATTTTATACAGGACGACGTCAATGTCAATCTTATGGCGGTCCTTGCTGACCTCTATACTTTTCCTATTGAGATACAGCGCATTGTAGTCGTTTTCACTGGCCCATCTCCTTGCCATGGCGACTGCAAGCCCTGTCAGCTTGCGGGCTTCCTTATAGTCTATCCTCTTATCCTCTGTAAATTCATAGTTCAGGGTGAGTCTTTTGAAGAAATATCCCAATTCAGGCCTTGAATTGAAGATCATCACCCCGTCACCCTGCTCAGATAGAGCCGTTTCTGCGGCCGAGTCTTCCCTGTGAACACTGTTCCCCGGGACTGATGCCCCTGCGTATGCAAGCCTTGACTCTATCCCCTGGCTGCTTCCAGAAGAGACCATAGGCGGATTTCGCAGCCTGCTGTCCATTTTTGTCGGGCCGCTATCCCCTCCCATAGTCATATAACCGGCCGCTGCCAGGAGGCAAAAGGCAAGATATGTCGCCTTTTTCATCAGGAGAATTAATCGACCGGAATATTTAAGGCTTTCCAAAAGAGGCTCCCTGACCCTTTATAGATTCACCTTGTTTGGCCTGTTCGTAAGTGAGGGGACAGACTAAGCTTTTCAGGCAACGCATGGCAGCCAACCCCTGCCGGTCCAGAAAGGACGCTCAAATCCAGGGCCCTGCTGGGCTGGTCGCCTTTTTTCCAGGATGAGAAAAAATTGCCCTGGCAAGGCATTATAATGCATTGCAATGCATTGCAATGGCCATTATAATGCATTATAATGGCCCTGGGAATGCAGGTCGGCAAGATAACCGCCCGGCGAAGAGTGATGCAGGGCAAGGAGGGGCTTATCCGTCTGAATAAACCCTGAGCCCAATAGCAAAATTACATAGTTCAGACCTGCAAAGGGCAGAGAGAACGGCAAGATACATGGAAAATGCATTATATCCATTGCATTTTTAATGTTGGAAACATTGACAACATTGGATTTATCCGGCATCTTTGAGAATTGAATTCATCGAGTAGAGCGCCTGTAGAGGCATTATAATGCCTTTTAAGCTTTTACATGTGCTGGATGTTATAGAGCTTCTTGATCTTCTCCCTGTTCTGGGCAGAGAAGAGCTTGACACCGGACGGGAGGACATTCTCCTCGACCAGCCCCCTCTTCTTGAGGCTGTTCATGATGACCCTCACGGTGTTTATGCTGTTGCCTGTCTTCTCGGCTATGGTGGAATAGCTTACAGGATCGGACTCTGAAAGCATGAGATTGAGGAGCTTCTGTTCAGGATTAGTGAGGGCTGAATCCGGCAGGCGGGGCTCAGGCTTATCAAGCTTCTTTGCCAGGTCGCTAACGTGCTTGCGGGTCTCGCTATGGCTGTCCTTGACACCCCTGACCTCTGAAAGTACCATCTGCCTGAGCTTCTCTTCCCTTTCTATGAGCTCGTTGACTTTCCTGTACACCTGGCCCATGTTATCTTTATTTGCTGCAGAAAGCTCATCCAGGCTTTTTCTGAGGCCCATGACGGCATTTTCCTGCTTCTGGGCATTGTCGTGCAGGTATTTGAGCCACCTGTCTATCCTCTCGATATCCCTGCGCGTCAGGAGCCTGTGCTCCTCATAGGTCTTTTTGAGGGAGTCCTGGATGTTCTTGAGGTATACTATCCACTCCCTGTGGCTGCTTATGTCCTTGCGCACGCCTGAGAACGACCTGCTGATCGACTCCCTGAACTCAGCGAGCTTCCTGTGCAGGGCGTCAGCATCCTGGCGCAGCCTCTTTTTCGATAGACCGTCAAAAATTCCCATCCTTGTACGCATTGCCTGTTTTTTTATTTAAATCTTTCCCAAAATCCGGCCGTAGTCTATGCGCTTGCCGGTGTCTACAACACAGACCTCATGCCCTGCCTCGCGGGCTTCTGTCAGGCACACTTCGAATATCTCAGCATCCAGGTTCTCCCTTATCTTGGCTTCGCTGTATCCTCTCTTTGCAAGCCTTTTCTTCAGCTCCGGCAGGCTGCATCGTGTCACGATGCACAGACTGACATGTTCACGTGGCAAAAAGTGAGACATGTGGGAGTCGATTATCAGCCTCCCGGAAGACCTCTCTATCATGCCCATAAGCATCCTGCTGAGCCTGTGCTCATCGACGACGTCGGTATTCCTCCCCTTGTCATGTCTCTCAATAAGCTTGTTTTTCCTGATGACATCATTGACATCGACATACCCGTACCCTGACCTTTCAGCAAGCTCTCTTGCGAGCGTAGTCTTGCCTGTGCCGGGCGTGCCCGTGACAATTACCGCCCTCTTCTGCCTTTTTCCCCTGCTCATCCTTTCCTCAGAGACCCGCGAGGCAATCCTTTTATCGTTTGATTTAATCGTCTCCATCTTCCTGAACTTCATCCCATGAATGACTGGCCATCCTTGTATACCTTGTTGAATACATGGACAAATACCTCACCCGGCACCGGGATGCCGGCACTGATGAAGGCCTTTGCCAGCGCAAGCCCGACAACCTCCCCGTCGCCGTCAGACTTGAACCTCATCAGGCTCCTGAGGGTGTGCGTGCAGAGGAAATCATTGTTGATATTCAGGGCTACGGCCTTATCGCCTTTCATCACCCTGAGACTCCTCAGGTCAACCGTGTAATCATCCAGCTTCCAGGCTGCTCCCTGCTGCAAAAAGCCATGCGATGACAGCACCCAGCCGAGCAGGCTCTCCGCAATCTCCCTGGCCGACATCCTGTTTATGCGCCTGCTTACCGATCCCGGATCATCGCCGACATGGCCGTAATATCCGTTCTCGGCAACCTTTGCCGGAACATACACCCTGCCGAGGTACCTGCCTACTTTCTGCCTGCTGCCTCTTTTCGTCCACCTGTTCCTGACAAGGTATGCGTAGCTCTTGTCCTTTATCCGCTTGACCCTGATGAACATGGATAGGGTTAGGCACCATGAGATATATAAGCTTTTCCCTGGCAGGGAATACGTGCCACCCTCTGAGAACCCTGTTGAAGTGAGCAAAGCAGGCAGAGCCCTAATCGCCCTTCTTGGAGTCGCTGTGCTTCTGGCTGAGCTTATCATACGACTTTGCAGCAGACGAAAGCACTTTTGCCATCCCCTTCATGGTCTTTGACCTACGGACCTTGGATGCCAGCTCGTTGTTTGCAAGGACATTCTGCACCCATTCCGCGAACTCGTTCTTCTGCCCGTTGACGTACTCCTTGAACGCCTCTTCATTGAGGCTTCCCACGAATTCTGCCAGGCGGGCAAGGTCGGGTATCTTCTGCCTGTCCCTTGTCTCGAAATAATCCTTCTCGTCTATGTTCTGGTATCTCGTCACCAGCTCGCTCTCGAGCAGGATCTGCTTCTGGGCCCGAATCTCCCTCCTTGCGATGTAGCCGCCCCACTGAAGGAGGTATGTCCTCTTCATGAGCTTGTGGGTCAGCATGACCAGGAGAAATATCGATATGATGTAAAGAAGTATGAGATACAGGTCATTTCCCATGCTGCCAACAGGAATCCTGTGCACAATCGCCTTCCTGAGTATCTCCGTGCCGACGACAAAAGGATTGTATGTCCTTGCAATGTTCGCGACATACGGCGGCATCTTCTCTATCGGGAAGACCAGGTCGGACACGAAAAGAAGCACGCTGCCCAGGGAAATGGAAGCAAGGGTCCCTGTCTCCTCAGTGTTGAAGAGGTTGCCTACAGCCATCCCTATGAGCGCGAAGAGGCTGGTCAGGAGGAACAGGATGAAGAGCGTGGACTTCATGTTGGTCACGATGTCCTTCTGGAAATACAGGGCGAAGAGAGACAGCACTATGATGAGCTGGACAACCAGGATAATCATGGTCGTAAGATACGTCCCGAAGACGAAAGTCATGTCGCTTGTCGGCGTCACGAAGTTGCGGAAATGCGCCCTCGAGGTCTTCTCCATTATGACCAGCGTCGAGGAGAGCATGAGCCCGATGAACATTATAAGAAGGACTATGAGGTAGGGGAAGTAGAAGTTCAGCTGGCTGTCCGACTGGTCGATGACGACTGGCATGACCTCCTTCTGGATCGGGTTGGTTATGGACTGGAGGCTGGTTATCTGCGTCGATGCGATGTTCGCGTATATGCTGTTGAACGTGTCCTCGATGGCTGATATTTTTGCCATGCTCTGGTCAAGCCCGGTGTTCAGGGTCTTCATCTCGTTGACTGCCGCGTCCCTCTGTTTCGAAGCCTCGGAGAAGCGGGTGTCGAATTCCCTGAGGGTCTTTTTCAGGTTGGATATAGAGCTTTCGATCTCTGATGTGTTTATGTCGTTCGACTCGTTGAGCTGGTCCCTCAGGTCATTGAGCTTGTCCCCTGTCTCGTTCAGCTTGTCGAGGAGGTCGCTCTCGTCCGAACTGCTCATGTTCATGTCCTTTATGTCCTCCTCAAGCCCGGAGATGAGGTCCTTGCTCTGCGTTATCGCGTCATCGGCGATCGACCTGAGGTCATCCATGGAGCTGGACAGGTCGCTCACGCTCCTGTCAAGCTTGTCGACGCCCAGGCTGCCGTAGTCGAAGTTGAGGTCGAGGCCCTTGACCTCCCCGGAGATCTTGCTTACCTCCTTCTTGAGCTCGGTGTTTCCGCCTACAAGGCTCGTTATCGTGTTCGACTGGTTCGTTATGCTTCCCTGGGTCTGGTTGAGCTTCTCGAGAAGCTCTGCAGTCATGCCCTGGGTGAGCTGCAATGCCCTCTTGTTGAAGTCCCGCTCGATGGAGTCGATTACCGTCTGGTAGAAATTTATCTTGGAATTGTCGACAAGGAACGCTATCTCGCTGACGTTCGTGTTGCTGATCATGAGATTCTTCGGGAAGATGACGCATATATGCTCTGTCCCTGACATGATGTCCTGCCTGCAGCCCTCCTCGGTATCATACTTCGTCAATGTATAGTTGCTCGCCTTCAGGACGCTGATGAATGAATCAGTCAGATTGTTGTACTCGGGGCTGTAATACCCGACATTGATCCTTACGGTGCCTGAATTGTTGAGCGCAAGGCCCACTATGAGCATGATGAGGAGGGGGCCGAATATGATAATGAGCGCGGATGTCCTGGACCTGAATATGAGGAGCAGGTTCTTCCATATTATGCTCGTTATCTTCCTCATTTCTTTCCCTCGATCAGCCTCTCGAGGACCTCCTGAAGGGTCGGCTTCTCGACGACCACGTCTATGAGTATCTCATCCATCTGCTCGAGGATGTGGAGCACCTCGTGAAGGGACGTCTCTGCCTTCTGGGTGTATATTATCAGCTTGTTGTCCTCGATTGCCATCCTCTTGATGGCGAGCTGCCTCGTGTCCTTCTTTAGGGCGTTTATTATCTTTGCATACCTTCCCGGGCTCGTCTCAAGCCTTATCTCCTCCTCCTTGGAGTAGAAGTTCTTGATCTCGTTAGGGGTGCCGGCCCTGATTATCTGCCCGTCGTATAATATGCCCACCCTGTCGCATAGCAGCTCCAGCTCGTCCAGGAAATGCGACGAGAGGACGATTGTCGTGCCTTTCTCGTTGATCTGCTTTATGAGGTACCACATCTGCTTCCTGAGGATGGGGTCGAGGTCTGCTGTCGGCTCGTCCAGTATCAGGACCTTGGGGTCATGGATGAGGGCGCAGGCGATGTCAAGGCGCTTCTGCATCCCTCCTGACAGGTTCTTTGCAGGCAGCTTCCTGGACTCATAGAGCCCCATGAGCTGAAGGAGTATCTCTGAGTTCGTCTTCCTCACGTCGTTTGAGAGGTTGTAGAGCTTGCCGAAATATTGAAGGTTCTCCAGGCACGAGAGCTTATGATAGAATGAAGGCGCCTGGGCTGCGAATCCGAAGGATTTCTTGACGTCATCGATGTTCCTGTACACAGACCTGTAGGAGATCTTGTCATCATTGTATTCCAGGAGATGCTCGAGCTTGAACATCACATCCCCTCCCTCTGGCTGGAGAAACCCGATGATGGTGTTGAGAAGGGTCGTCTTGCCTGAGCCGGAAAGCCCGATTATCCCGAAAATCTCGCCCGAGCGTATGTCAAGGTTGACCTTGTTCAGGACGGTCTTCTTTCCGAACTTCTTGGTGATGTCCGAAATCTTCAGAACAATGTTGGTCATTATCCTGATTGAATGTGCAAATCTATTAATAAATGTGTTGTATAACTACAGGGTGGTAATAAGTCATGATTTTTTCCTGCTATGCAGGTAGTCCATGATTATGAAAATTATCACGGCAAACACTGCACCATACAGGAAGAACAGGGCTGGGTCGGTAAGAAAGATGCTCTGCGCATGCTCTGCGACCCTCGGAAGGGCCTCCCTGCCTGCCGTGCTTGCAGTGATGGAAGTGTCAGCTGCCTTTTCTGCAAGCATCGGCGCCTGGGCCTGGAGCATCTCAGGGGCGTTGCGGGCCAGCTCCGCGGTCCTGCCAGAAAGCATAGTCCAGAGCTGGATCAGCCCTGCGCATGCAGCCGATATCAGGGCTACCGGAAGTATCCTTCTCAGCTTGTCCTTCAGGGTCTGGGGGGCTGAATCGGGCGCGATGATGACGTATTTGTTCGCAAGAGAATAATGGTTGACCTCCTTGCCCTTCTCTGAATAATGGAACTCGTCCACCTGGACCAGCTTCGCCTGCAGGAGCGCCTTCATGTTGTAATGGACCGTTGAGGGCGCAAGCCCGAGCTTCTTCGCTATCGCCGCCTCTGTGTCGTCCCTTACTGTGGCCAGGTGGTCGAGAATCCTCCTGGACGTGTCATTGCTTATCACCTGGGCCAGCTTCTTTGCCTCAGCCTCCTTGAGAGAGACCAGAAGAAAGTTCTCTTTTGCCATATCAAGAGCTAATTAAGAAGATTATAAATAATTTGCCATAGGTTCAAACCGGCTTGAAGTCTTGGAAGACTTTCCTGAATTCTGATACACTCGTGTCCATCTCAGCAGGAGAGAGGTCTTGTTTCCTTGCGGGGTCCCTGTGGAAAATGTGGAACCCGGGCAGGACATCGCCTGCAAATCTCGGCATGATATGGAAATGCAGGTGGTCTATTGTCTGGCCCGCAATTTTGCCTTCGTTAAGACCATAATTGAACCCGTCAGGTTCCAGATAATCCTTGAGTATCCTTGAGACATGCCGGACTGTCCTGAACAGGCTTCCTGCCTCTTCTTCGCCAAGCCCGCTGACAGACACGACATGCCTCTTCGGGACCACGAGGCATTGTCCCTTATTGGCAGGCCTGATGCTGTATACCACGTATTCAGTCGCGGTCTCATATATCTTATGCCTGCTTACATTATCTTCATCGCAGAACGGGCACTTCATGAGGATGGTTATCCGCGAGGATTTAAAAAATTGCCGGAAATTGCTTGTCCTGCAAGAATTCATCAGCCGAAATAGCTGGACGTGTCTGTGTCGGCTATCTCTTCCTTGCTCCATGAGTCCCTAAGCTTCATCATTATCACTGAAAGCTTCTCTCTGAGACCTTGCCACTTAGAGTATACATCTTTGATGAAGCCTGCCTCAGCCTCATCGCTCGACTCTATGTCGAGGATATTGGATCTCCTTATGCACTCCATAAGCTTTGCATAAAGGTCATAGAGCCCTTTCTTCTCATCGTCATTGAAGAACTTGAATTCATGGTATGAGCTTATGGTCGAGTTCGGGTGGATGAGCTCCTCGAGTATCTCGGTGTTGGCCTTTACCTTGCTTATCATCTGCCTCCTTATGTCCCTCAGAAGGAACCTGTGGCTCTCGATAGAAGAGATCTCAAAAAGATCATCTACAGCGTCGTAATCCGGGAGGGAATGTCTCTTTTTCAGCCGGTCATATCCCTCTTTATTGTCATCCATGGGATGCTGGGAAGAAGCAGTATCAATTTAAAGCTTTCTGTTTGCACATGAGGCAGACGGTCTCCTCTTTCCAGCCATCAGGTGTCTCAAAATGCTCGACCCTGAATACCAGCGAATGGCACTTCGGACATGAGCCTTCAAGCAGTGTTGCAAATGACATTTTTCCCCCCGGCCACACCAGTCTCATGCAGCCATGTCTTTTTTTCACAGGCTTATGCCTGAGGCAGGACAAGCAAAAAACTGATAACAACAACGCCCCCTGCTAGATGCAGAAGGCTTTCCTATTTATAAATGTTTTGTTTTTCGTCACTAAAAAGTGGGGAAAAATGACAAATAATAGAGGCAGTATACATAGGTTGAAACCAGGCGTGCTGATACAGCCCGGCACCGGAAGATAAGGCATTGGAACAGCTGAATTTTAAAACAACAAACTTTAAATACAAGTTCGGAAAAACAAACAACAAAATATTGACCGAGGAATGGTATGTATCGTAATTGATGAGGATGAATCAGACAGTTGTTGTGGACAGGGTAGAGTTTTTAGAGACAGTTCACTATAATCTTGAATCCAACAGACCTGCATCCTTGCCTGAATTTCTGCCGTCCCTGTGGGGAGGCGCAATATGAAATCCCTCGGAAACCATCTCCTTGTCGAGCTTTATTCCTGCGACTCAGACATAATCAATGACAAGGACAGGGTCGAGAAGATACTCAACCAGGCAGCTGAGATCTCCGGTGCGACAATCATAAAATCGGTCTTCCACAAGTTCAGCCCGCACGGGATCTCTGGAGTGATAGTGATTGCCGAGTCTCATTTCTCAATCCACACCTGGCCTGAATTCGGATACTGCGCGCTCGACATCTTCACCTGCGGTGACAAGATAGACAACTATAAGGCGCTAAATTTCCTCAAGAAGGAATTCGGTACGAAGAACATATCCGTGGTGGAAAGCAAGAGAGGTATTCTGGACATGCCTGTCGAGAAGATCAGGCACAAGCCGGATGTATGAAGATGAAAAGCGAATGGGAGAGAAGATTCAGGGAAGAAGATGCCTGGGGCATGATTACAAGCGTGGATGTGCATGGCTGCAGCCCTGAGACGATAAGGGACCCTGATGCCATAAAGAGGTATGTAGTCGAGCTCTGCGAGATGATAGAGATGAAGCGGTTCGGCGAGACAGTGGTCGTCAATTTCGGCGAGGACGAGAGGGTCGCGGGATATTCCATGACGCAGCTAATCGAGACGTCGCTGATATCAGGGCATTTCGCCAATGAGTCGAACAGGGTATTCATGGACATATTCTCCTGCAAGGCGTATGACCCCAAGGTCGTCGCCGAGTTCACGATGAAGTTCTTCGGCGGAAAGGATTATGATGTCAACACCATATTCAGAAAATGAGCGAGACATGGATAAGGGACAAATGGACCACAAGCGGCTGCTCAGTCACAGTCAAGATAACAGAATCACTGGAGACAGTAAGGACTGATTACCAGAAGCTCGAGGTCGTGAAATCGGAGAAGCTCGGCAAAATCCTTCTTCTTGACGATGTGATTCACCTGTGCGAATCCGATGAGTTTGCATACCATGAGATGATAGTGCACCCTGCGATGCATGCGCACCCTTCCCCGAAGAAGGTGCTCATAATCGGCGGTGGCGACGGCGGGGCTGCAAGGGAGGTCCTCAGGCACGATGTTGACGAGGTCCACCTGTGCGATATCGACAAAGGCGTCATCGACATCTGCAGGAAGCATTTCCCTGAGATATCGAAGAGTTTCGACGACAACAGGCTCAAGGTTTTCAATGAGGACGGCAACCTCTTCCTTGACAGCAGGAAAGGCGAGTACGACATAATAATCGTGGACTCGTCAGACCCTGTCGGGCCTGCGAAAGTGCTGTTCAGCGAGGGTTTCTACAGGAAGATATTTGACGCGCTCAAGAAAGACGGCATCGCAGCCACGCAGTCGGAGGGGATGTTCTTCGACAGGAAGACAATTGTCGAGCTCTTCAGCTTCAACAGGAAGATATTCCCTGAACTTCATTATTACTACACGCTGATTCCGACATACCCTTCAGGGACCATCGGGTTCTCGTTCTGCTCTAAGAGATACGGGCCTCTGGAAGATGTCAGGGAGACCGGGCTTGAGTTCAGGTACTACAGCCAAGAAATCCACAGGGCGGCATTTGTCCTGCCTGCATTCATGAAGAAAGCGCTCCAAGAGGCTTAACAGTAATATTTATTAAAGATTGTTTCCATTGACATTGCATGGACAGGGATGAGATTTTCAATTGGGGAATAAATTACGAGAACGAAACATACTACTTCTATGTCGAAAACAGCAAAAAATTTCCTGAGTTCGAGGAATTGTTCATCTCTCTTGCCCTGCAGGAATACCGCCACAAGCGGCTGCTGGAATTCTTCAGGGAGGGCTATGATTTCGAGGAAGCGAACAGGAAAGCGAACGAGGAGAATGTTCTGGAATACGCAATGAGACCCGGTGTCAAGGAGGACACCAAGGTCTATGAAGAAGCGGGTGATGTAATAAAGACCGCGCTCAAGATAGAGCAGGAATCATTCGATGTGTATTCCACCATGCACAGGGAGCAGACCGACGGGGAACTCAAAAAACTCCTGAAGAGGCTCATGGAGATGGAATACAGCCACGTGGTCCTGATAAAGGAGCAGCTCGGAAAATATCTCTCTTCCTGATTGCCGTGCCATATTGCCGTTTTCTTTGGGAATGAGGCAAAAAGCAATATATACACCTGTGAATTCCCTCCTGAGATGAACAGAAGAGAACTTTTGATGAAGGCGGGGATTTTCGGAATCTCCACAATGCTGCCTAATCTTACTTATGGGAAAGCCAGGCAAAAAGCCAAAGGGCTCTGCATCATATTTGACGATGCAGGAGGGAGCAGGGAGACGATTTCATCGCTGGAAAGGCTGGCCAAGGGGGGGGTTGTTGCAAACATCGCTGTCCTGCCGGGGACGAGGCTCGAGAAGGAAGCTCTTGACATCCTTGTAGGTTATAACAATGCTGACGTGCTCCTTCACCAGCCCATGGAACCCCATGACCTGGAGCACAACAGGCCTGAGGAGCATGTCCCCAAGGATTTAGGAAAATGCAATCCGGTTGACTGCACTGCAATATATAATTGCCATTCACCCGAAGAGGCCTATGATATCGTGAAGAAAAATGCTGAACATCTGAACAGATATCTGGACAGGGCGCATAGGAATATAGCCGGGCTGAACAATCACATGGGAAGCCTGGTGACAGAGGACTGGAGGCTGATGAGGGCTGTGAGCAGGTATGCGAGGGATAATGGGCTTGTAGTCATCGACAGCAGGACATCTGCAAATAGCGTGTTTTACGAAACAGCTTTCCTTTCCGGTGCCAGGGCATACAAGAGCAGGATGTTCATCGACAGGCATGCTGAAAAGAAGCTGCGAAAGCTGCTTGAATTCCCGAAGCAGATACTCGCGATAGGTCATCTCCAGGACAGGGAGACTGTGGATGCATACGTCAGGGTCGCAAAAGATGAGAGGATGCTAAAGGTCTCTGGACTTCAATAATGCCCAAATAATAAGAAAGCCTGACAATCGAAAAGCATATAAAAGAATGGTCTTGATTCGGAATTACTGTTGTCATTTTGAAAGATCGTGGTCATGATGAAGCCAGACAAGAGATATTTTACAAATTCTCGAGGCAAGAAGATCAATATATTTCCGGGCTATTTCAGCCTCTATGGCCTGGACCGCCTGCAATCATCCCATATCCTGTCAACAAGCGACAAGAAGATCGACTGGTCTTCATTCGAGATAGGGTTTTTCTCCAGCAAATACTATTCCTTCAACATCCTTGTCGACTTCCTCAAGAAAAACGAGATCCCACTGAGATTTGACAGCCATCTGGACATAGGAAGCAGCCATGCGATCCAGTCACAGCTGCTCAAATACAGCGGCATAGTGAAAAATTCAGATGCAATCGACATATTCCGCGGATACCTGCCATTGAGGAAGAATATCCTTGAGAGGTACGTAAAAATCCTTGCAGAACAACACAAACCTGCTGAAGAGAGCAGGAATCCTTCAGCCCCCAGGCTCAAGAACGTCGAAGCGCTGGTATCTCATGTGAACAATGCTGTCAATGCAAATAAGAAAAGACCCGTGTCGCTGCTTTCTTCCATTGACAGGAGACTGAAGGGAATCCTGCCCCTGAACAAGATGAGGGAGATCGTCACCCGGAGGATGAAGCGGGATCATCTCAGGTCATGGGAAGAGAAGTTCGGGTATGTTCCGGATGGATACATCACGAGATTCAGCTCTCCCTCGGGGGACCTTGACAACTACCTCACCAAGGACATCTTCACCTTGTCCGGGAAGTATGATCTCATCACCAGCTTCCTCACATTGTCGTATTTCAACACTGAAAAGATAATCAAGAAGGTCTCGACTCTCCTTGATGACGGCGGGGTCTTTGCATTCACCTGCGATTACTGGTGGTACCCCATCAACTCCACAAAGATATCCGGCGACTTCCCGTACGCATGCCAGCGCCTTGAGAGGGATGACCTGAAAAGATATTATGAAGAGTTCCATCCGTCCCTTGCCACAGATGTCATGAAGAGGTATGATTACTATTCAAAGATCCATCCCACTATAGAGGATTACAGGTCAATCGGAAAAAAGAACGGCCTGACATTGGTTGCATCGCTGCGCATGGCCCCGAAGGGTTTTCTGCCCGTCAACAACGGGCCGAGGGGGATAACTCCCGATGTCCTGGACTCGCTTGAGGACGTATCCCTGAAGGAGATACTGGATGAGATACATGCTTTCAGGCCTGACGTGACACTGGACGACCTCAAGACCTGCTTCATCCTGTTGGTCTTCAGCAAGGACGGGCAGAAATGAATGCTTCAAGAGATCCGGTTTTCTGACGACCTTGCAGGACAGGGAGGCATCGGCAATGATCTTCGAAGAAAATTATGAAAGCCTCCGGAGGGATTTGTCCTTGTGAATCAAAGATTCACTGAACCCATCGAGCAAGCTCTTTGGACATCGGGAACAAGGTTCCCGGAACACCTCGTTCACCTGTGGTGAACTTCAGTGCACCCTCGACCTCAATCAAAAAAAAGCCTCCGGAGGGATTTGCACCCTCGACCTCGGGAT